>CALKWV010000109.1 GCA_938003915.1 uncultured Bacillota bacterium | reverse complement strand
AATGAGATTAAAAGTTTATTTAGATAACTTAATTTTCTTATATGCTATGATAAAGAAAGGGATCATGGGTTATTATGGTTAAATATCTTTACTTTACATATTATAGCTTTTCATATAATTTGATGAAGATTACGCTAATTGTTTGTATTAAATTTGTATCTCTTAAAATGCATTTACCTATGGCAACATTGCTTGAAGCTATGGCACTGAGAGCTTTGGGGAAAGTGGTATATGTTATCTTATAACAGGAGGAACATTGAATAAATATAATAAAAATCCATATATTTTTTGATATATTAATCCTATTTGTGGGTAAATAATTTATGATAGACAAAATAAAGGAGGACTAGATATGAAAAAACTAAAAATTGCAGACGGGATACATATGCTTACTATGAATGTTGAGGACATACTATTTGAAGGAATTTGGGAGATAGCAAACGGAGTTACTCTTAACTCCTATATAGTTCAGGGAGAAAAGACTGCAATAATTGATGGTGTAATTGGTTGGGATGGGATACCTGAAACCCTTTATAAAAACTTAGAAGAAATAGGTGTGGATCCCAAAAATATTGATTATTTGATTGTTAACCATATGGAACCAGACCATTCTGGCTGGATTTCAAATTTCAGCAAAATCAAGGATGATTTTACCATAATATGCACTGATAAAGCTGCAAAGATGGTATATTCCTTTTATGGTGGAGATAATGTAAGGATTGTTAAGGAAGGAGATACCTTAGATTTAGGAAAGGGTAAGGTATTGAGTTTCCATCCAGTACCAAATGTTCATTGGCCAGACACTATGTACACATATGAAAGAGATACAAAAACTCTTTTCTCTTGTGATATGTTTGGAGCTTTTGGAAGGATGGGTGATCATTGTTTTGATGATGAACTAACACCAGAAGAGATAGACTTCTTTGAATTTGAAGGAATAAGATATTATTCCAATGTAATGACAACTTTCACACCAAGTTTAAGAAAAGCAATTGAAAAGGCAAAAGAGCTAGAAATAAATACTATAGCTCCGGGTCATGGTCCGGTTTATAGAAAAAATCCTCAAAAAATCATGGATGATTATTCTAGATATTCCCTGTATGCTGAAGGATTAGGTAAGAATGAAGTCACTATATTGTGGGGATCCATGTATGGAATGACTGCAAAAGCAGTTGATTATGTAGAAAAAGTACTTCAAAGAGAAGGAGTCAAATACAATAAACTGCAAATGCCACACGTAAGTGACAGTGAAATGATAGCAACTGTTTTCAAGTCTGCAGGAATAATTATTGCGGCACCTACTTATGAGTATAAGCTTTTTCCACCAGTTGCAGCAGCTTTGAATGAGCTTGGTAGAAAGAGAATTTCAGGTAAATTAGCCTTTAGATTTGGCTCATATGGATGGTCTGGCGGTGCGGAGAAAGAGCTAAAGGAAATAATTGAAAGGAATAAAATGAAGTGGGATTTCATTGAATCCGTAGAGTTTGAAGGGGCACCAAAGGAAGAAGACCTTAAGAAAGTAGAAGCTGGAGTATTAGAGCTCATAGAAAAGATGAGAGAGAAGGTAGTAGAATAATTTTTTTAAAGGTAACACCCATGAATTAAATAAATTGGTGTGTAGTAAAGGTTTCCCGATATTGGATTTGTTTCTCGCTTTGGTGAGCGGAAAAGTACAATAGCGGGAAACCTTATTTTATTCTATGGTAACATATCAACTATTGAAAGAAATACATGCTAAGATGTAATATATAATAAGATGATAGATTTATGCAGCAATGCAGTGTATATTATATAATGTTTATTGAAATTTATAGTTAGGATAGTGAAATTGGAACAGTAAAGTGTAGTAAGCTGTTTGACATAAAGCTGAAGGATAAGTTTTCTAATTGGATGTATTTGAGAAACCAAGCTTATAAATTATAATAAATATAGAGGAATTTATTACTTTTATTGTTTTTAATAGGGGGTGTAGATATATTATAATAGGAATATTAAGCGTTGATTTTGATTATTTTATTGATGTTTCATCTCAGGAAAGAGAGACATATTTTCCAACTGGAAGTGATGAGATACCTTATAATAAGCTGCAAGCTATGTGGGAGAAAAGATATTTAAGATATCCAGAATTAAAGGCAGTAGGGGTAATTGATGAATTTTATTTTTTAAAGAAGTTCCTAAAGGAATTAAAAATTCCAAAAGAAAATTTTATCAAGGCAGATAATCACAAATCTATAAAAGATATTATTGATAGGATACCTAGCACATTACAATTGAAGATAGTTAATATTGATTTCCATCATGACTACTATCACTATTATAAAGGTAATGACTATTGCAACTGTGGTAACTGGTTAAGAAGAGTGATTGAAGAACGGCCTGATACAAAGGTAAAATGGATTAGAAGAAAAGATTCACAACTCAACAGTCTTGATGGAACGTTTCCTTTTGAACATACGGAAAATATAAGGTCTATTCAAAATGAAAGCTTTGATTATGTTTTTCTCTGCAGAAGTCCGGAATGGAGTCCATTGCATTTAAAAAATAAGTTTGAAGAATTAGTTTCTTGAGGATATAAACTTATTAAACATATGACCAGCACCTTCGATCTCCAGATATTCACACTGATTATTTCACATTATTTCTTTCATGTATTTTATAACAGACTGTATATCTCCTATCTCTATAAGGACAGACATTTTAGATTGCTTTCCGGTTATGCTTCTAAGACCATTGCCCCCCCTATTGGTTAGTAAGGGGACGGCCCGTATCTTAGATTTAGGACCTATCCCCTATGCTTCTTTTGTTTTATTCAGGTTTATCAAGAGTTCTTACATATTCGCCTATTTTCTTGTCCATGATTCTTATATGATTTGTAAGCCAGTTTATAACCATCTTATTAGCATTAAGTATGACTCGTAGATTACCACCTGAATCGTTATAGTCGCTTTTTAATTTGGCAAGATCATTAACAAAGCTTGCATGAGCCCTTTTTTGAGCATTGAGCTCTGGGTAGTTTATTTCTTCCATGTAAGCCTCTTCATCTCTAAAGTGTTCCTTGGTATATTCATCCAAGAAATCAATCATTTGGTTGATATATTCCTTTGCTCTTTGTTCCCTTCCAGCTTCAAATAAAGCATTAGCTTTTTCAAACCATATTTTGTGTTGGTCATCAATATGTTTAACACCAACAGATAAATCAGGAGTCCACTTTATTGCCATATAAATCCTCCTTTTTTAGTTTTTATTATATAAATTTTATAGGCTTTTTCCGAAAAATTCAATAGATTTCCAGAATATTGACATATTGTGTCAAAATAGTAAGGTAGCATAAGCTTATTCAATAGATATTGGTTAATTAGAAAAAAGTTTGGTAGAATATGTAATAATCTTGAGATAATTTATCAGAGTGTATTAATTACATGGTTAATAGTTAGTTTATTAAATAGAATCTTGACAAGTAAAATATTAGATTGCTAAAATTAAATCGGACGTTTGACCTAATTTGAGAGGTGATTTAATGAACTGTGATTCTAATAGAAAAAGCCAATCCGAAAGGATTCTGCTGGCTGCATTTGAATGCATATCTACTAAAGGATATGCTAATGTCTCCATGAGAGATATTGCAAATGAGGCAGGTGTTGTATTAAGTCAGCTAAATTATTACTTTAAAAACAAAGAAGGATTATTTAAAGAAGTAGTAAGGATGATGATAGACAAATATTTACGTGATATTGAAAAATCCTTAAAAGCAGAGGATTCACCTAAGAAAAGAATAAAATCATTAATTGAATATTTTAGAAAAATGTTACAGTACAATCCTAAACTTTTTAAGCTATTGTATGAATTTACAGGCCTGGCTCTTTGGTCACCTACATTTGGTGATTTGCTGAGAAAACTATTTAAAGATATGTCAGGTATGATAGAAAAATATATATTAAACAAGTCTCATATGAAGAAATTTAAAGAATATTCTTCGGAATCCTTATCTAGACTATTAATAGGCTCAATGTTTGGTACAGGGGTTCAGGCTATACTTGATCAGGATGAAGAGTGGACAGAAGCGCTGGATGCAATGCAACTACTGTTTGAATAAAATACCATTATGGAATGATAAATAAAACACGGGGTTCAACTTTAAGTCTGTTTATATAAGGGTAAAGGGGAGGGTAGATATGAATGGGATATTAGACTTATTTCTTTATTTCATAGTGTATTCTTTTATTGGATGGATGATGGAAACAACCTATGCCAGTATCACTCAAGGAAAATTTGTTAACAGAGGTTTTCTAGTTGGTCCCCTTACACCAATCTATGGATTTGGTGCCATATTAATTCTTTTATCTTCAAAGTGGATGGAAAATATCTTTGATGATTATTACATGTCAATATTGATGACTGTAGTTGTTTCTACTTTATTGGTAACTATCTTAGAATTTTTTACAGGTTTTGTATTAGAAAAAGCGTTTAATACAAAATGGTGGGATTACAGCAAAAATGCTTTTAATATTAAAGGATACATTTGCTTGAAATTTTCATTGCTATGGGGAATGTTGGCATTTTTATTAATAGGAATAATACATTCTTACATTGAACAAATTATTTCTATTATACCTATACCTATTAAAGGATATATTTCAGCTTTATCATTACTATGCCTACTTGTTGATGCCTATAAATCTATAATTAGTACATTAAATTTAAGAAATGCAATTATAAATTATTCAGATTTGCCCTTAGGTAAGTATAAGGATATGATAGTAAAATACAAAAGAATTTTCCTAGCCTTTCCACGTTTATTAGTTATAAATGAGGATGTATCAAATAGAGGTGTGAGGAGTATCTTAAATGGTAGAATTAATAAAATCAAAGTACAGATCAAAAACAGATTTCAAACTTGACAAAGAATTTAAGGAATGTATAAATGACCTTATCAGTCATCCTATTATTAGATCTATGAGATACTACAGACATCATGGAGATGTAAACTGTCTCGAACATAGTCTGTATGTTTCTTATATTAGCTATAAAATATGCAAGAAACTAGAATTAGACTATCGTTCCGCTGCAAGAGGCGGGTTGCTTCATGATTTTTATCTGTATGATTGGCATATGGGGAAACCTTATAAAGGACTACATGGATTTGTTCATCCAGATATAGCTTTACGTAATGCAAACAAATATTTCTCCTTGAACAGCATAGAAAAGGATATCATTAAAAAGCATATGTGGCCATTAACCTTAAAGCTACCAAGATACAGAGAGTCTTTTGTTGTGCTAATGGTAGACAAATACTGTGCTATTATGGAATTTATCAAATTTAGCAGTAGAGGCCAAGTTAGAAGACTAATAGAAGCATTTGATATTTAGATAGAAATATATTTTGTTTGATGACCATTTTTTATGGAAATTCTAATTAACTGATCCAAAACGTTTTACATAATAGTTTTATTAGACTATTGCCAATTGAGAAGTTGCTAATAAGAAAAACTTCTCAATTGGCTTTTTTAATATGATGTTGACATATGTCACAAATCTGCTATAATAACAAATATAAATGACATATGTCATTTATATTTCCATGAAGTATCGCTACTTATTGTTGCTATTGCTGCTATTGGAGTTTTTAGCTAGAGGACTTTATTTTAGTAGATATATTAAATGATTGGGAATTATTTACTCCATAGAAAAACAATTTTATATATGATATAAAAATTAAGAAAGGTGGTGACATTATGCCCAGAGGAGATGGAACTGGTCCTATGGGAATGGGTCCAATGACAGGACGTGAAGCTGGTTTTTGTGCTGGTTTTGCTGTTCCAGGATATGCAAATTCCTTTGGCTGTGGGTTCGGTTTTGGTCGTGGAAGAGGATTTAGACAAAGGTATTATGCTACTGCATTTTTTGAATCATATGTTGATGAAAAAGATTTTCTAAAAAAACAGGCTAAATTTCTTGAAGACCGGCTTGAGGAAATTAAAAAACGCCTTGATGAGTTAGAAGATTAACCCTATGGAAAAGGGAAGGCAGGCTACCGCCTGCCTTATTCCCATTCTATTGTTATGGTGTATAATATATATAAGGTGAAAATTAGGAGTTATTTGTTTATATTTGGAAATGGAGTGTTTATAATATGCCTAGACCTATGAAATGGAGAAAAGTATGCAGTTTGCCTAAAGTTAATAAATTTGGTCCTATGGGCTTTAAAGAGAATAAAAAAGACTATATACAGATGACAGTTGATGAGTATGAAACTATAAGGCTTATTGATTTAGAAGGCTTTACTCAAGAAGAATGCGCAAAACAAATGAATGTTGCACGAACTACAGTTCAAGGAATCTATGCCAGAGCGAGAAAAAAGATAGCCAATTGTCTGGTACATGGTAGAATACTTATAATAGAAGGTGGCGAATATAGACTGTGCGAAGATTATGGGAGAGGATGTGGCAGGGGTTGTCATAGATATAGGCGTGGAAGACACTTTACAAATAAAAATTGGGATGATTGGTAATGTATTTTACAAAATAAAAACAGATTATGTATATTTAGAACCAAAAAACGCCAGTCTGCAAAAGTAAAAATTATCTGCTACCTACTATAAAGATTGAGAGAGCTTTTTGATGACAATTGGAGTAATCTGTAGCAATGTCAACATACAAGAACTGAAAAAGTCATTGAACGTGGCATGGATCAGCTAATGAAAAATAGAACTACATTTGTAATTGCCCATAGACTATCTAACGTTAGAAACGCTGATTTGATTATAGTACTGGAGCATGGAGAAATTATAGAGCAGGGAACCCATGAAGAGCTTCTTGCCAAGGGTGGCAGATACTATCAGCTTTATACTGGTGCAGTGGAGTTGGAGTAGGGAAAACATACAAACAATAATTAGCAATATAATACTATTCTAACTTTTTATAAATATGTGTGATATACTAATATATATAAAGTTCATATATATAAAACATTATACATGACATATATAGCTTTGCCAAACAAAATTAAAGGGGAGGAGTTTTGAAATGAGTAGAGTAAATTTTGGCCCAAAACCATTTATGTACCCAATGCCAGTACTGATTATAGGAACCTATGATGAAAATGGTGTACCTAATGCTATGAATGCAGCCTGGGGAGCGATAACTGATTATAATGAAATTACTATCAGCTTGTCAGAAAATCATAAAACAGCAAGGAATCTAGCTGTTTCAAAAGCTTTTACTGTTAGCATTGGAACAGAGGATATGATTATTCCTTGTGATTATGTTGGTGTTGAATCAGGCAATAAAGAGCCAAACAAATTTGAAATAGCAGGCTTTCACGCTACAAAAAGTGAATTTGTTAATGCTCCACTTATTAATGAACTCCCTATGGCCCTTGAGTGCAAGGTAAAGAGTTTTGAAGATGGTATTCTTGTTGGTGAAATAGTAAATGTTAGTGCAGATGAAAAGATTCTAACTGATGGCAAAATTGATCCTAAAAAGTTAAAACCTATCATATTTGATCCGGTCAATAATGCTTACATAG
Organism: uncultured Bacillota bacterium; assembly: GCA_938003915.1. GTDB lineage: Bacteria > Bacillota > Clostridia > Caldicoprobacterales > UBA3941 > JAAYGY01. The sequence continues at coordinate 1,432 of CALKWV010000109.1, read as the reverse complement.
GGCTTGGAGAGAAGGTAGGAAATGCCTTCAAGGATGGTTTTCAGTTAAAATTATAGCTGGTCAGAAAATTAATATCAAGATAATACGAGCATACTATAAATAAAATGTTTCTGAGATTGCAGAGATGCTAAGGTTCAATAGCTTATCTTACTTTTCTAAAGTGTTTCGACAAGTCAATGGTTGTAATCCCAGATAATATCGTCAAATAGAAGGGAAATAGATACAATGAAGAGATATGTGAAGGTTACAGCGCAAAATATTGATGAATATTTAGATAAATATTTTGTGCTAGTTTGTTCTATAAGAAATTCAAGGATCAAAGCAAAAAAACTAGCGATCATGGAGGTATTGTGTTGTTTATATCCCTTGCAGGGGATTTTTATTATAAATGGACCATTAGGCGATGTTAAGGGCTTGATATCCTTTTTTATATTAAAAGAACATAAAGAGCGTCTTCCCAGTTATTTAAAGAATCTTGGATATTGTAATAAGTTCTATGTTTTAGATTTTGACAATCCTGAGCTTGAAAGCACTTGTGATATTCACAGTAAAAACCCGTTAATCTGGAAAAAAAGAAAATTTTCAATTAGGCCCTTCTATAAACAAAGTCAAAAGGTATATAAACAACAGTCACCCCATAATAGGCACTTCAGGATAGTTGGAAGTGATAATGTTATAAGAGATGTATATGGATATCGTGGAGATGGAAGTGAAAAAGGCAGAAGAGCTTTGCCTGTAGAGGATGCTAGGTGTTTAGTAAACCTAGCACTGCCATCAAAAGTTAAAACTATGATTGATCCCTTTGCAGGCGCTGGCGGCATTGTATACCAGGCAAAATATATTAATAAAAATATTGAAGTTTTTAGTGTTGATATTGATAAGTCATTAGAACCTGGCTTAGTTTTATATGGTTCTAATCATTATATAGGCAATTCAGCTGAAATCAATCTAGATACACACATCTTTGATGCATTAATTACAGAAGTCCCATTTACGCTAGATGCATTAGATGATATCTGCAATACTTTAATAAACTTTGACAAACACCTAAGTCAATCCGGAAGAGTCGTAATTATGCTTTCTAAAAATCAGTTGGATGTTGTCAAAAAATGTATAAAGAAATTAAACTGGCATATTATCATGTCTTATTTAGTGAATCGAAAAGGCACTGCTGTAGTAGTTATGGTGTGTGCTAAATCATATGAACTATATAAGCAAGTTAAGTCTATTATGGAAGTTATAAATTATATTTATTAGTTTATAGTTGTTTTTTCTTAATCTTAGATTATATACCCTTGTTATGCTCTGTCTCGCCTATTAAAATCACAATTGAATTAGTAGGATGTTATATAATCTCATTAACAAAAGCAAAGGCCTGACAGCGTTTTAAGACATACTTAATGGTAAAAACCACTTATAATAATATATTACA
>CALKWV010000108.1 GCA_938003915.1 uncultured Bacillota bacterium | reverse complement strand
GTTCATAGTAAACCTTGTTTCCAGTTTTATCAAGAGAGTAACCAGGAATGGTCTGCCTCCTTTATTAACTGCAATATCTTCAGTTGTATTATGTGCTTTATATCTCTTTTCAATATTATATTAAGCAGCTAAAGTAACATTGCCAGTTTAGTCTACTTCCTTAACTATTTGACGCGTAAACTATTCTGGATATCTATTGCCTCTTCTCTTCAATATAGAATATCCCCTACTGATTTCATTTTACTAAATTAGTGTGTGATTGTGCAAAACGGTTAGGGGACTAAGTAGAAAGTATTATTATAATTTTTCGCTTTTTATTTATAGTGCATGTTATGCACAATATAAAAGAATTAATAAAAGGCTTCATGAAACTTACGAAGCCTTTATCTCATAATATATCAATTGTAACTTCCTGCAAAAAAAGAAACATCCACTATTTATAAATTTGATTATTTTAATATTGATCCTGCCGTAATTGCATTCTCTATTTGTTCATTGCCTATGACATACATAATAATGGTAGGTAAACTAGTTATAACCATCGCAGCTCCAATCTGTCCCCAATGGGATACTCCTATACTCACAAAGAAATTCAATAGACCAACCGTCAAAGGTCTAATTTTATCATCTGCCGCTAATATGAAAGCTAAAAAGAATTCGTTATAGATGTTCATAAATATTAAAATAAATTGGGTGGAAATAGCTGGCCTTACTACTGGAAGTATTATCTTAAAAAAAATTTGATAGATATTACATCCATCGATACATGCAGCCTCTTCAAGTTCCTTAGGTAAACTTCTGAAAAAAGCATAAAACATTAGTACACATGAGGAAAGCCCAAAGGCTGAATAGGGAAGTATCAAACTAAAATGACTTCCTCTTAATCCCATAGCCCGTGTCATAATCATTATAGGTATTATTACCACCTGAACAGGTATTATTAGGCCCATTGAAATATAGTTTAACGCTAATCTTTTATGTTTCCAGTGCATTCTACTAATACAGTATGCAAACATACTTCCCAGAAGTATTGTTACAATAATAGTTCCTATGGAATATATTAGACTATTTGATAAATACCTAAAAAAATTAAACTTTTCAAGTGCATCCCTATAATTATTAAAAACCCATTGTTTTGGTAATCCAAAGGGATTAATATATACTTCACTTCTTGATTTGAATGATATATTTAACATCCAGTACATAGGAAAAAGGAATGATATTCCAATTATTACCATGATGATATCTATGAGTATCCTGAGTCTAACTTTTTTCAAAACTGCTTCACCATCCCATCTAAAACTCAATTTTTTCTCTAGCTACGAACTGGTTAATAATAAATGTCAAAATTAAGCATTGAATTATGAATAAAACAGCGATAGCGCAACCCTGCCCAAAATCCGATGCTGAAAAAGCTTTATAATACAAATGATAAATCACTGTTCTTGACATATCGCCGGGTCCACCAGCTGTCATTATTCTTACATGAGCAAACTGAGACATACATCCTAATACAGATATAATAAGTACATATTTGATCATTTCTTGCAGTAGGGGAATAGTAATTTTCAAACTAGCTCTTATAAATCCTGCACCATCAATAAGAGCAGCTTCATAATAAGTTGCTGGTATAGCTTTTATGCCAGCATAAAAGAGCAAGGCGTTGAAACCAAGATACTGCCATAGAAAAGCTATTGTTATAGCCGGCACTACAGTCTTTTCATTAGATAACCATGGTATAGCAAGATGGTCTAAATTTAATTTCCTTAATATACCGTTGATTAAGCCCCACTGCGGTTCATAAATTGCAACCCACATCTGGGCAATGACCGTAACTGATAATACAGCAGGTAATAGACTACTAGCCTTAAAGAATCTCCTCATAGGCTCATCCAAGCGGTCCATGATTAGTGCAAAGAGTAAAGAAATAGGTAAACCTATAAAAGTTGAAATAAATGCCATATAGTATGTATTCATGTTTGATTTCCAAAAAGTTTTATCTTGTAAAACTTTAATATAATTTTCAAAACCTACAAAACCACTACTTGTAAAACCGTCATGTTTTTGAAAGCTAATTACTATTTCCGGAAATACCGGATAAACAACAAAAGTTGTAAATAATAATAGTGCAGGAAATGCAAAAATAAATATTGCGAATTTATTTCTATAGTATTTCTCCATATATATCACCTATTAACTAATTTCTGACTAATACCCATTAATATCCCTATATGGGCAAGGCCCATATAGGGATACTGTAGTTGTTTCTTTAATTAATCTCATTTCTATATTAATCAAAATTTTCAGCCCAAATAGGATTGATAGCCTCTATATATTCATCTGGTGAATACTCACCAGTAAGAAGCATACTATTGAGTGTAGCTATCTCTGCAGATGTTCTTGCATTGAATACAGCAGACCATAATGAAGGAATTTTAAGTTGTGCATTTTCAAACTGTTCAAGATTTCTCTTCATTAAATCTGACATGCCCTCAATCTCTATACCTGTATCAAGCATGGTTGGAGCTTTTTGCTCTATGTTATAGTATAATGCGTCTTGAGTAGCACAGAACATTGCAAATTCAGCAGCTACTTTAGGATTCTCCGTATTGGCCCATGCCAGATAACCACTTAAAGGTGCTCCCCAGTATTGTATTGCTCCGTTTGGGTCAACTGTTTCATCCACTGTTGGCCAAGGGAAGAAATCAGTGTCAGGAGCAGCTTTTTCCAAATTGCCAAGTTCCCACGTAAACATAGCCAACATAGCTGCTTCACCTGATGTATACATTTCCATTGCAGGTCCATAATCAATATTTGTTACACCTGGTGCAAATGCCCCTATCTGCACTAGTTTCTGAATTCTGCCTAAAGCATTCTTAACGACAGGATTACTAAAATCAGTTTCATTGTTAACTAAATCAATTGCAACCTGCGGATCCTCTATCATTATCATGGTTTGTAGTAGATGGAGATTAGGAGTCCAACCATCTTTACCAACTATGGAAATCGGAATATATCCTTTATCTTTCAATATTTCACAGACATTAATAAGTTCGTCAAAGGTCTTTGGAATTTCAATATTATGCTCCTCAAATATGTCTTTATGGTACCATAATCTTGGCGTGAAGTATTGATCTGCTCCAGGTTGTACACAATAAAGTTTACCATCTTTATCTGGCGATACAATTTCCTTCATTTTAAATTTTTTATCAAAACCAGACTCTTTTACATATGGTAGTAAATCTAAAGCATTTCCAGTAGCAATAACAACAGAAGATAAATTCTGTTCAGAGAACCATACATCAGGCATATCTCCTGAAGCATTGTACGCCTTCAGCTTATTTGCGTAATCCTGTCCACCTCCACCCAAATCATATTCAACTTCAACATGAGGCATTTCTTTTTCCACATTTACTTTGATATAATTTTCACGTATATTATTTCTGTTCTCATCTGCGCTTAAAGAAAGAAATTTGATTTTGACCTTTTCTTGAGGTTCCGTATCCTCATCTTTTGAATCATTTGAACCATTTGATTGTGAAACGTCAGCGTCTGGATCAACTGTATTAGCTGAATTACTAGACCCACCGCCGCATGCAACCAAAGAAATTGTCATAACCAAAATCATAATAACAGCTATTAATTTTGATAATTTAATCATCTTTTACCTCCTTAATCAGATAGTCAATTAATAAGACAAACCTTTCTTCACGAAAGGCGTCTTTTATAAATTCGTTATCATTATATAATGCTGACTATCTGTATTGAAGGGATTATTATTGGTGGGTAAGGAAAAAAATCGGATGAGATAAGAATTTTCATTTTCTTATATTCTCTATATATTTACTAGGTGCCACCCCGTAATACTTCTTAAAACATTTTCCAAAATAGTTAGCATCAGCATAGCCTACTTTATTAGCAACATAATGGACCACAACATTTCCCGAGTCGAAAAGTTCCTTCGCCTTATTCATTCGAAGTTGAGTCAAATAGTTGTTTATTGTCATTCCTGTTTCCCGCTTAAATATAAAGCAAAGATGAGCATAATTAACAAATAAATTTTTTGATATTTCGTGAATACTAAGCTCACTATTATGATAATTTTGATTTATATATTTTTTTACCTTCTTAACCAAATTTTCCGCATTTGAAGGACGTGTTTTTTTAGCTGCATCTAAAACGTTGTTATAAATTCCTTCTATCCATCTTTGAATCTCATCTACCGATTCCTTTGATTCTATTTCTTCTATTAGATAAAGATGATTATGGTAGTTAGGTAATATTTTCATAAAGTTCAATCCTATTTCTCCAATAAACTCCAAACATACAGACACCATTTTTATGCAAATCATTAATAAAATCCCATAGTGTATATTCTTTTTTCGAATTTCTTTAAATAAATGATCAATAAGATTTTGTACTTCTTTTTCATCTCCAATACGCAAATTTATTAATAATTGATTTCTATACTCTGTTGAAAATATATTAAGATCTACTTCAGAATCTAAAAATGTTTCATATGAAATAATCTTGTTTTGACCTATTATAAGTTTACTTTTTAAAGCTATCAAGGATTCTTTATATGATTCACTAATATCAAATAGTGATCTTTTTATACTTCCAACACCAATGCTAATATAAAAATTTAATTGTCTATAAACAGACATTCTTAAATCTCTTAATTCATTCTCAAGCAATTGTCTAAAACTACATTCATTTTCTACATTTTTTGAGCCAATAACGATACATATCCTATCATAACTATCATAATATATATCGTTATTGAAATTCTTTGATAGAATTTCATTAATGATGTTTGATATGCTTAATCCATATTTTTGCCAATCCTTATTATCACTATCTTGATCCTTTTCATTGTTTAATTCAATGGTAGCAACTACATAGTAATTTGAATCTATATTATTGTTTAAATGCTTGTTTCTCTTTAAAGTCTCATATTCATTTTTATTTAAAGTCCCTTGTAATAATTTATCTAATAATTTATTCTTTTTCATGTATACTTTATCTTTTAGTTGGCGCTTTAATCTATCTATTTCAATTTGTATATTTCTTTCCTTTTCAATAACTTTTTTTACATCATATAATGTATTTACTAATTCTTCTTCATTTACTGGTTTTAGAATATAATTGTATGCTCCAATTTCTACAGCCTGTTTTGCATAATTAAACTCACTATGACCAGATATAATTATAACTTTACTTTCTATTCCTTTATCCTTAAGATTTTTCACAAGCTGGAATCCATCCATAATAGGCATATTAATATCTACAATTATAATATCAGGATTCAATAAGTCAATTTTTTCTATAGCGTCTTTCCCGTTTTTTGCCTCGCCACAAATTGTAAAGCCATGTTTTTCCCAGCAGATTGATACTTTGAGAGCCTCCCTGAAATAAAATTCATCATCTACAATCATTACCTTTAACATAATTACCTAACCCCCACTTATAGCTCCACTGCCATTTCCAATAGCTTAAGTAATAATATATTTTTTCTTTTAGCTAATAACTGTTTTCCAAAATAGCAGGCAATCTCACAATGACCTTTGTATATTCTCCTACTCTACTTTCTATTGTTAACCCAAACTTCTCACCATATAAAAGCTTCAATCTTGAGTTGACGTTATATATCCCAAAATCCATATTCTTTTTATTCTTCTGAGGTCTATGGAGAACCCTCTCTATCAGTTCATCTGTCATTCCTACACCATCATCAATTACCTCAATATTTATAATGCCATCTTTTAGATAACCCTTAACTTCAATCATTCCTTTTTCCTCTTTTTGGCGTAAACCATGATAGATAGCATTTTCTACAAGTGGTTGCAGTGTCAATTTTGGTATTTGGTATTTTAATATTTCTTCGTTAAAATCCAATTTATAATCCAAAGTTTCTACATATCTAAGTTTCTGAATAGAGAGATAACTATCTATAAGATGCATTTCATCTTCAATGCTAATAATATCTTTACCTTTACTTAAAGAAATCCTATAAAAATTAGCAAGATATTTTGCTGTTTTCATTGCATTATCTGATAAATTAAGTTTAATAAAAGAAATAATGGTCTCAATAGTATTGTAAAGAAAGTGAGGTTTTATTTGAGATTGAAGAAGTTTGAACTCACTTTCTCTTTTCTCTTTTTGCTCATAATAAATCTGATTTACCAAATTATTAATTTTGTCCATAAGACTATTGAAACCGTCAGCAAGAATTCCAATCTCGTCCTTGGTTTTAAAGTCTGCTCTTAATTCCAAATTGCCTGATTTGATTTCTTTCATAATGCTTGTAAGTTTCAATATGGGTTTTGATATTGAATAGGAAAGCAAATATGAAGCACCAAATGCGAATATAAGACAAGTTATACCAAGAATAATAAGGAGTTTTCTTATTTCTCTATTTTCACTTGTAATTTCGTCCAGAGGAATTAAACTAATTATTTTCCAACCATTTTTATTAAAATCTGAAACTGTTATTAAAGTCTGTTTCCCCTCAACATTTCTTATAATACTTGTAACTTCTGATATTTGATCTATATTGTATCCATCCAGATATTTCTTTACATCAAACTTGCTATAAATTTCATTTTTATTCTGAGTAGAAATAATCTCCATTCTATCGTTTATTATGCAAAACTTATCATTTTCATTCACTATATTGTCTAGATATACGGAAGCCACATCTTTTTCTTTTAAGTAAAGAATTGCTGTTCCCAAAAAACGTCCCGTATCCACATCTATTATAGTTTTAGCTACAACAAATACATTATCATAAATTCCATCCTTATATTTTATTTTTATAGGTCCTATCCAAATTGGAGTCTTTTTTTTAGTTATAGTTTCAATTAACTTGTCATCAAAAATAGAAGCAATACTTGAATTATCAACATACCCAATATCAAATAACATACCCTCGGAGGAAATAATACTTGCTGATGCTATGTTAGTGATTGGATGTACAATATTGCTAATAACCGTTGATAAAGTTTTTTCTACTTCCAAAATATTGATTGGATCCATTTTTTTATCCTTTATACGTGCAAGTAGATTTTGCAATCTATTATCTAACGATAGTATTCTTACGTAATTTTCCGAATTGTTAGTTAGGTTCATTAAACTTTTATTAATTAGAGCTAGTTCTCTACATGCATTTTTTGTTGCCTTGCTAACTATTGCTTGGTTTGATATCTTAATAGTAGAAAGAGCAAATATGGAAACAGATATTAATAGAATACCTGCATAGAAAATAAAAATTTTACTTTTTATAGTCATATTATTGAATAAAGTTCTTAAGCATTGTTTATAATTTCTACTTTTCATATTATTCACCCTATGTACTAATTAACTGTCAAACCAGTATATTGGTTATACTATAAAATCAAGTATAAAATGATGTGTATGTTAGCTCAGTTATAATATAGCATTTAATCATCCAATAAACATTATGATGCTGGGATAGCAATTTTCTTTTAATTACCTCTTTATTGAAAATGGCTCTGCGATTATATTCTTAATATTCTAAATGTATAATATGCCCGTTGACTTACCCATTTTTATCGTTAAGTTATTCTCTAAAAGATAAGCAAATCCTTTATAACAAAACTAAACGTTTAGCTATATAATTATTATTTTATCTCTACTGTAGTCTTTCATTTCGCAGTTATTCATAGTAATTTAAACTAAAAATAAAAGTAACATTATACTCTTCTTAATTTTTAGAATTTTTCCTCGCACGAATTATCAAATCCAATTTCTAAATCTATCAATTTATAACTACCTTCCACTAAACGATTAACTTTACGATTATATTAACATTTACAAAATTAACCGTCAACTGTTATGCTATCTTTGTAGAAGTAGAAATATCATCTATAAATTGCAATTTTAAATGACAATTTATTTAGAAAATCATGTATAACTATTGGCTTACTATTATTATGAAAGGAATTCAGATGTTCAGACCAAGAATATTACATTAAGTGATGCAGATATAATATATGCATAATTTCTTCAATCAATATAGTACCACAGATTGTCAATGATCTATTTAATCAACTAATCTAATTAATAATGATAAAAAAAGTCGCTAGAATGTTGATTTCTAGCGACTTTACCTGGTGGGCCATCAGGGACTCGAACCCGGGACACCCTGATTAAGAGTCAGGTGCTCTACCAACTGAGCTAATGGCCCATAATATATATAAGCATATTAATAAGCTTTTTGGCGCGCCCAGAAGGATTCGAACCTTCGACCTCCAGATTCGAAGTCTGTAACTCTATCCAGCTGAGCTATGGGCGCATCATGGAGCGGGTGATGGGAATCGAACCCACACTTCCAGCTTGGAAGGCTGGTATTCTACCATTGAATTACACCCGCAAATATGGAGCGGAAGACGGGATTCGAACCCGCGACATTCGCCTTGGCAAGGCGACGCTCTACCACTGAGCCACTCCCGCTTATTATGAATAATTAAAGCTTATCATACTCACTTTAATCCAAAACCCAGAAAACAAAGAGTTGTGGTGCGGGCGAAGAGATTCGAACTCCCACGCCTTGCGGCACTAGATCCTAA
>CALKWV010000107.1 GCA_938003915.1 uncultured Bacillota bacterium | reverse complement strand
CAACAGTAGCTGATATGAAGGCTACAGTAGAAGAAGTAGTACAGAAGGTGGAAGGTAGAGAAAGACCAAGTGTTTATTATGTAGTAGGATTTGGTGAATGGGGAGACTATACCGCGGGTGGTGACACCTTTATTGGCCAGCTGATAGAGATGGCGGGAGGCAAAAACGCTGCTGATGATGTGGAAGGTTGGAGCTATAGCCTTGAGAAACTGATTGAAAAAAACCCTGATCATTTTATCTGCTCAAAGAATGATAATCACAAGGAGCAGCTAAAAGTAGCAGAACACTATAAGGATCTTGATGCCATTGCCAATGACAGGATATTGGAGATAGATAAGAATAAGCTTGAGAGACAGGGCCCAAGGCTAGCTGAAGGCTTAAGGGAAATTGCAGAATATCTGCATCCTGATGCTTTTAAATAATTCCATGTTGGTATGGACACCTGAATAAAAGAGACTTGAGGAGGTTTACATGGGGTTTATTAAAAAGAAAAGAATATATAAATACTTACTGATATTGTCGTTTATTATCCTGGCTTTTGTTATCATAATTTCCAGCACAATGGGGGTTGCAGATATATCCTTTATAGACTCCTTAAGGATAATGGTGTCCAGGATACCCTTAGTTGGCAGCTTGATAGCTAGTGACAATATACGTCAATCCCATTATTATATTGTGCTAAATGTAAGATTGCCCCGAATACTCCTGTCGGCTTTGATAGGAGTGGGGCTTTCTGTTGTTGGATCCACCTTTCAGAGCATGTTTAGAAATCCCATGGCAGATCCATATATATTGGGTATATCTTCAGGTGCCGCGGCTGGAGCAACCATAGCCATAGTTTTAGGTCTTGGGGGTATAATTGGAGGCTTGAGCATTATTACTCTTTTTGCCTTCATAGGCGCTATTTTGACAGTTGTGCTTGTATACAATATAGCTAGGGCAGGCAATAGAGTAACTACACTAGCTCTAATTCTTGCTGGTGTAGCTGTTGGTTTTTTTCTTTCCTCTGTGGTTTCCCTGTTAATGTTCTTCAATAGAGATGATATAGAAAAGATTGTTATGTGGACCATGGGAAGCCTATCAGCGGCTACATGGAACGAGGTGGGGATACTTACTCCTGTAGTGATAATAGGTTCTATGATAATCATAGCTTACGCTAGAGATCTTAATGCCATGTCCATTGGAGATGAAACGGCAAAGAGCTTAGGCATTGAGGTGGAGAGGGTTAAGAAGATTCTCTTAATAGTTTCCTCCTTAATTGTTGCAAGCTGTGTATCTAGCAGTGGTGTAATAGGATTTGTGGGTCTCATTGTACCTCATACAATTAGGTTAATGGTAGGATCGGACCAAAGGGCAGTGTTGCCATTTTCAGCGGTATGGGGAGCTATATTTATGGTTGTTTGTGATACCCTGGCAAGAAACCTTATCCCTCCATCTGAGATTCCAGTAGGAGCAATAACATCTCTCTTTGGTGCACCATTTTTTATATTTATGCTCTATAAAAACAAAAAGAAGGTGATCTGATTGGAATCTAGGGCCAGCCATCCAATAAAAATACAGAATTTAAAGTGGAAGTTTGGAGATAGACTGATACTAAAAGATATAAATTTAACCATAAAGAAAGGCTACTTTTATAGCATTATCGGACCTAATGGGTCTGGAAAAACCACTTTGCTTAGGAATATAGCAAAAAGCCTGGAACCAAAACCTAAAACTGTATTTGTTGACAATGTAGATATAACAAGGCTTAGCCGTAGGGATATGGCTAAAAGGCTTTCAGTAGTTCCCCAAAACACTAATATAGAATTTGAGTTTACGGTTATGGATATAGTGCTGATGGGCAGAAGCCCATATATAGGCAGATTCCTAGCAGAGGGCCGTAAGGATCTGGAGATTGCAGAGAGAGCAATGAAATCTACCAATACATGGCACTTGAAAGACAAGCCAATAACGCAGATAAGCGGGGGAGAAAGGCAAAGAGTAATAGTTGCAAGAGCCCTTGCCCAGGATACGGATATAATGCTATTGGATGAGCCGGTTTCACAGCTGGATATACATCATCAAATTGAGCTAATGGAAACCATTCAAGGATTAATCAAAGACAGGAAAATTACAGTAATTTCGGTTATGCATGACTTAAATCTTGCAGCCCAATATAGTGATTATATTATACTGATGAATGAAGGGAAAGTTGTGTGCCAAGGAATGCCTGGTGATGTAATAACAGAAGAAAATATTAGAAGGGTATATAAGCTAGATAGTTATATAATGGATAATCCCGTGACAGGAAAACCCTTCATTATGCATGTTAAAAAAAGTGGTATAGACGCTGCTGTAAATCATTAGATATAGGGTTGCTCCCTTTAATAATTTGCTGACAGTTGTAAGATAGGGGAGATTATTAATCTAATAACCGGGAGGAAACCATGGATATATTAAAGAAAACATTAGAAAACATAAAACCAGCATATCAAAGTGCAGTAGCTGAGGCTAGGGAGAGGTTGGACAATCTGGCAAAGCCTATATACAGCCTTGGTAAATTAGAGGATATTGCCGCAAAGATGGCAGGAATCACAGGTAAAGTGTATAATAAAATAAATAAAAAGTGTATTATTGTTATGAGTGCTGATAATGGCGTGGTAGAAGAGGGAGTAAGCTCAGCCCCTCAAAGTGTAACAGCACTACTTACAGAGAATATGGCCAAGGGAATTTTAGGTGTTAATGTACTTGCAAACTGTGCAGGTTCAGATGTTAGGGTGGTAGATATTGGGGTTAAGGCAAAGTTTAATAACCCCAAAATAATAGATAGAAAAATAGCTTATGGGACAAATAATATTGCTAAAGGCCCCGCAATGACAAGGGAGGATGCAATTAAGGGTATTGAGATAGGTATAGAAATGATAGAAAAATTAGCAGAAGAGGGTTATGACCTTATTGGTACTGGAGAACTAGGGATTGGTAATACCACTACCAGTGCTGCTGTCTTGTGTGCCTTATCAGGGCTAGATGTAGATGAGACTGTTGGAAAAGGAGCAGGTCTCACAGAAGAACAGTTTCAGAATAAAAAGGCTGTAGTGCGAAAAGCGCTGGAGGTTAACAGGCCGGACAAAGATGATGTGATTGATGTCATATCCAAGGTAGGTGGATTTGATATTGCGGGACTTTGCGGATGTTTTTTAGCTGCCGCAGAAAGAAGGGTCCCTATAGTTATAGACGGATACATATCCTCTGCTGCCGCCCTTTGTGCTTATAAGCTAAACCCTAATGTTCATGATTATCTTTTTCCCTCTCATCTTTCAGCTGAGCCAGGCTCTATGTATATTATGAAAGAGTTAAACCTGGAACCTTTGATGAATTTAAAGATGAGATTGGGAGAGGGTTCAGGCTGTCCTCTAGCCTTTCATATAATTGAATCAGCACTGGCTGTAATCAATAACATGGCAACCTTTGATGATGCAATGATAAATAACGATTTCTTAGTGGATATAAGGTGATATAATGTCGAGGATTATTTTAGTAACTGGAGGTGCCAGAAGCGGTAAGAGCACCTTTGCAGAAAGAATATATAAGGGCGTAGAAGATGTTGTATACATAGCAACGGCTAGAGTAACCGATGAGGAGATGAAAGATAGGATAGAGCACCATAGAAAACAGAGACCAAAAGAATGGTTAACCTTCGAAGGTAATTATAATTTAAAAGAGGCTGTAGGGGAAAGACAGAATTATTTGTTGGACTGTATAACAGTGCTGGCCTCAAACATAATGTTTGATATTACCAAGGATGCAGAGAAAATATCCATTGATATGCAATTAAAGGTTGAAAAGACGGTAGTCAAGGAAATAAGTGAACTGATAGAAGCAGTAAAAAAGATAAAGGGGAACCTTGTTATGGTAACCAATGAAGTTGGCTATTCCATAGTTCCCGAAAACCATATTGCTAGAGTATATAGAGATATCGCAGGTAGGGTAAACCAGAAGATTGCAGAGATGTGCAATGAGGTTTATCTGGTAACCTGTGGGATTCCTTTGAGGTTAAAATGATTAGGTCACTTATATTGATGTTTCAGTTCATGACCAGACTACCGATTCCCATTGAAATAGAGATGGATCAGAAAACCATTTCAAAAGGGATAGTATTTTTACCCCTAGTTGGAATGGTGGTAGGTGCTATATCCTGGGCTGTGTACTATCTATTAAGCTTTATAAACATTGATATCGCAGCTTTGGGTGCTGTAATAGCAAATGTTGCCGCCACTGGAGGTCTTCATATTGACGGCCTTTCTGATACATGTGACGGTTTCTTTTCTGCAAGATCTAGAGAAAGAATACTGGAGATAATGAAGGACAGCAGGGTTGGTACTTTTGGGGTAATTGCAATTGTACTGGTTCTTCTTGCTAAATATACTTTGATAAGCAATCTCCCACAGGATATAGTGTCATGGGCTCTTATTTTAACATCAGGTGCTTCAAGATTTGCTGCTTCCTTTCTTATTACATTTGCTAAAAGTGCTAGACCAGGAGGGCTGGGAGATTTGTTTTCATCCAGCTCAAGCAAAGCTTATTTTTGGCTGTCTGCTGGAATTTTCTCCGCTATTGGCATAATTTTGGGCGGCTGGTCCTTTATAATATCCCTAGTGGTTATACTTGCTTTCGGTCTTTTGCTTATGAGGCGCTCCTATAGGATTATTGGAGGGCTCACCGGTGATGTGTATGGTGCAGCAATTGAAATAAGCGATATATTAGGACTTATTACTTTCTTGGTGGTGGGAGCGTGGATATAGTTTTTGTAAGGCATGGAAGGACAGAGCTTAATGAATTAGGCTGCTTTATTGGAAATATAGATTGCCATATATCGGAGGAAGGTCTAAGGCAGGCGGAGAAGCTTAAAGACTTTCTTGGTGAATTCGCCTTTGACGGAGTTTATGTAAGCCCTTTAAAAAGAGCAATACAAACTGCTGATATATTAAGCAAGGAATATATATTAGATGGCAGGCTGCGTGAAATGAATTTTGGTGTGTTTGAAGGGCTTAAATATGAAGAAATAGAGCAAAAATATCCACAGTATCTTAGGCTATGGAATGCGGATTATGAAAACTATCGCATACCAGAAGGGGAAAGCCTCCAAGATCTATTTGATAGGGTAGAGGATTTCATTAATGATGTTAAGGGTAAACATGAAAGGGTTTTAGTAGTTACCCACGGGGGAGTTATAAGATGTGCCCTATCACTAATCTTTTCAAGTAGAGAATTTTTCTATAAATTCAAAATAGACCCAGGTAGCGTATCCATAGTAGAATATGATGGTGATTATGGGTTTATAAAAGGCATTTATAATCAATTTTAGCCTAATTTTAATTAAAACCTTATAGAAATTTGGGAGATTAGAAATGGAAATTGGAAAAATTATAGGCACGGGTAATACAGCAACTGTATATCAATGGGGAGAGAATAAGGTTCTTAAGCTCTTTCATAAGGGTTTCCCCATGGAGGCAATAGAAAGAGAGTTTAAAAATGCAAGTTTAATAAGGGAAATGGATTTTGCCAAGCCAAAGGCCTATGAAATTATCTTTCACGGGCAACAAACAGGTATAGTATATGATAAAGTAGATGGTGAATCTTTGTTAGACTGGGTTATAAAAACAGAGAATATATATGACTGCGCAGTGTATATGGCCAATTTACACAAGAAGATTATTAAGAATAAGGTTGGGGATGTGCCTAATTATAAAGACTTTTTAAAGGATAATATAGAAAAGGTACAGGATTCAAAGGAAATGAAAAAAGCACTGTCTATCCTAGATAATCTACCAGAGGGAGATAGACTTTGCCATGGAGATTTTCATCCGGGTAATATATTCATTTATAAGGGAAAAACATCAGTTATAGACTTTATGAATATCTGCCATGGTCCTTTACTATATGATATAGCAAGAACAATATTTCTAATTCAATATACTCCTATACCGGAGGGGATAAAGCATAAAGAGAGGCTTTTGCAATTTAAGAAAAGGTTGGCAGATTTGTACCTGGCTGAAATGAGTGTGGATAGGAAAATGATAGAGGATTATCTATCTGTTCTTTTTATAGCTAGAATGGGGGAGTGCCCTAATGAAAGATAAGGGCTGGAATAGAGGTCCATAATAGTGAGAGGATTTTGGCAAAAGGTATTGTCCTTCCAATATGGTTAGTACAGAAGAAAGCGGGATATTATGGTGGTGGGCAAAATGCTTAAGATAAACAATTTGATATCGGGCGGTATAATAACTAATTATAAATGTTCATCAAAATGTAAGCATTGTCTCTATGCTAGTTCACCGAGCTGGCCTAATGATTATATGACAGCATCTACAGCTGAAGAGATATTTTCTATCCTAAAAAGGCTTGGTTGCCATAATGTTCATATTGGCGGTGGCGAACCTCTTCTGAAACCAGAAAAAATATTTCCTGTATTAGAGGCTGCTGCAAGAAATAATATTAATATTGATTACATTGAAACAAATGCGTCATGGTTTAAGGATGAGGCGTCTGCTAAGACTATCCTTAAGGAACTTATTAAACATGGTGTGCACACACTTTTAATTTCTATAGATCCCTATCATAATGAGTATATTCCATTCTATAAAGTAAAAGGATTAATAAGAGCATGTTCAAAAGTAAACATGGGTGTATTTCCATGGCTAATAGATTTTTGGGATGATCTAGATGCTTTGGACGATAGTAAGCCACATTCCTTAGAGGAATATGCTGAGATTTTCGGTGAGGAGTATCTATGGAATTTACCCAATAGGTACGGACTTAATCCTAGAGGACGGGCTCTAAAGACTTATAGATCCATGATGAGGATGGAGCCCACTGAGGAAATAATAAAAAATTCCCATCCATGTAGTTTATTGTCAGGCATATATCATTTTCACGTTGATTTGTATGGTAACTTTATTCCACAATCATGTGCGGGTCTTTCTATAAAGCTAAGTGAGTTAACACAAGGAGCGGATCCTGTAAAATACCATGTATTTTATTGCTTAGAAACAAAAGGGATCAAAGGCTTGGTAGATCTGGCTGTAAAGGAATATGGTTATAAGCTTAAGGCGGAATATGCGGGAAAATGTGATCTTTGCTCTGATATTCGCAGTTACTTGGTTTTGGAGAAAAAAATGAAGCTGCCAGACCTGCAGCCATGGGATCATTATAGATTTATATAATGCAATGTTATCTATAAACTGTCTTCACTTTTAAGCTTATAGGCTTTGATCTAATTGTCAAAAAGTCATGTCTCAGCCTATAAGCTTAATTTAATTTTAAAAGAATATTAAGGGGCCTTGGTAACAATTAAATGCACAAAGTAAAGACTGTTTTAATTGGAAAACCATATTTTACATAGTATGTAACATGAATTTAAACTGTTCTTAATGGAAATGCAAATAAGTATATACTTTTTTGTGTTAAGATAATGAATACTTGGTAATAAACATATCAATATGAAATATACTATACGGAAAGGATGGGTCCATATGGCGCATAGTGAATTAAGTAGAAGCAATACCAAGCAAATAACGAAAAGAAACAATCTGTGGTTTATTGTCATTGGACTTTTCATTCTTTTCGTATTGTCGTATATATTTATAAGCTTTTACTATAATACCCACTTTTATATGAATACCATTATCAATGGAGTAGACGTTTCTAATATGACTGTGGAAGAGGCAGAAGAGGTTATTCAGAAAGAATTTAGAAATTATTCTCTGAGGCTGGTAGGTCGAAACGACTTAACTAGCCAAATAAACGGAGAAGACTTTAATATACGTGCCAAATTTGACGGTAGCCTAGAGGAGTTGCTAGAATCACAAAATAGTTTTTTATGGCCGATTTCATTATTTAATACTTCTAGTATGGAAATTGGAACCTTGCCTGAATATGATGAGGATCTCTTAAAGGAAGTAGTATTAAACCTGCCATATTTTCAAGAAGAAAATATAGTTGAGCCGGTTGATGCCTACATATCAGAATACAGCAAGGATAAAGGCTATGAAATAATCCCCGAAGTTCCTGGGACGCTGGTAGATTTTGATATATTATTCGGAGCGGTAAAAGAAGCTATATTGAGTTTAGAGCCCCAAATATCCTTGGAGGAAGCTGATTGTTATAAGAAACCAGCAATTACTTCTGAGTCTCCAGACTTGGTTCGAATAGTAAATGAATTAAATAAAATTGCGGGAGCTGAAATAATATACGAATTTGGCCAAGATATTGAGATTCTGGATGGCACTCAGATTAGTAAGTGGCTTTCTGTTTCTGAGGACGGAGAGGTAGTCTTAGATGAATCTGGCGTTAAAGAGTTCGTGGATTATCTAGGGAAGACTTACAATACTTTTGGCAAAACGCGAAAATTTAAAACCTCCTATGGTGTAGAGATAACCGTTAAGGGCGGCGACTATGGCTGGTGGCTAAATAGGCCTGCGGAAGTAGCGGAGCTTAAAGAGTTGATTCTTGCAGGAGAAAAGGTGAAGAGAAAACCAGTCTATCATCAAACAGCCCAGCAATATGGGGAAGATGACATAGGAGACACATACGTAGAGGTTAATTTAACAGCTCAGCATTTATTTTTCTATAAAAATGGCAAGCTTATCCTGGAATCAGATTTTGTATCCGGTAATCTTGCAAAGGGCTATGATACACCTACGGGAACTTTCCCAATTCAATATAAAGAGAGAAATGCCACCTTAACTGGCGAGGATTATGAAACACCTGTTAAATACTGGATGCCTTTTTATCGTGGAGTGGGCTTTCATGATGCTTGGTGGAGAGATGAATTTGGCAAAGATATATATAAAACCCGTGGATCTCATGGATGTATTAATATGCCTACGGAAGCAGCAAGAATTATGTTTGAAAATATAGAACGAGGTGTGGCGGTAGTAGTATATGAACTACCAGGGACCGAACAAAAATGACCATAAGCAGTATTATCTGGCTTATGGTCTTTTTTTATTATTTTACTATACCATACTGAGGCAATAAATTAGATAAGGGAGATAGAGTTTTAGTAAAAAAATTTAATTTTTATTGTAAGATAATTGAAATTTATTCGTCCTATATATGAGGTGGTGAAAAGTGACGGAGCTAGAAAGCCTGTACAACATGTATTTTAAAGATGTATATCTTTATATAAAAAGTATATCAAAAGATCATCATATAGCCGAAGACATTACTTCTGAGACTTTTATTAAAGCCATTAAATCAATTAATACTTTTAAGGGGAATTGTGATATTCGAGTATGGCTGTGTCAAATTGCAAAAAATGAATACTATTCCTATTTACGAAAAAATAAAAGATTGGTCTTCACAGATTCTGTAAAAGAGCAAATAGGCGAAACTAATGTAGAGACAATGATGACGTCCAGAGAGGATGCATTAAAAATCCATGAAATCCTACACAGGCTAAAGGAACCATACAAAGAAGTCTTTTATCTTAGAGTCTTCGGCGAACTAAATTTCAGAGAAATAGGAAATATCTTTGGTAAAACCGCCAATTGGGCATGTGTCACTTTTCACCGGGCAAGAAAGAAAATTCAAAAGGAAATGGAGGATTATAAGTGAAGCTTTCGTGTAATGTAATAAATGACTTGCTTCCTTTGTATGCTGAAGGCATGGTAAGTCAGGATACTAGAAAGTTAGTGAAGGAGCATCTTGAGACTTGTACAAATTGTACTAAGCAATTAGAATTTTATAAAAATCCTAGTGAAATTCCAATGGATACCAATACTGAACCTTTTATAAAGGTAAAAAGAAAACTCTTTAGAAAAAAAGTTGAATTAGTTGCCATAGCTGTAACTTTAGTATTAGCCATTGTAATAATAGGCATGGCTTATATTACATCACCAGAGTATCTGTCATATTCCAGTGATATGATGTCTTTAACAGAATATGAGGATGGTAGAATTATAGTCACATTTAAGGAGCAGGTAGCTGGATATGATATTGACAAAATTAAAACAGAAGATGGCGGAGGCTATTCTTATCATTTAATTGCTTGGAATACAACTTTAAATCAATATTTTCTTAAGAATAATATACAAAGTTTTATACTGAATCCAGAAGGGCATGAGGTTGTAGCAGTTTACTATTATTCAGCTGATGGGACAGAAGATATTTTAATATATGGTAAAGATCAGAATGAAAAAGGTGGTATTATAAGCTTACCAAGATTAGTCCTTGGCTATTACCTAATCATTGCTACAATACTGGCAATTTTATGCGGTATATTCCTTTTTGCCTATAGAAAAGAGGGGAAGATAAGAAAACTATTAGAGAAAGTTTTTGTGCTATCTGCATCTTATCTTATCAGCCATCTTTGCATTAAAGGATTAAAAACTACTTCTTATTTAGTACAGCGTGATCTTTATGCAATTTTATTGTTAATGATTCCAATATGTTGCTTGTTTTTTCTTTCAGGTAATTTGATTAGAAAGGTTAAGGGTATATAGTGTATTAACTGCCCTATTTTCTCGAAGTGCTAGATTTAAGAAACTTCTTTTCACGTATGGGGGTCTGGATTTTCCTCGGACTACTAATATCTGTGTATAGTGAATCGCCACTCAGGGCAGCTATTAATGTTTTTTTATTTTTCGTAGGTATGGTGGGAAGTTATTATTTATATACTGTTACTATAGCTGGCTTTTTCCCTAAATCCTATATAATGATTTGGATTGGTATGACTTTTATTTCACCGTTTATGGCTTTTATATGTTGGTATGCAAAAGGAAAAGGTATAATTGCTACTTTTATTTCATCAGTAATATTTATGTTTATATCAAGGCAGGCTTTTGTATTTGGATTTTGGTATTTTGGCATTCGATATATTTTGGAATTCCTACTCTGGATAGCTACAATTTTTGTTTTATATAAATCTCCAAAACAAGCAATTAGAATGGTTATCATAGGGTTATTTCTTTTCTTCCTTACTTCCCAGATCAATTTATTTTGGGGAATGTTATAGGCTTTACTTTTATTTGGATATTAGTATTATTGATAGAAATTTAGTATTTTCTGTGAAGGGGAGAGCAACTAAGAAAATATGCCTTGCTTATATTTAGAAAATAATTTGGGTTTAGGTATGGTGCATGTTATAGCAATGGAATATAATAGTATATAATAAACATATTAAGCTGTTATTGTGTATCCGCTTTAAAAAAGGAAGAGAGAATTTATATTATTGTGGGGGATAAAAGTGGAACAGCCCAAAATGGTCATAAATACAATAATGACAAAGGATGATTATAGGAAGTTTTTATATATTGCTACTTTCAGAAGAAATAAATTTATAATTCCTTTCATAGGCTTAATATCTTTGATGGGAAGCATAATAGTCAGTCTGGATAGTGATAATTTAAATTTCATAAAACTAGTAGTTAGTTGGATTTTCTTGTTCGCGCTGGCAATTGGTATTGTTTTATTTAAGGTAGAGAGAAAGAACGCACAGCGAATAAAGACGGATAAAACAGGAACATTTGATAGCATTAATACTTTAAAATTTTATGAAGACAGGATTGTTATGAAAAATGAGGCTCTTAAGTCAAAGGGTGAATTAAAGTATGGTCAATTCTATGCCTTGATGGAGAGTAAAGATTATTTCATTTTTTATTTAACAGCAAATCAAGCATCATTGATAAGAAAAAGAGATATTGATGATCTTAGTGCTTTTAGGGAATTTATTATTAACAAATTTGAAAATAAATATAAAAGAATATAAGGGTTTTTGAGAAGTTAGCCAAGTTTATTAGAAGATAAAACATAGCTGGTAAAATATTTGTTAACAAAGAAGACCATAAACCAGTATTATATGGTTTATGGTCTTTTTTATTATCTGATTTTAATATGCTTAAAGTATGCGATTTTTAGTTTTAACACATTTATATATTTATACTTTACTCTGAGAGATCTTTATACTCAAAAAAGTCAAAATCTGCCCAGACAGATCTTGTATGCAAATCACAAGCAAACATTCCAACAAAGCTGCCTGTGAACATCTGCCTGTCGTATTCGTCAGCAAGCAATGTCATATCAAAGGGACAGCCTATTGTTGTATAATTCTCACCATCTAAGCTATAGCTGAGGATTAGTGAAGGTCCATCAATTTCTGCTCTGAACCATACTGGCGCCCCTTCAGGAACTTTAATAGGAACGCATAGCTGCCTTAGAGTATTTTCAGAATATAGATATGCTGCTATGCACTCGCCTAATTCCTCATCGTAAGTCTTATATAGGGCGTAGTGGTTATCACAATTGTAATAGACTGTCAAGCCAGCCATATGGTGATAGCGCTCCGGTGAAAATTCAAGTTTGGTAGTTACCCTTCCTTTAAAGGATATAACTCGTCTTGCTATAAGACTTACATTATAGCGGCTGGTCAATGATTCCCTACCGCGCAGGCGCAGATACCCATCTCGAGAGCTCAGATCAGCCCAATCCGGTGTAATAGGTTCACGGGGTGCGCAGAAATGGGGGCTTAAGTAACCTCCATCGAAATCACTTACTGGATCTTCAGCCGGGAAGGGATGTTCTGGTAAATCCGGTGCCGGACAGGATGCTTTAGCGATATTACTGCCGTCTGCCATTCGTAGCCAGCCATCATCTGTCCAGACCATTTTTTGCAATGCTGTTTCTCGACCGAGATAGCATCTGCGTTGTGGAAGTATGGGTCTAGCACAGAGATGAGCCATATAAAGCTCGCCGTTTTGTGTTTCTACCAGAGAACCGTGACCGGCCTTTTGGACCCCCGCCTCAGGATTACATAGCTCTGGCATCATATAAGGAGCTGTCTCACTAGCTGTAAATTCCCATGCAGCGCTGGTTATAATTGGGTTTTTAGGATCTGGTTCGTAAGGTCCTGTTATGGATTTTGATCTAGAAACAGCCACACAATGACCATATCCGGTTCCGCCCTCTGCGGTTATTAGATAATACATACCATTATGCTTGTAAATGTGGGCACCTTCAACAAAACCACGTTTGGTTGCACCTTTACTGATAACAACAGGCTCGCCTATTAAGCTATTGGTTTCGAAGTCGTATTCCTGGATTATAATAGAGCGATCATCCAACCTGCCTGGACGAAAATCCCTATCCTTATTAATTAACCATTTTCTGCCATCATCATCATGGAAAAGCGAAGGATCAAATCCGCTGGAATTGAGATAGACTGGCTTGCTCCACTCACCTTTCATTATGTCATCAGTCCAGATGAGGTAATTATCTACATCAAAAAACCAGGGATTTTGACAATGAACATTGGAGTAAACAAGATAAAAACGCTTTTCTTTTTCATTATAACTAAGTGCTGGAGCCCAAACACCTTTAGAAGGTTCTTCGCCCGTAAGATCTAGATATTCTTTTGATTTCAGGGCATGTCCAATGAGTCTCCAGTGCACAAGATCCCGAGAATGATAAATGGGTACTCCAGGGAACCATTCAAAGGATGAGACTGCTATGAAATAATCATCGCCTGCTCGTACTATAGACGGATCAGGATTAAAACCAGGGAGTATAGGGTTTTGAATCATTTTCATGGTTAACTGCCTCCTTTTTAAGTCTTTATAATAATACTATCATAAATTAGGAGCTGTTTCCATTATAATTGGATGTTTGTTAAGCCAACAAAGTTGACGATAATTCGACAATATTTGATAAGTATTTATCAATTGTGATATGCTAATATAGTAATTTCCAAATCTATAGTGGAGGCTAGTTTATATGGAGAAAAAAGACAGCTTAGAGCTTATTTTCTTGTAGCCATAGCCGGGACGCTTTGGGGAATCGGCGGTTTTTTTGTT
>CALKWV010000106.1 GCA_938003915.1 uncultured Bacillota bacterium | reverse complement strand
ACTAAGATTTGCTATCCGTGAAGGTGGTAGAACTGTTGGTGCTGGCGTAGTTTCCAGCATTGAATAATAAAAAGTAGTTTAGTGGCGGGAGTTTATTACTCCTGTCACTAAATTATTGTTAATATATTTTAAAGATAAATGGCAAAAAAACCTTGATTTTATACGGCTTTTATATTAAAATGTAGAAGTTGTGCTGCGGTGTTATGGCACGCACGGCTGAGTGTACACGGGAGAATCTCCTGAAGGGATATAAGGAGGGAAGACATGGCAAGTCAAAAAATTAGAATCAAGTTAAAAGCTTATGATCATAGATTGATTGATCAATCAGCGGAGCGAATTGTGGAGACGGCGAAGAAAACCGGTGCGAAGGTGTCGGGTCCAATCCCACTACCTACTGAAAAGAACATTATTACTATTTTGCGCGCCCCCCACAAAGATAAAGATTCCCGTGAGCAGTTTGAGATGAGGACACATAAACGTCTAATTGACATTTTAAGTCCTAGCTCTAAAACCGTCGATTCTTTGATGAGACTGGATCTGCCCGCTGGTGTAGACATTGAAATTAAACTATAAAGCAAGCGTGAAGAGACATGATAATTTCTCACGGAACGGAGGTTGAAGAAGATGAAGAAAGGGATTCTGGGTAAAAAGCTAGGCATGACTCAGCTGTTTACCGAAGAAGGCAACGTTATTCCGGTTACAGTTATTGAAGCTGGTCCTTGTGTGGTAACCCAGATCAAGACCCAAGATAAGGATGGATACAATGCCGTCCAAGTGGGCTATGATGAAATTCGAGAAAAGCTGGTTAATAAGCCTTTAAAAGGGCATTTTGATAAAGCAGGCGTCCCTTACAGAAGATATTTGCGCGAATTCCGCTTTGACAATGTGGAAGATTATGAAGTCGGTCAAGAGATTAAGGTGGACGTTTTTGAAGAAGGAGATCGTGTAGATATTACAGGCAGATCTAAGGGAAAAGGCTTTGCTGGAAACATTAAAAGGTGGGGACACGCAAGAGGTCCTATGAGCCACGGTTCTCACTATCACAGGGGACCAGGAGCTATGAGTGCGGCAAGCTTTCCTAGCAGAGTATTTAAGAACAAAAAACTCCCTGGCAGAATGGGAAATACACGCACTACAGTACAGAACCTTGAAATTGTAAAAGTTGATACTGAAAGAAATCTACTATTGGTTAAAGGTGCTGTCCCTGGACCAAGAGGCAATCTGCTTATGATCAGGGAAACGGTAAAGAGAAAAAGATAGTTTAGATAGGACACGGGAAAGGAGGAAAGGGTATGCCCAAAGTAGCAGTTTATAATACAGAAGGAGCAACAGTAGGGGAACTGGAGTTAAACAAAGATATATTTGACGTAGAAATAAATAAAGCTTTATTACATCAGGTAGTAAGGATGCAGCTGGCAAACAAGCGTCAAGGAACTCAGTCTGCTCTAACACGTGGTGAAGTTAGAGGAGGTGGGGCAAAGCCATGGAGACAGAAAGGAACTGGCCGTGCCCGCCATGGAAGCATCCGTTCTCCTATTTGGGTAAAGGGTGGAGTAGTTTTTGCTCCAAAACCAAGAGATTATAGCTTTAGGATGCCTAAGAAAATGCGAAGGCAGGCATTGAAATCCGCATTAACATCAAAGGTGAAAAATGATGAGATATTAGTACTTGATGATCTGAAATTGGCACAGCCCAAGACCAAGGAAATGGTAAAGGTGCTTAAAAACCTTGGGGTTGATGGAAAGGCCTTAGTGGTATTATCAGAAAAGGATGAATTTGTAGCAAGGGCTTCCAGGAACATTCAGGGAATCAAGCTTGCTTTTGTCAATACATTAAACGTTCTTGATATACTAAATTATGATAAATTCATTATTACCCAAGAGGCTGTCCAAAAGGTCGAGGAGGTGTATGCATAATGAAAAATCCACATGATATTATCCTTCGGCCTGTTCTAACGGAAAAAAGCTATGATCAGCTTGCAGACAGGAAATATACCTTTATAGTAGACATAAATGCTAACAAGACCGAGATCAAAAAAGCTGTTGAAGAGATATTTGGGGTCAAGGTCGAAAAAGTTAGAACAATTAGGCAAAAAGGAAAGCTTAAGAGGCAAGGAATGTATGTAGGACGTAGACCTGAAAGAAAGAAGGCTGTTGTTAAGCTAACAGCTGATAGCAAGCCTATTGAGTTCTTCGAAGGTATGGCATAGAGATGACAGTAAGGAGGGAAAAAAATGGCGATTAAAAAATTCAGACCCACTTCTCCTGCCAGAAGGCATATGACGGTTTCTGCCTTCGATGAGATTACCAAGCACACTCCTGAAAAGAGCCTGCTAGTGCCTCTTAAATACAAGGCAGGAAGAAACTCTGACGGCCGCATTACCGTTCGTCACAGGGGTGGCAGAGTTAAGAGAAAGTATAGAATAATTGACTTTAAGCGAGACAAGGATGGAATTCCTGCAAAGGTAGCTGGAATCGAGTATGATCCAAATAGAAGTGCAAATATTGCTCTACTTCATTATGTAGATGGAGAGAAAAGATATATAATAGCACCTTATGGACTAAAGGACGGAGACATAGTTATGTCAGGTCCTGATGCAGATATCAAGGTAGGAAATGCCTTGGCTTTAAGAGATATTCCAGTAGGTACTGTTATTCACAATATTGAGCTTACTCCTGGTAAGGGAGGACAGTTAGTACGTGCAGCTGGTAACTCAGCACAGCTAATGGCCAAGGAAGGCAAGTACGCCCATGTAAGACTGCCTTCAGGAGAGGTAAGGCTAATATTACTTGATTGTAAGGCTACCATAGGTCAAGTGGGTAATATAGATCATGAAAATATAACTATTGGAAAAGCTGGCCGCAAACGCCATATGGGCTTTAGGCCATCAGTACGTGGTTCTGCTATGAACCCTGTAGATCACCCTCACGGTGGTGGTGAAGGAAGAGCACCTATAGGAATGCCTTCTCCAGTCACGCCTTGGGGTAAACCAACATTGGGATACAAGACCAGGAAGAAGAGCAAAAAGTCCAATCAATATATCGTTAGACGTAGAAATGATTAAAGATTGTTGTTAGTGATTGAGAATATAGTGCTCAAATAGGGAGTGAAAGGAGGCACAATATGAGTCGTTCTGTTAAGAAGGGACCCTATGTATGCAAGAGTCTAATGAAGAAGATAAATGAAATGAATAAGTCCGGTAAAAAGAGCGTTATCAAGACATGGTCCAGAGCTTCTACCATATTTCCTGAAATGGTAGGGCACACCATAGCAGTTCATGATGGAAGAAAGCATGTACCGGTTTATATAACAGAGGAAATGGTAGGCCATAAATTGGGGGAATTCGCTCCCACACGGACCTTTAGAGGGCATAGCGGTCATACCGAAAGGTCCACTGCACTCAAGTAGGATTTGGGAAGGAGGAAAATAAAGTGGCAACAAGGATTAAAGAAAAAGCAAGAAAACGTAGAGAAAACGCTGACAAACGTCCCAGGGCCACTGCCAGATATATACGAATGTCTCCTAGAAAAGTAAAAGTAGTTATAGACCTTATCCGCAATAAAAGTCTGGGTGAAGCCCAAGCTATTTTAGCTAATACTCCCAGAGCAGCAGCTAAACCGGTACTAAAGGTATTAAACTCTGCGGCTGCAAATGCGGAAAACAATCTGGGAATGGATCGTGAAAATCTGTATGTGGCTGAAGTCTATGCAAACCAGGGGCCAACCCTTAAAAGATATAGACCAAGGGCACATGGCAGGGCTGCTATGATTAGAAAGAGGACCAGTCATATTACCGTCATATTGGACGAGAAAAAATAACAAGGAGGGATATGCTCGTGGGCCAAAAAGTTAATCCGCATGGATTAAGGGTTGGCATAATCAAGGATTGGGATGCTAAGTGGTATGCATCCAAAAAAGATTTTGCTGACACCTTGATTGAAGACTACAAGATTAGAAAATATCTAAAAGAAAAACTTTATTCTGCAGGTATTTCAAAGATTGAGATTGAGCGTGCTGCAAATAGAGTTAAAGTTAATATATACACCTCAAAGCCCGGTATTGTAATCGGGAGAGGAGGTTCTGGGGTAGATGCCCTAAAAAAAGAATTAGAAAAGCAAACTGAAAAAACTGTTATCATCAATATAGTAGAGGTTAAAAACCCTGATATGGATGCTCAGTTAGTGGCAGAAAATATAGCTGCACAGCTGGAAAGAAGAATATCCTATCGTAGGGCTATGAAACAAGCAATGGCAAGGGCTATGAAAGCTGGTGCCAAAGGTATTAAAACTATGGTTTCTGGACGACTTAACGGTGCTGAGATTGCTCGCTCCGAGAGATATCATGAGGGAACTATCCCACTACAGACCTTAAGAGCAGATATCGACTACGGATTTGCTGAAGCATATACTACCTATGGAAAATTAGGTGTGAAGGTCTGGATATACAAGGGCGAAGTACTTCCCAGAGCAAAGAATCGTCCAAATGCAGAGGGGGGAAGCCGCAATGTTGATGCCTAAGAGGGTAAAAAGACGTAGAGTTCACCGAGGACGAATGAAGGGTAAAGCAAACCGCGGTAATACCATCACTTACGGTGAGTATGGATTACAGGCTTTGGAACCTGCTTGGGTGACCAGCAACCAAATCGAAGCTGCCCGTGTTGCTATGACTCGTTACATTAGAAGAGGTGGGAAGGTTTGGATTAAAATATTCCCTCACAAGCCTGTGACTGCAAAACCTGCTGAAACCAGAATGGGTGGCGGAAAGGGTTCTCCTGAGTACTGGGTAGCTGTTGTAAAGCCTGGAAGAGTTATGTTTGAAATCGCAGGTGTTTCAGAAGAGGTGGCGAGAGAGGCTCTAAGACTTGCGTCCCATAAGCTGCCACTTAAGTGTAAATTTGTTCAACGAGAAGAAATGGGTGGTGAGAGCAGTGAAAGCTAATAAATTTAGGGAATTAAGCGATGAAGAATTGAGAGAGAGAGTAGCTGAGTATAAAAGCGAGCTTTTCAATCTTCGCTTTCAGCTAGCCACCGGTCAGTTAGAAAATCCCATGAGGATAAGAGAAGTAAAGAAAGATATAGCTCGAATTAAGACCATTATACGAGAGAGAGAGTTAAAATCCACTCAGATGTAAGTTGAAGGGAGGATAATGTCATGGCTGATCAAAAAAGGGGCAGAAGAAAAGTCCGGACCGGTATAGTTGTCAGCAATAAAATGGATAAAACCATTGTAGTTGCCATAGAAAACCGTACCAAGCATAAGCTTTACGGTAAAATCATAACAAGAACTAAGAAAATTAAGGCTCATGATGAACACAACCAATGCCAAATCGGAGATCGCGTAAGGGTTATGGAAACTAGACCTTTAAGCAAACATAAGCGTTGGCGTTTGGTAGAAATCGTTGAAAGAGCTCAGTAATATATTCTTATTGTGACTGAGAGGAGGGTACAAGATGATACAGCAAGAGAGCCGGCTAAAAGTTGCTGATAATACAGGAGCTAAGGAAATAATGTGCATTCGAGTACTAGGTGGTACACGAAGAAAATATGCCAATATAGGAGATATTATTGTGGCTTCTGTTAAAAGTGCAACGCCCGGAGGTGTTGTTAAAAAAGGTGACGTCGTAAAGGCGGTTGTAGTTAGAACAAAAAAAGGTATTCAAAGAAGTGACGGATCCTATATTAGATTCGATGATAACGCAGCAGTTATTATAAATGATGCTAGACAGCCCAGAGGTACCCGTATATTTGGGCCTGTCGCCAGAGAACTGAGAGAAAAAGATTACATGAGGATTATTTCTCTCGCTCCGGAAGTACTTTAACAGAGGAGGTGGACACTGATGGCTGTATCTAAAAGGAAGCTCCACGTAAAAACAGGAGATACCGTTGAGATTATTTCAGGAAAAGATAAAGGTAAGCGAGGAAAAGTGCTAAGAGCTCTTCCTAAAGAAGGAAAAATAATTGTTGAAAATATAAATATGTTAACCGTTCATACAAGACCACGGGGAATGAATCAGCCGGGAGGTATTATTCGTCGAGAAGGTCCTATCTATGCCTCCAAAGCTATGCTGGTATGTCCAAGCTGCAATAAAAGAACCAGGGTTGGTAAACGGATATTAGAAGATGGTTCAAAAACACGTGTATGCAAGGCATGCGGTGAGACCTTTAACGACTGATGCATTGAAGGGAGGTTATAATAGTGGCTCGATTGAAAGAATTTTATCAAAAGGAAGTTGTACCGGCTCTAATGGAGAAATTCCAATACAAAAACATCATGGAAGTGCCAAAACTAGAAAAGGTAGTAATTAACATGGGAGTCGGTGACGCTAAGGAAAATCCCAGATTCCTTGAAGGTGCAATTGAAGATCTAAGTCTAATCACTGGACAAAGACCATTAGTGACTCAGGCTAAGAAATCAATTTCTAACTTTAAGCTAAGACAAGGAATGAAAATAGGGGCAAAGGTAACACTACGGGGAGACCGTATGTACGAATTTGTTGACAAGCTTTTGAATGTGGCACTACCCCGTGTTAGGGACTTTAGAGGAGTTTCAGAGAAATCCTTTGACGGTCGTGGAAACTACTCCTTAGGCATTCGTGAGCAGCTAATCTTTCCCGAGATCGACTACGATAAGGTGGAAAAGGTTAGAGGAATGGATATAGCTTTTGTAACAACAGCAAAGACCGATGAAGAGGCAAGGGAATTTTTAAGATTACTAGGTATGCCTTTTGCAAAATAGTAACAAGGAGGTAAAGCAGTGGCAAAAAAATCAATGATTGCAAAGCAGCAGCGTAAGCCTAAGTATTCTACTAGGGCCTATAATAGATGCCGAGTATGTGGCAGACCACATGCATACTTGAGAAAATTTGGCTTATGCCGTATCTGCTTTAGAGAGATGGCTTATAGAGGGGAAATTCCTGGTGTAAGGAAAGCCAGCTGGTAGACTGGAGAGATTGGAAGGAGGTAAATCATATGGTTATGACCGATCCCATTGCTGATATGCTGACCCGTATCCGTAATGCACTGGTTGCCAAGCATGAAAGCATTGAAGTGCCTGCTTCAAATATTAAGGCTGCTATAGCCGAGATTTTGCTTGAAGAGGGATTCATTAGAAACTATACTCGTATTGAAGATGGTAAACAGGGCATTTTGAAAATAGACTTAAAATATGGCCCAAACGGTGAGAGGGTTATTAGTGGATTAAAGAGAATTAGTAAACCTGGACTTAGGGTTTATGTTAGAAAAGATCAAGTACCTAAGGTACTTGGAGGATTAGGGATTGCCATCCTGTCAACATCGAAAGGAGTTATGACCGATAAAAAAGCCCGAAAAGAAGGGGTTGGCGGAGAAGTACTCTGCTACGTTTGGTAATCTATCTAACATCTATAGCTGAAAGGAGTTGTAAAGGATGTCGCGAATTGGGAATCTTCCTATAGATATACCTGAAGGCGTTACTGTTACCGTGGATGACAACAATGTGGTAAAAGTAAAAGGCGCCAAAGGGGAACTGAGCCAGGCTATTCATAAGGCTATAAAGGTAACAGTGGAAGATAAGATTGTTAAAGTTGAAAGATCTTCAGACGCCAAATTCCATAAATCCCTTCATGGGCTAAGCAGATCTTTGATTGCTAACATGATTGAAGGGGTATCAAAAGGTTTCCAGAAAACCCTAGAGATAAATGGCGTTGGATATAGAGCCCAAAAACAAGGAAACAAACTTGTACTAAACGTTGGATTTTCTCATCCTGTCGAGATAGCAGAAGCCGATGGGGTTGAATTTGAAGTCCCTGCGGCAAATAAGATTATCGTCAAGGGCATCGACAAGCAAAAAGTTGGTGCCATGGCAGCCAAAGTCAGGGGAGTAAGACCGCCTGAGCCATATAAGGGCAAGGGTATCAAATATGAAAACGAGAGAATAATTAGAAAAGAAGGAAAGACGGGAGCATAAGCTAGGAAGGAGTGACACAGGGTGATTAAAAAAGTAGATAGAAACGCAGCGCGGAAAGTGCGTCATAAAAGAGTTAGAAAAAAAGTATTTGGTACAGCAGATAGACCTCGCTTAAATGTTTTCCGTAGCCTTAAGCACATCTATGTTCAAATAATTGACGATGAGAAAGGGCATACCCTGGTATCAGCTTCCAGCCTTGACCCGGAAATCAGGAATAATGTTTCCGACAAGACTAAGAAGGAAGTTGCCAGAATGGTAGGAGAACTGGCTGCGCGAAGGGCTCAAGAAAAGGGTATTAAAAAAGTAGTTTTTGATCGTGGCGGATATGTCTATCATGGTAGAGTTCAAGAAGTAGCAGCCGGTGCACGAGAAGCCGGACTGGAGTTTTAAGGAGGGAAATCGATGGAGCGAATTGATGCCAGCACACTGGATCTTAAAGAAAAGGTTGTATCTATCAACCGCGTTGCCAAGGTTGTAAAAGGTGGAAGAAACTTTCGTTTCAATACTGTTGTGGTAGTTGGAGACGAAAATGGTCATGTAGGTGTTGGAACAGGCAAAGCTGCAGAGATTCCTGATGCTATAAGAAAGGGAATCGAAGATGCTAAGAAGAACTTAATAAAAGTACCTATTGTAAACACAACAATACCCCATGATGTAATTGGACGTTTTGGCAGCGGTAGAGTATTGATGCTACCCGCTAAAGAGGGTACCGGAGTTATTGCCGGAGGACCTGTACGTGCGGTATTAGAATTAGCTGGTATAAGAGATATATTGACCAAATCTTTGGGATCCAATAATCCAAGAAATATGGTCAATGCTACTATAGAAGGGTTGTCAAGACTCAAGACAGCTGAAGAAGTGGCAAAACTTCGTGGCAAGACTGTCGAAGAGATTTTAGGTTAGTAGGGAGGCGAAGCCTGTGGCTAAACTAAAAATTACCCAGGTGCGAAGCACCATTGGATGCAAAAAGGACCAAATTGCAACCATGGAAGCCTTGGGATTAAGAAAGATTAGGAGCGTAAAGATTCACGATGATTCCCCGGCCATCCGTGGAATGATCGAGAAAGTGAAACATTTAGTAACTGTTGAGGAGATTGATGCTTAAGGGGGGTGAATCCATTGAAGCTATACCAACTAAGCCCTGCTGAAGGTTCTACAAAAAAGCCTAAGAGAAAGGGAAGAGGCACTGGATCAGGCCTAGGAAAGACCGCAGGTCGAGGTCATAAAGGACAAAAATCCAGAAGTGGCGGAGGAGTACGACCTGGTTTTGAAGGTGGCCAAATGCCTTTAACTAGAAGAATTCCCAAGAGAGGATTTACGAATGTATTCGCTAAGGTTTATAGCGAAGTTAATGTGGCGCAGTTAGAAGTTTTTGAACCGGATACAGTTGTTACACCTGAACTGCTAAAGGAAAAGGGCATTATAAAGAAGCTAAATGACGGAGTAAAGATTTTGGGCAATGGTGAATTGAGTAAAAAGCTTACTGTTAAGGCCCATAAGTTTAGCAAAGCGGCTCAGGAAAAAATAGAGGCTGCTGGAGGAAAGGCAGAGGTGATATAAAATGTTGGACACCTTTCGGAATGCCTGGAGGATAGAAGATCTTAGGAAAAAGATTATTTTCACATTGGTAATGCTGCTGGTATATAGAATTGGTTCCTTTATACCAGTTCCCTTTGTAGACAGCAGCTACCTAAAAAATCTGGTAGGCTCCAATAACTTGTTAGGCTTGCTGGATATTATCTCGGGAGGCGCATTTGCAAACTATACCATTTTTGCGATGGGTATAACCCCTTATATTAACGCCTCTATTATCATGCAGCTTTTAACAGTAGCAATTCCAAGACTTGAGGAACTCTCCAAGGAGGGAGAGGAAGGTCGGAACAAGATTAACCAGTATACACGCTACTTGGCTATAGTTTTGGCCTTTGTGCAATCTGCTGGTATAACCTATGGACTGGCAAGGGAGGCTTTGACAAATCAAAGCCTATGGGCATTCTTTGTAATAGCCCTTACCCTTACAGCAGGAACCGCATTTTTAATGTGGTTGGGAGAACAGATTACCGAGTACGGAATTGGAAACGGAATATCCATGATTATCTTTACCAGCATAGTT
The DNA here is from genome assembly GCA_938003915.1 of uncultured Bacillota bacterium. Taxonomy (GTDB): domain Bacteria; phylum Bacillota; class Clostridia; order Caldicoprobacterales; family UBA3941; genus JAAYGY01. Next base: position 4,879 of record CALKWV010000106.1, on the reverse strand, counting down.
TCCAGAATACCTATAGCTGTAGTAAGTCTATGGAATATGGCCTTTGTTGCTGAGGCCATTAGCCCATGGTCATTACCATTGATAGTCCTGTTTGTATTAGCACTGATTACTGGTGTAGTGTTTATTGACATGGGCGAGAGAAGAATTCCTGTGCAGTATGCTAAAAGAGTAGTCGGTAGAAGGGTGTATGGAGGTCAAAGCACTCATATACCTATGAAAGTAAATTCTTCAGGGGTATTGCCAATAATCTTTGCGGTGTCCATACTATCTCTGCCTCAGACAATTGGCTTCTTTTTCCCAGAGAGCGGGTTTTATAACTTTATTGAAAAATACTTTAACCAGCAGTCTGCAGCTTATGCCATAGTATATGCATTACTAATCGTGTTCTTTACCTACTTTTATACACAGATCTCCTTTAATCCAGTGGAGGTTGCTAATAACCTCAGGCAGTATGGGGGATTTGTTCAAGGCATAAGACCAGGTAAACCTACAGCAGATTATTTGATTAGAATATCTAACCGTATTACCTTGGTAGGTTCCTTGTTCCTAGCTGCAGTAGCTATTATACCTATAATAGTGGCAAGATTGACCGGAATACCTATGTATCTTCAAGGAACAAGTATACTTATCTTGGTAAGCGTTTCCTTAGAAACCTCTAGACAATTGGAAGCACAAATGTTGATGAGACATTATAAAGGATTTTTAAAGTAGGGGATTACCATTGATTATAATTAAATCAAAAAGTGAGTTAGAATTAATGAAGGAAGCAGGTAGGATAGTAGCCGGGGCATTAGAAGCAGTAAAAAAAGCAATAGCCCCTGGCGTAACCACTGCAGAGCTGGATGAGATAGCAAGGGATTATATATTAAGCAAAGGGGCCACTCCTGCCTTTAAGGGGTATCAGGGCTACCCGGCAAACATTTGTGCATCCATCAATGATCAGGTAGTTCACGGAATTCCCGGACCTACCCCTCTAAAAGAAGGAGATATAGTAAGCATCGATATTGGTGCCTTCTATAAAGGATATTGTGGCGATGCAGCCAGAACTTATCCTGTTGGAAAGGTTTCAGTTGAGGCACTAGAGCTTATAAAAGTTACTAAGGAAGCATTTTTTAGAGGGTTGGAATTCGCACGGAAAGGATACCGGGTTTCCGATATATCCCACGCAATACAAAGTTATGTAGAGCAAAGAGGATACTCTGTTGTAAAAGCATTAGTAGGTCACGGCATCGGGCAGGAGATGCATGAAGAACCCCAAGTGCCGAATTTTGGACCTCCAGGAAGGGGACCACGACTGCGAGAAGGGATGACCCTAGCCATTGAACCCATGGTAAATCAGGGGACTGACCAGGTTAGATTCCTGGACGATGGCTGGACGGTAGTAACTCAAGATGGTAGCCTTTCTGCTCACTATGAACATACCATTGCAATAACTAAAGACCAGCCTTTAATACTAACACAAGGAGAGTAGATAAAGGTGATGGTAGATGATAAAGATTTATTAGGTAGAGTAGTGTTAGCAAAAGCAGGAAGGGATAAGGGTAAGCTCTTTGTCGTAGTCGGGCAACTGGATCAGGAATATGTGCTAATTGCCAATGGTACTAACAGATCCATAGATAAGCCCAAGAAGAAGAAGCTCAAACATGTAGATATAAGGCCTAACTATTTGGATAATATAAGGGAAAAGCTTTTAAAGAGACAAAAAGTCCTTGATGCTGAAATAAGAAAGAGCTTGGAAAATCTTGGGATATAAGTAAAAGGAGGGTGAATTCCTTGGCCAAAGAGGATGTTATTGAAGTTGAAGGTACGGTTGTAGAAGCATTGCCCAATGCCATGTTTAAGGTTGAATTAGAAAATGGGCATCAAGTTTTAGCCCATATATCTGGTAAACTTCGTATGAATTTTATCCGGATATTACCGGGGGATAAGGTGACGGTAGAACTATCGCCCTACGATTTGACCCGAGGTCGGATTACTTGGCGAGGTAAGTGATAAGGAGGTAATGGGATGAAAGTAAGACCGTCTGTAAAACCAATTTGTGAAAAGTGTAAAGTAATTAGGCGCAAAGGTAGAGTTATGGTTATCTGCGAAAATCCTAGACATAAGCAGAAACAAGGTTAATATAAATAGTATTCTAGATTCCATGGTTTAAACCTATGAAAAATATGGAATAATCATTAGTATGGAGGTGTAGAGATGGCTCGTATAGCCGGTATCGATCTGCCTAGAGATAAACGGGTTGAGATTGGACTAACCTATATTTATGGAATAGGCAGGCCAAAATCCAATGAAATTTTAGCTGCAACGGGTATAGATCCGGATAAAAGAGTTCGGGATTTAACCGAAGAAGAAGTTAACAAGCTTAGGGAATATATTGATAGAAACGTTAAAGTAGAAGGTGACGCAAGAAGAGAAGTATCTCTTAATATAAAGCGTCTAATTGAGATTGGATGTTATCGAGGAATTAGACATAGAAGAGGTTTGCCTGTCCGTGGACAGAGCACAAAACAAAACGCAAGGACCCGTAAGGGACCAAAGAGAACCGTTGGGGTTCGCAGAAAGAAGTAATATAGGAGGGGCATGAATGGCTAGAAATCAAGCACGTAGATCTAGAAGACGCCGTGAAAAGAAGAATATTGAACGCGGTGCTGCACACATCCGTTCAACTTTCAATAATACAATAGTTACTATTACTGATACGGCAGGAAATGCTATTTCATGGGCAAGCTCTGGCACATTGGGCTTTAAAGGCTCAAGAAAGGGTACACCCTTTGCTGCACAGATGGCTGCTGAATCTGCTGCCAAGGCTGCTATGGAACATGGCCTAAAGACAGTAGAGGTCTATGTAAAGGGACCAGGTGCCGGAAGGGAAGCTGCTATTCGTTCTCTACAAGCAGCTGGGCTTGAAATTAGCATGATTAAAGATGTTACGCCTATTCCCCATAATGGATGTAGGCCACCAAAAAGACGTAGAGTTTAATGGAGGTGTAAATAGATGGCGAAATATACAGGTTCAGTTTGTCGACTATGCCGTCGCGAAGGAACCAAACTATATCTAAAAGGAGATCGCTGCTACTCCGATAAATGCTCTTTTACTCGCAGACCTACAGCACCAGGACAACACGGACAAAGAAGGAGAAAGCTATCGGAGTATGGACTCCAGCTTCGTGAAAAGCAAAAGGCTAGAAGGATATACGGAGTTTTGGAGACACAGTTTGAGCGTTATTATAAACAAGCTGAACGTATGAGGGGCATTACCGGTGAAAACCTTCTCCAGCTATTAGAAAGAAGATTGGACAATGTGGTTTATAGGCTAGGATTTGCTTCATCTAGGGCACAGGCTCGACAATTTGTGCTACATGGTCACATTACAGTTAATGGTAAAAGGGTTAATATTCCTTCTTATCTAGTTGATGAAGGGGACGTTATTGCTGTAAGAGAGAAGTCCGCTTCCAATATCGAACACTTTAAGGCACTAAGAGATGGCACAGACAGAGTTGTTGTACCATGGTTACAAGTTGATTATGAAAAGCTAGAAGGAACAGTAACAGCTCTGCCCGCTAGAGAAGACATCGATGTACCAATTCAGGAGCACTTGATTGTAGAGCTGTACTCTAGATAAAGCTTAATATCCTGAACTGTTTGCCCTCGGAATAAGCGGATTAAAAAGTTATGAGGAGGGTTAGTATTAATGATTGAAATAGAAAAGCCAAGAATAGAAATTGTTGAACTGTCAGAGGATGGCAGCTATGGTAAGTTTGTAGTAGAACCTTTGGAGAGAGGCTTTGGTACTACACTGGGTAACTCCCTTAGAAGAGTTTTATTATCTTCCTTGCCAGGTGCTGCAGTTACATCCATAAAGGTAGAGGGTGTTCTCCATGAGTTTTCCACCATTCCTGGAGTTAAAGAAGATCTAGTGGAGATAATCCTAAACCTTAAGGACCTGGCCATAAAGATGGATCAGGATGAGCCAAAGGTAATCACCGTTAATGCTCAAGGTCCGTGTGTTCTCACTGGTGCAGATATATTGACTGAAGCGGGTGTTGAGATAATCAACGGAGATCAGCACATTGCTACTCTAAATGAGGACGCAAAGCTTTATATGGAAATTACAATTGAAAAGGGCAGAGGTTATGTTCCGGCTGAAAGGAACAAAAAACCCGGTCAGCCTATAGGAATTATTCCCGTTGATTCCATATTTACACCTATTAAAAGGGTTAACTTTAATGTAGAAGACACTCGTGTAGGTCAAGTTACTGACTATGACAAGCTTACCTTAGAGGTATGGACTGATGGCAGTATAAATGCTGATGAAGCTACTAGCTTAGCTGCCAAGATTATGAGCGAGCATCTAATGCTCTTCATAGATTTAACAGAGCATGTTAACGAAGTTGAAATTATGGTAGAAAAAGAAGAGGACGAGGAAGAAAAAGTCTTGGAGATGACCATCGAAGAGCTGGATCTTTCCGTTCGTTCCTACAATTGCCTAAAGCGAGCAGGCATTAATACAGTAGGAGAATTAATTCAGAAAACTGAAGAAGATATGATGAAAGTACGAAATCTAGGTAAGAAATCCTTGCAAGAAGTAAAGGATAAGCTTGCTGAATTAAACTTGAGTTTGAAGAAAAGTGATGAATAGTCTCTAAAGGGGCACATTTACGTGAAGGAGGGTTGTTAAAATGGCAAGAAGAAAATTAGGCAGACCAACTGATCAACGCAAGGCACTGCTAAGAAACCAAGTAAGTGAGCTATTATGGCATGGTAGAATTAAAACAACAGCTGCACGCGCAAAAGAAGTAAGAAGGATGGCAGAGAAGCTGATTACTGCGTCCTTTTTGATAATCCCCTGGTAAATATTCTTTGAAACGGCGGAAGCTGC
>CALKWV010000105.1 GCA_938003915.1 uncultured Bacillota bacterium | reverse complement strand
CGTGAGGCTTCGTTCTTTCAAATTTCTCTTTAGCCATCTTTTCTTTTCCTCCTTCATTATCATTAATATCTATTTTATATTTTTATTTAGATAGAATTTTTTCTGCAATACTAGCAGGAACTTCTTCGTAGTGGGATAGCTGCATTGTGTAAACGCCTCTACCCTGACTCTTAGATCGAAGGTCAGTAGCATATCCAAACATCTCGGCTAGAGGAACATAAGCGGTGATTACCTGAACTCCAGATCTAGCCTCCATTCCCTCGATCCTACCACGTCTGGAGTTAATATCTCCCATTACATCTCCCATGTATTCTTCAGGGACTGTAACTTCTACCTTCATCATAGGCTCTAGCAGAACTGGATCTGCTTTTTGCATAGCTTCCTTAAAGGCCATAGAGGCCGCAATCTTAAAGGCCATCTCAGAAGAGTCAACTTCATGGTAAGAACCATCATATAATGTAACTTTCACATCTACTACTGGATATCCGCCAAGGACTCCGCTTTCCATAGCTTCTTGTATTCCTTGGTCAACAGGTCCAATGTATTCCTTAGGCACTACGCCTCCTACAATCTTGTTTACAAACTCGTATCCAGCTCCAGATTCTAATGGTTCTATCTCTATCCATACATGACCATACTGACCACGTCCACCAGACTGGCGAACAAATTTTCCTTCGGCCTTAACAGCCTTACGTATGGTCTCCCTATAAGCAACTTGAGGCTTACCTACATTGGCTTCCACCTTAAACTCTCTCAGCAGTCTATCTACAATAATCTCCAGGTGAAGCTCTCCCATACCTGCAATAATGGTTTGTCCAGTTTCTGCATCAGTGTAGGTACGGAAGGTAGGATCTTCCTCAGCTAATTTTTGCAGGGCTACGCTCATCTTATCCTGTCCAGCCTTAGTCTTTGGCTCAATAGCTACCTGAATAACTGGTTCTGGGAATTCCATAGATTCTAGGATAACCGGATCTTCTTCCAAGCATAGGGTATCACCGGTTGTGGTGTCTTTTAGCCCTACAGCAGCTGCAATATCACCGGCATACACTTCATCAACCTCTTCACGGTGATTTGCGTGCATGAGCAGGATTCTTCCGATTCTTTCTCGCTTTCCTTTTGTAGAGTTGTATACATAGGAGCCAGATTTTAAGGTTCCAGAGTATACTCTAAAGAAAGCTAACTTTCCAACATAAGGATCTGTCATGATCTTAAATGCTAGAGCACTAAAAGGCTCGTCATCGGAAGAATGTCTTTCTGTCTCCTCATCGGTCCCTGGTACAGTACCCTTTATAGCTGGTACATCCAAGGGTGATGGCATATAGTCCACAATAGCATCTAGAAGTGGTTGCACCCCTTTATTCTTGTAAGAGGATCCGCATAGCACTGGGATAATCTCTACTGCAACAGTAGCCTTTCGTATCCCTGCCTTTATCTCCTCTACAGTTAACTCTTCTCCTTCTAGGTACTTCATCATGAGGTCGTCATCCCGCTCAGCTACAGCTTCTATTAAACGAGATCTATACTCTTCTGCTAGCTCCCTCATATCCTCGGGGATTTCAGTCTCCTCACTCTGAGTACCTAAATCATCTTTATAAATAATAGCTTTTTGTTGTACTAAATCGATAATGCCTACAAAAGCATCTTCTTTTCCTATAGGAAGCTGAATCGGAACAGCATTAGCTTGCAGGCGGTCCTCCATCATCTCTAATACGTTGAAGAAATCAGCGCCTGTAATGTCCATCTTATTTATATATGCTATTCTTGGCACATGGTACTTATCGGCCTGACGCCATACAGTCTCAGATTGAGGCTCTACACCGCCTTTAGCACAGAAAACTGCCACTGAGCCATCAAGTACGCGCAGTGACCGTTCAACTTCAACAGTAAAGTCCACATGCCCGGGCGTATCTATAATGTTGATACGATGTCCCTTCCACTGTGCAGTTGTAGCAGCTGATGTGATGGTTATGCCTCGTTCCTGTTCCTGAGCCATCCAGTCCATAGTTGCAGAGCCTTCGTGAGTCTCACCCATCTTATGAACTCTTCCTGTGTAGAACAGGATTCGCTCCGTTGTAGTTGTCTTACCTGCATCTATGTGTGCCATGATTCCTATGTTCCTGGTTTTCTCTAACGGAAATTGCCTAGGCATTTCTTTTCCTCCTTTCAGTTGACGATTCACTGGACACCTAAGTTTTGATTTTGATGCCCTGTCATTTGGATTGCTGGCTAGTGGCTTTTATGTGTTACCAACGATAATGAGCAAAAGCTCTGTTAGCTTCTGCCATCCTATGGGTATCTTCTTTCTTCCTTACTGCGCCACCTGTGTTATTAGCAGCATCCATAATTTCAGCTGCCAGTCTTTCTATCATGGTTCTCTCTCCACGTTGGCGCGCATTGTCTACCAGCCATCGAAGACCTAAAGTCTGCCTTCTTTCAGGACGAACTTCTACAGGTACCTGATAAGTAGCTCCACCTACTCTGCGAGGTCTTACTTCTAGTACTGGCATTATATTTTCTAAGGCTTCTTGGAAAACCTCCATAGGATCTCTTCCAGTTTTTTCTTTAACAACATCAAAAGCACCATAGCAAATCCTTTGAGCTATCCCTTTTTTACCATCCATCATAATTTGGTTAATAAGTTTTGTTACAACCTTACTACCATAAAGAGGATCGGGTAGCACATCTCGCTTGGGAACATGTCCTTTTCTTGGCATATTCTTCCCTCCTTCTCGCAGGATTATGAAAAATTATTTTTTGGGCTTCTTGGCCCCATACTTAGATCTAGCCTGCTGGCGATTTTCAACTCCAGCTGTATCTAAAGCACCACGGATAACATGGTAGCGTACTCCAGGCAAGTCTTTCACTCTTCCGCCACGAATTAACACAACAGAGTGCTCTTGTAGATTATGTCCAATACCTGGAATGTAAGCTGTTACCTCAAGTCCATTTGACAGCCTTACCCTTGCTATCTTTCGAAGTGCAGAGTTTGGCTTTCTAGGTGTTCGGGTACTAACTGCAACACATACTCCTCTCTTTTGAGGACTTTCTCTAAGGGCAGGAGTGTTTGATTTATACTCTACCTTCTTTCTTCCCCTTCGTACCAACTGATTAATTGTGGGCATTCCGCCACCTCCTTTCAAAAATTAGCTAACAATTTCAGTATCTCACTATTATTTCTTTTAATGCCTGTATTCCTTAAGCGTCTTTTAAAATAGCAGCTGTAGCTGCTCCAACGGTTATACCACAGGCTTCTCCTAGCTCCTTCATGGAATCGACCATTATAATATCAACATCATGACTTTGGCATGTATCTTTTACTTTTTGCGAAATATAATCGTCTACGTCTTTTGCCAGATATACTTTTTCTGCTTTTCCTCTTTCTACTGCTTTAAGAGTTTGTTTCATGCCAACCGTCCTGTTTGAAGCCTTTCTTAGGTCTTCTAACATGGTCTTCAACCCCTATATGCATAATTTTAGTATACAATGCACCAAATTACGCACTTAAGTATTCTATCATTCTGTAAATCCCTTGTCAACAATTTTTAATAAAGATTCCGACAGCCATCTGTCTATGACTGTCGGAATAATTTTAAAGCTAAACCTTATTCTATATCTGCATACTTGGTTCTTTCTCTTCAACTTCCTCTGCGGAGATGGCTTGCTGTTCTTGGTCTTCATCGGTATAAATTTCTATATTCTTATACCGGCTCATCCCTGTTCCTGCAGGAATTAGTTTACCGATGATTACGTTTTCCTTAAGTCCCATCAAGCGGTCCACCTTACCCTTAATAGCAGCATCGGTCAAGACTCTGGTAGTCTCTTGGAAAGAAGCCGCTGATAGGAAGGACTCTGTAGCTAGGGCAGCTTTGGTTATTCCAAGAAGTACCCGCTTTGCATAAGCTGGACGTCCACCTTCTTGTACTACCCTTTCATTCTCTCGTTCAAATTCGAAGATATCTACCAGACTGCCAGGCAGCATATCTGTATCTCCAGCATCCTCGATTTTCACCTTTCTTAGCATCTGTCTTACAATTATTTCTATATGTTTGTCGTTAATGTCAACCCCTTGCATTCTATAAACCTTTTGTACTTCGTGTAGGAGATAAGCCTGAACTCCCTTAACTCCTCTAATCTTCAAGATGTCATGGGGATTAATAGACCCTTCGGTGAGCTCATCTCCAGCTTCTACATACTGTCCTTCTGTAACGCTTAATCGGGACCCATAAGGAATTAAATAGGTCTTAGCTTCTCCATCCTCACTAATAATAGAGATTTCTCTCTTTTTCTTGGTCTCATTGATCTTAACAATACCTGATATTTCTGAAATAACTGCCAATCCCTTGGGCTTTCTTGCTTCAAAGAGTTCCTCTACCCTAGGTAGACCTTGGGTGATATCGTCTCCAGCAACTCCACCTAAGTGGAAGGTTCTCATAGTTAGCTGAGTACCTGGTTCTCCTATGGATTGGGCAGCAATAATTCCTACAGCCTCACCTATATTTACCGGGTATCCTGTAGCCATGTTGGTTCCATAGCACTTAGCGCATACACCATGTTCAGTCCTACAGGTGAGAACAGAACGAATGCTTATCTCTTTTATTCCTGCTTTAATTATTTCATCTGCAATCTCGTGAGTAATCAGTTCATTTGTCCTAACTATTACTTCACCAGTCTCAGGATGAATAATATCTTGAGATGCATAGCGGCCCACAATCCTATCTGAAAGTTCTTCTATAACTTCAGCTCCATCTTTTATTTCGGATACCTCTATGCCCTGAGGCTTTATTCCATCCCTTGCAAAACAGTCTTCTTCTCTGACAATAACGTCTTGGCTTACGTCTACCAGTCGTCTGGTTAGATAACCTGAGTCTGCCGTTCTAAGAGCAGTGTCGGCAAGACCCTTTCTGGCACCGTGAGTAGAGATAAAGAACTCAAGAACCGTAAGTCCTTCGCGGAAGTTAGCCCTAATGGGCAGCTCGATAATCTTACCAGTTGGGTTGGCCATAAGACCTCGCATACCAGCCAACTGACGTATCTGGTTAACGCTACCTCTAGCTCCGGATTTAGCCATCATATATATAGGATTAAAGTGGTCCATACTATCCATCAGAGCTTTGGTAACTTGCTCAGTGGTCTTATTCCAGGTATTTATTACCTTGTCATAGCGCTCTTCCTCAGATATAAGGCCTCTTCTAAATTGTCTCTCTATATTGCGAACTTCCTTATCAGCATTTGCTAGAAGTTCTTTCTTCTCCTTAGGCACTACCATATCTGAAACACTGACAGTTATGCCACCTATTGTGGAGTAATGGAAACCTAGTTCTTTAATCCTATCCAGAATAACACTGGTTTCAGTAGCCCCATATTTTCTATAGCATCTATCTACTATGTTGCCTAATACCTTTTTATCTACTACTTCATCAATTTCCAGCTCAAACATTTCATCAGGATCTGTTCTGTCTTTGAAGCCTAGGTCCTGAGGTATGGCCTCGTTAAAGATAACCCTACCTGCCGTTGTGTCAATGAGCTTGGATACCTTTTTGCCATCAATTTCTTTCACTACACGCATCTTTATAGGCACGTGTAGATCTAGATCCCCTGTGCTGTAGGCCATAATAACCTCGTCACTGGAGCCAAATACTTTGCCTTTTCCTTTACCCTCTTCTTTTACACAGGTTAAATAGTAAGTTCCTATAACCATATCCTGGGTTGGGCTCACCACTGGACGCCCATCGGAAGGCTTTAGAATGTTGTTGGTAGACAGCATCAAAAATCTGGCCTCAGCCTGTGCCTCTACGGATAGGGGTACGTGAACGGCCATTTGGTCCCCGTCAAAGTCCGCATTATAGGCACTACATACTAGAGGATGAAGCTGTATAGCACGGCCTTCTACCAAAACCGGCTCAAAGGCTTGTATTCCCAATCTATGAAGAGTTGGCGCTCTGTTTAGGAGTACAGGATGCTCTTTAATTACTTCCTCTAGCACATCCCATACTTCTTCTCTAACTCTTTCAACCATTCGCTTTGCGCTCTTGATATTATGTGCCAGATCCTTTTCTACCAATCGCTTCATTACAAATGGCTTAAAGAGCTCCAGTGCCATCTCTTTAGGAAGGCCACATTGGTACATTTTTAGCTCAGGACCTACTACAATAACTGAACGGCCAGAATAGTCTACTCGCTTTCCAAGTAGGTTCTGCCTAAACCTACCCTGCTTACCCTTTAGCATGTCACTCAGGGATTTTAAGGGCCTATTACCAGGTCCTGTTACAGGACGGCCTCTTCTACCATTATCTATAAGGGCGTCTACTGCTTCTTGCAGCATCCTCTTTTCGTTTCTAACGATGATATCAGGAGCTGCTAAATCCAACAGCCTCTTTAGCCTATTGTTTCTATTTATTACCCTTCTATAAAGGTCGTTAAGGTCAGATGTTGCAAAGCGTCCTCCATCCAGCTGTACCATAGGGCGAAGTTCTGGGGGGATGACAGGTATAACATCCAATATCATCCACTCAGGCCTATTTCCAGATTTACGGAAGGCCTCCACTACTTCTAAGCGTTTTACAATTCTCACCTTTTTCTGACCTGTGGCTGTCTCCAGCTCTTCCCTCAGCTCCTGGGACAGCTTATCCAGGTCTATCTCCTGCAGGATCTCCTTTATGGCTTCAGCACCCATTCCTGCTTTAAAGGCATTGCCATATTTCTCACGGCATTCCCTATACTCTCTATCATTCAAAAGTTGCAGCTTTAAGAGAGGTGTATCACCGGGATCTATAACAATATAGGAAGCAAAGTACAATACCTTCTCCAAAGATCTTGGTGACATATCTAGGATAAGTCCCATTCTACTGGGGATGCCCTTAAAATACCATATATGGGAGACTGGGGCAGCTAACTCAATATGCCCCATTCGCTCCCTTCTTACCTTTGAGCGAGTTACCTCAACGCCACATCTGTCACAGATTATACCCTTATATCGTACTCTTTTGTATTTACCGCAATGGCATTCCCAGTCTTTTTGGGGACCAAAAATCTTCTCACAAAATAGGCCGTCTTTTTCCGGTTTTAAGGTTCTATAGTTTATGGTCTCAGGTTTCTTAACCTCTCCCCTGGACCATTCTCTAATTTTGTCCGGAGAAGCTAAACCTATTTGAATGGCATCAAATTCGTTAAGATCGAACAAGGGCTCTCTCTCCCTTCCTATTATTAAATCTTAATCCTCGTCATTATCATCAAAGTCTATGTCTTCGATATCTTCAAAGAGAGTGTCGTTTAGGTCTGGAATATCTACTATATCGTCTATATCAAAGTCTTCCATCTCTTCTTCTGGAATTTCTTCTTCCTCTTCTTCTTGAGTTTCGTGTCCCTCAATATTTACATCCAATTGGGTATCATCTTCGTCATCTTCTAAAATCTCTAATTCTTCGCTTTCTTCAGATAGCACCTTAACATCCAAGGCCAAGCTCTGCAGCTCTTTGATAAGAACCTTAAAGGATTCAGGTACTCCAGGCTCTGGAATATTTTCACCTTTGACTATAGACTCGTAAGTTTTGACCCTACCTACTACATCGTCTGATTTTACAGTGAGCAGCTCCTGCAATGTATGAGCAGCACCATAGGCTTCTAAAGCCCAAACCTCCATCTCTCCGAAACGCTGTCCTCCAAATTGCGCCTTACCGCCTAGAGGCTGCTGTGTTACTAAGGAGTAAGGTCCAGTAGATCTAGCATGTATCTTATCGTCTACCAAGTGGGCTAGTTTTAGAAGATACATATAACCTACCGTTACTTTATTGTCAAAGGGTTCTCCAGTACGACCATCATATAAAGTTAGCTTTCCATCGGCTGGCAGCCCTGCTTTCTCTAAGGTTTTCATAATATCAATTTCACTAGCACCATCAAATACCGGTGTAGCAACTTCCCAGCCTAAGGCTTTGGCTGCTAGCCCTAAGTGAGTTTCCAAAACCTGTCCTATATTCATACGAGACGGCACACCAAGTGGGTTTAGGACTATATCAAGGGGTGTTCCATCAGGCAAGAAGGGCATATCCTCTTCAGGCAATATTTTGGATATAACACCCTTATTACCGTGACGCCCAGCCATCTTATCTCCAACAGATATCTTCCTCTTTTGAGCTACATAAACCCTTACCAATTCATTTACCCCAGGGGGCAATTCATCTCCATTTTCCCTAGTAAAGACCTTAACATCAACAACAATACCGCCTTCACCATGGGGTACTCTTAGAGAAGTGTCTCTAACCTCCCTGGCTTTTTCTCCAAAAATGGCCCTCAGAAGTCTCTCTTCGGCTGTAAGCTCTGTCTCCCCTTTAGGAGTGACTTTACCAACCAAGATGTCGTTTGCCCTTACCTCTGCTCCTATTCTGACAATACCTCTCTCGTCCAAATCCTTTAGGGCTTCTTCACCAGTATTTGGAATATCTCTGGTAATTTCTTCAGGACCAAGCTTGGTGTCTCGAGCTTCGGCTTCGTATTCTTCTATATGAATGGAGGTGTACACGTCCTCCTTAACCAATCTTTCGCTTATTAGGATAGCGTCCTCAAAGTTATATCCTTCCCAGGTCATAAAGCCTATTAGCACATTCTTGCCTAATGCAATTTCTCCATTTTCGGTAGCAGGACCGTCAGCAATAATCTGTCCCTCTTTTACCTCATCTCCTACATTGACTATAGGCCTTTGGTTAACGCAAGTTCCCTGGTTAGAACGCTTAAATTTAAGTAGCTTGTATGTGGTAATTTGACCAGCCTTATTGCGAATATCAATGGAGTTAGCAGATACTTTGACTACCACTCCATCCTCTTTGGCCAGCACCACTACTCCCGAATCCTTGGCAGCCTTGTATTCCATACCAGTACCAACGATAGGTGCCTCTGTCCTAATCAAGGGGACAGCTTGACGCTGCATGTTGGCTCCCATTAGGGCACGGTTAGCGTCGTCATTCTCCAGGAATGGGATCATAGCAGCGGCTACCGAAACTACCTGCTTAGGCGAAACGTCCATAAAGTCAACGCTTTCCCTGTCAACTTCATAGATATCTTCCCCGACTCTAGCCATTACCCTATCGTCAACAAAGCGGCCTTCTTCGTCAAGGGGCTCGTTTCCTTGGGCTATAACATACTGGTCTTCCTCATCTGCAGTGAGATAAACTATCTCGTCTGTTACAACACCCTTTTCTTTATCTACCTTTCTATAGGGAGCCTCAATAAATCCGTATTCATTGACTCTGGCATAGGTGCTAAGCGAACCAATAAGTCCAATATTGGGTCCTTCAGGGGTTTCGATGGGGCACATACGTCCATAATGGGAATGATGAACGTCACGAACTTCAAAACCTGCTCTTTCCCGGCTCAAACCGCCTGGACCTAGAGCACTCAATCTACGCTTATGAGTCAGCTCTGATAGGGGATTGGTCTGATCCATAAATTGAGATAATTGGCTGCTGCCGAAAAATTCTTTAATAGCAGCGGTTAAAGGACGGATATTAATAAGACCTTGGGGGGTAATGACATCCACATCCTGGATGGTCATCCTCTCCCTGACCACTCTTTCCATCCTGGATAATCCAATCCTAAATTGATTTTGAAGCAGTTCCCCTACTGAACGCAAACGTCTATTTCCTAGATGATCAATATCATCCACATTTCCTATATCATATAGAAGATAAATGATATAATTTACGGTAGCTACTATATCATCTACAGTTATATGCTTAGGTATTAGCCTGTCTATATTCTCTTTCAAGGCTTCTTTAAGCTCTTTTTCGTCTGGGAGCTCATCCATTATTTCTTTTAGGGTAGGATAATGAACATACTCATTTATACCTAGCTCTTCCAAATCAAAATCTAAATGATATTTAGCATCTACAAAGTTGTTGCCCACAACCCTAGCAGTTTTTTCTTCATCAATCTCTATTAATACTTGATTGATACCTGAATGTTGAATCTCTTGCGCTTTTTCCAGGCTTAGCCTCTCACCTTTTTTAGCTAATATCTCGCCAGTTTCAGTATTTATAATATCCTCAGCACATTTTTTGCCTGCGATTCTGGAAGCAAGGGATAATTTTTTATTGAACTTATATCTTCCAAAACGAGCCAAATCGTATCTTCTTGGATCAAAGAACAAGGAATTAAAGAGCTGTTTTGCACTATCAACTGTAGGGGGCTCTCCGGGTCTTAGGCGCTTATAGATTTCCAAAAGTCCTTCTTCATAGGAAGTTGTATTATCCTTGTCTAAGGTCTTAAGTAATCTTTCATCCTCGCCCATAAGCTCCCTGATTTGGCTGTCTGTACCATAACCTAAAGCTCTTAGTAATACTGTAATAGGCAGTTTTCGGGTACGATCTACCCTAACATAGATAATCTCATTGGAATCTGTTTCGTATTCCAGCCACGCTCCACGGTTGGGAATAACGGTGGCAGAGAATAGCTTTTTTCCAGCCTTATCTATTGTGTCTGAATAATATACGCCGGGAGAACGCACTAATTGACTGACAATTACTCGTTCCGCACCATTTATAATAAAAGTTCCCTGTTCTGTCATTAAAGGGAAATCTCCCATAAAGACTTCCTGTTCCTTAACTTCTCCAGTCTCTCTATTGATTAATCTAACTTGAACCTTTAAAGGCGCTGAATAAGTAACATCCCTTTCCTTACATTCCTCTACAGTGTATTTGGTATTCTCTCCAAGTTTATAGTCTACAAATTCTAAAACTAAATTTTCCGTGTAATCGGTGATGGGAGAAATATCATTGAACACTTCTCTAAGACCCTCTTCCAGAAACCATTTGTATGAACGTTTCTGTATCTCAATAAGGTTGGGCATGTCCAGAACTTCATCTATTCTGGAATAACTCATGCGAATCTTGTTTCCCATCTTGACTGGATGCACCATGCAACATCTCACCCCTTAAGAATTAATAACCATGAAAAATATTAAAAGCCCCTTGACCCAAAAAGCCGTTGGGCAAATATGCCAAGGAGCATTATTGTCTATTATTTCCACAAAAAAAACACTTTATTCCCCCATTATCATAAATTAACCTTTTCTTATGTTTTTTAAACAACAACTGTCTATAATTAATCAGAAATTTAAGTAAATGCATACATTAATGCAATTTATAACACTATCATACAATAAAAGCCTTGTCAAGGGGTATTTTAATTTTTTCAAAAGAAAAAGGACTTTTGTTAGTCCTTTTTCTTTCGTAGTTGAGTTTAACCTTATTTTATTTCTACTTTTGCGCCAACTTCTTCTAGTTTAGCCTTAGCTTCTTCAGCGTCTTCCTTGCTGACTCCTTCTTTAACTGGCTTTGGAGCATTGTCTACTAGATCCTTAGCTTCTTTTAGTCCTAGGCCAGTTAGTTCTCTAACAACCTTAATAACTTTAATCTTTTGAGCTCCAACATCAGCTAGCACAACATCAAATTCAGTCTTTTCTTCTGCCTCTGCAGCACCAGCAGCTCCTCCAGCAGCGGGAGCAGCAGCAACAGCTACAGGCGCAGCAGCGCTAACTCCAAACTCCTCTTCAAGTGCTTTTACTAATTCAGCAAGTTCTAAAACTGTCATATTTTTAATGGCTTCCATAATTTGATTCTTGTCCATTTTTATACCTCCATTTTAATTTTTGATTTTTGATTCTAATTATTACTGAGCTTGTGCCTCTTTTTGTTCTTTAATAGCGTTAAGAGCATAAACTAAAGCTCTCATAGTTCCGCTGAGTACTCCCACCAGATTTGCAATAGGAGCATTCATGCTACCCAGCATCTTAGCAATAAGTTCTTCTCTGGATGGAAGTTCTGCTAATTCCTTAATGCCATCTACGTCAATTACTTTTCCGTCAACAACTCCCACCTTAAATTCCATTTTCTTATACTTTTTAATGGCGTCGGTTAATATTTTGGCAGGAGCCACAGGATCATCTATACCAAATGCTATTGCAGTGGGACCTTCTAGATAAGGTATTATTTCTTCTAATCCTAGTTCCTTTGCTGCAATTTCAGTTAGAGTGTTCTTGTATACCTTATACTCTACATTGGCTTGACGGAAGTTGTTTCGAAGTTCAGTAACTTCTTGAACATTCAATCCTTTATAGTCTACCAAAATCGCGCTACTAGAGTTGGTAAATTTATCTTTCAATTCCTGCACTATTTGCGCTTTTTTCTCTTTTACCGTCATTATCCCAGTCACACCTCCTCTTGAATCCCTTTCCCTTGCATCAAAAATACCCTCTTACCGTATGGTCTAAAGCCAAATGGCAAGAGGGCAGTATATTCCTATTTGCTCTCTCACCTCGGTAGGCCATGGGTTTAAACTGCTTTTAGCAGTACCTACTGTCTACGGCAAGATGGTATTTCCTATTCAATTCTATAAAAGTCTACTACAAAACTTGATAGTTGTCAAGCTTAAAATGCACTTGGATTTATTTTAATTCCAGGACCCATAGTACTGGATAAAACAATACTTCTTAGGTAGGTTCCTTTTGCAGCAGCTGGTTTTGCCTTTATAATAGCATCCATAATCACTGATAAGTTTTCATTTAGCTTTTCGGTTTCAAAAGAAGCTTTTCCAATAGGAACATGGATAATACCTGCTCTGTCCACACGATACTCAACTTTACCTGCTTTGATATCTTGAACAGCCTTTGCTACATCCATGGTCACAGTACCGGATTTGGGGTTGGGCATTAGTCCTTTTGGTCCCAATATACGTCCTAAGCGTCCAACAAGAGCCATCATATCAGGAGTTGCAACACAAACATCGAAATCTAACCAATTTTCTTCTTGAATCTTTTGGACCAATTCCTCTGCGCCAACATAATCTGCTCCTGCTTGTTCAGCTTCTTTTGCCTTATCTCCTTTTGCAAATACTAAAACCTTTACAGTTCGGCCTGTTCCATGAGGAAGTACTACAGCTCCTCTTACCTGCTGATCTGCATGTCTTGGATTTACCCCTAGCCTAATACTAGCTTCAACAGTCTCATCAAATTTAGCCTTGGCTGTCTGCTTTACAAGCTCGATAGCTTCTTGGGGATCATATAGCTTGGTACGATCTATTAATTTTAGGCTATCTGTATATCTCTTTCCTCTTTTCATTTTCTTACCTCCTTGTGGTGTTGTCGAAAGCTTATAGCTTTCTCCCACTTATTATCCTAATTAGTATTTTACTCTACTACAATACCCATGCTTTTTGCAGTTCCTTCAATCATGCTTATAGCTGCCTCTAAGCTTGCGGCATTTAGATCAGGCATTTTAAGTTCTGCAATCTCTTGAACTTGTTGCTTTGTAACTTTAGCAACTTTTTCTACATTGGGCTTTCCAGATGCTTTATCAATACCAGCGGCCTTTTTAAGTAAAACAGCAGCTGGAGGAGTTTTTGTAATAAAGGTAAAGGAACGATCCTGATATACGGTAATTACAACTGGAATAATTAGCCCTGCTTGCTTAGCTGTTTTTTCATTGAATTCCTTACAGAAACCCATTATATTAACAGCATGTTGTCCTAAAGCTGGTCCTACAGGTGGTGCTGGTGTTGCTTTGCCTGCTGGGATCTGTAATTTTATGATTCCTGTTACTTTTTTTGCCATGTTGACACCTCCTCAGTTTTAAGGTCTTATATTTTTTGTATCTGGTCAAAATCCAAGTCAATAGGAGTTTCTCTCCCAAACATAGATACAGATACGCGCACTTTTTGCTTATCGGGATAAATCTCTTCTATAACTCCAATAAAGTTTTCCAATGGTCCCGATATAACGCGAACGTTGTCTCCAACTTCTGCCTTAAGCTCCACTGGTATATTTTCCACACCTAGCTTCCTTATTTCTTCATCGGTAAGAGGTATGGGTTTGGAGCCAGGCCCTACAAATCCCGTAACACCACGGGTGTTTCTTACTATATACCAAGACTCGTCTGTCATAATCATCTTCACTATTACATATCCTGGGAAGATTTTGCGCATGACAGACCTTTTTTTCCCATCTTTAACCTCAATGTGCTCTTCCATGGGAACTTTGATCTCAAAAATCAGATCTTGGAGACCTCGGTTCTCAACCATCTTTTCCAGATTTGCTTTTACCTTATTCTCGTATCCAGAATAGGTATGGACCACATACCATTTAGCTTCTTGGTCCCTTTCTTTTTCAGACATAAGACCTAGGGTCAAGCCTTGTGACCCGTCCCTCCTTAATTAAGAAATTAATGTAAATAACTTACCCAATCCAAAATCCACAATACCAATTACAATGGCAAATAACAAAATTAGAACTACCACAACAAGTGTGTGATTAGTCAAGTCTTTGGCATTGGGCCATGAAACTTTTTTGACTTCAGATACAACTTCTCGGAAAAACTTCCTTATACCTTTTCTTTGCCTGTTTTTCCTAGCCACAGCTTTAGAAGCTGCTTTTTCCTTTGCCATAACAATTCACATCCTTATTTTAGCCATCTAGGCTATAGTTATACCAAGCCTTACCAGCTAAAAGGCTTTATCGGGTTTCTCTATGAAGGGTGTGACTTTTACAGAACTTGCAATATTTTCTCAATTCCAGACGTTCAGTGTTTTTCTGTCTGTTTTTTGTGGTATTGTAATTGCGTTGCTTGCACTCTGTACAAGCTAAGGTTATCTTTACTCTCATACTAGAACACCTACCTTAAGCATAAATACTTAATTAATTTAACACATATATAAGTTTCTGTCAATTAAATTTCCACATACAGATACATTTATTATAACTCAATCTATAATGCTAGTTCAACAGTTATTATATTGCTTACACAATGTAATATTAATAAGTGGTATAAGCTAATATTGCATTAAATAAGAGACTGGTGATAGTGACCAGTCTCTTATATTATCTCATAGCTTCTAGATTATCCTATAATGCCGGAAACTACGCCAGCACCAACAGTTCTACCACCTTCACGGATAGCAAATCTTAGT
>CALKWV010000104.1 GCA_938003915.1 uncultured Bacillota bacterium | reverse complement strand
GAATTGCCTTGCTATCCTGTGTTTTCAATGGCCTAATGTACACTGCCAAAGGGCATGTTGCTCCAGGTATTATTAAAACGGATATGATTACACATTTAAACACATCGATAATAGAAAGATTAAAAAGCGACACACCATTAGTGATATTAGGTACACCCAGAGATATAGCCGAAGTGGTTTTGTTTCTTGCAACAAGCAAGGCAGATTTTATTACGGGACAAATAATTAGCCCTAATGGTGGATTTGTGGTTTAGATATTAGAATCATAGATTCAATAAAATAGATTGACACAATATATTGTATGTGATAATATAATTACAACTAAATATTGACATTGCAGGTGACTGTTATTGACAGTTTAAAAGGGAAGCAGGTGAAATTCCTGCACGGTCCCGCCACTGTGATGGGGAGATGTTCCATGATAATCCACTGGATGAATTCCGGGAAGGAATGGAGTGTCGATGAACCAGAGTCAGAAGACCTGCCTGTAATGCCACACCGTGAACTCTACGAGCGATAGAGGGGTGTAGGAATATCTGCAGTACTCTAATTGTCACTGAAAACGAGTATTGTGACGCCTCTTGACGCTTGTCGGGAGGCGTTAGTTATTATATTTATTTAAAATCACATAGAAAAGGGGACGAAAGATGATTACAAAAATCTTGAAAAGAGACGGAAGGGAAGTACCCTTCAACATTGAGAAGATAACTAATGCCATCTACAAGGCAACTATAGCTGCAGGAGAGGAAGACTATGAGAAAGCCATGGCTTTGGCAGAGAAAGTTGTGGAGAAGCTGTATAAAGACCCAAATATTCAGGTTCCGTCTGTTGAGGATATACAGGACATCGTCGAAAGAGTTTTGATTGAAGAAGGGCTTACCCAAACGGCAAAAAAATACATACTGTACCGGGCTGAACGGACACGCATCAGGGAAATGAAGACACGGTTAATGAAAACATATGAGGATATAACTTTCAAAGAGTCCAAAGATAACGATTTGAAACGGGAAAATGCGAACATTGATGGTGATACTGCTATGGGAACCATGCTTAAATATGGTTCTGAGGGTGCAAAGCAGTTTTGTGAAATGTTTTTATTGAAGCCAGAGCACGCTGAAGCTTATAAAAATGGAGATATTCACATACATGATTTAGACTTTTATACCCTTACTACCACCTGCTGCCAGATTGATATAGTTAAACTTTTCAAAAATGGTTTCAATACAGGGCATGGGTATCTGAGAGAACCAAACGATATCCACAGCTATTCCGCCCTGGCATGTATAGCAATTCAGTCTAATCAGAACGATCAGCATGGTGGGCAAAGCATACCTAACTTTGATTATGGTATGGCTTTAGGTGTTGCAAAGACCTATTCCAGACTATACAGGCAGAATTTGGCCAAAGGATTGGAGTTATTATCGGGCATAAAAGAAGCGTCGACACTAGTTAACATGGTTTCAAAAAAACTTGCAGATGAGGATGAACTCTATCCGACACTGGTTCCCGATGAAACATATTTGGATAGGGAACGAAAGCATCTTTTAGAATTTATACCGGATGTGAAACTTATCAACAAGGTGCAGTCTTTTGCCATTGAAAAGGCACAGGCGGAAACAGACAGGAACACATACCAGGCTATGGAGGCTTTTATTCATAATCTAAATACCATGCATAGCAGAGCCGGGGCACAAGTGCCTTTCAGTTCAATAAATTATGGTACTGATATTTCCCCCGAGGGCAGGCTGGTTATCAAAAACCTTCTTCTGGCCACTGAAGCAGGTCTTGGCAATGGAGAAACCCCCATATTCCCTGTACAAATATTTAAGGTTAAAGAAGGCATTAATTATAATGCCGGAGATCCAAACTATGATATGTTCAAGCTTGCCTGCAGAGTAAGCGCCAAAAGAATGTTCCCGAACTTTGCATTTCTGGATGCTCCGTTCAATCTCAAATATTACAGACCGGGTCGACCTGAAACAGAGGTAGCATATATGGGCTGCAGGACAAGAGTAATAGGCAATGTCTATGACCCTTCCAGGGAAATAGTCTACGGAAGAGGAAATTTGAGCTTTACAACAATAAATCTTCCGAGGATTGCTTTGAGAAGCAATAAAAACATAAATAACTTCTTTGCTGAGCTGGATGAGAAAATTGATCTCGTAATAGACCAACTGCTGGAGAGATTTGAAGTTCAAGCCCGCAAAAAAGTCAAAAACTTCCCATTCCTGATGGGGCAGGGAGTATGGATAGATTCAGATAAACTTGGCTGGGAGGATGAAGTTAGAGAAGTACTGAAGCACGGTACGCTCTCAATGGGATTTATAGGGCTTGCAGAATGCCTTAAGGCATTGACAGGAAAGCATCATGGAGAATCTGAAGAGTCCCAGAAACTTGGTCTAAAAATAATTGGTCATATGCGTAAACGTATGGACGAGGCTAGCCAAAAATGTAAAATGAACTTCACCCTTTTGGCAACTCCTGCTGAAGGACTGGCAGGAAGATTTGTGAAAATGGACAGAAAAATATATGGTTCCATAGAAGGTGTTACTGACAGGGAATATTACACGAACAGCTTCCATGTTCCGGTATACTACGAAATTAATGCTTTTGATAAGATAAGAATTGAAGCACCATACCATGAGCTGACCAATGCAGGACATATTACTTATATTGAGGTGGATGGTGATCCAACGCAAAACCTGCAGGCTTTTGAGAAAATTATCAGAGCGATGAAGGAAGCCGGCATAGGCTATGGTGCTGTTAACCATCCGATAGACAGAGATCCTGTATGCGGATATACCGGAATTATTGGCAATACATGTCCTTACTGCGGTCGTGAAGAAGGAGAAATCAAATTTGAAAGGATAAGGCGGATTACCGGATACCTGGTAGGTACTCTTGACAGATTCAATGATGCCAAAAGGTCAGAGGAACGTGACAGGGTAAAACATATGTCTTTCAAAAGTCAAAACATGAGGTGAATTAATATGGATACCTACATAAAAATAGCAGGAATTATTAAAGAATCCATAGTGGACGGACCGGGAATACGAATGGTGGTCTTTGCCCAGGGGTGTAAACACAACTGCCCTGGCTGCCACAACCCGGAAACTCATTCTTTTGATGGAGGTACATTAGTAACAGTTGATTCAATAATCGAGCAAGCTAAAAGGAATCCTCTGCTGGACGGCATTACATTCAGCGGAGGTGAACCCTTTGAACAGGCCGAGGCATTTGCCGTTCTTGCCCGAGAATCAAAAAAGCTTCACCTTAATGTAATGACTTACACCGGCTATACATATGAATATATCATTAGCAATTCATCCAGACATAAGGGCTGGGAGGAATTGCTGAATGAAACCGATATACTTGTGGATGGCAGGTTTGAATTAGATAAGCGAAATCTTCTCCTGAAATTCCGTGGTTCTGAAAATCAAAGGATTATAGATGTAAAAAGGTCAAAATCTGAAAAAAGAATTGTTATTATGGATTAAATTATAGGATATGGGTTAACATTTAAACATTAAAAA
>CALKWV010000103.1 GCA_938003915.1 uncultured Bacillota bacterium | reverse complement strand
ACTTAAAATAAACGTAGGCGAAACCCTATAAACCTCATTATATCAACACTTCAACCTTTCCTATTCATCCACCATAGACATCAATGCTACCAACTCAACATGCCTTGAGTGGGCAAAAAAGATGTCGCACCCCACTGGTATCCCCTTGGCGGAAGCCCATATTTCTGAAACAGTCGCCTGGATAGGCTATTTTTCATTGATTTGGTGCCTGCTTTTGCGTTACAATCCAAGTAATTGTAAGCAATAAAGCCTTCAAAAGCATGTTGTCCTCTTGAAGGCTTTATTCGGTACAACTTTAAAATTGGTTTACTTATCTTTATCTTCCTCTCTAAGATACTTAACTAGCCCCGGATAATTGCTTATCCTTACAGTTCGGATCAATTAGAATTAGCCGAAAACGGCGGCGAAGAAACGAACCACCGAGAAGCACCGCCGCATTGCCGAGCTTGATACCCTCATTGAACGACTGTATGCGGACCGGAAAAGGCGCGGTTGACCGCCTTGCCCTCAAAGGCTTAGGGGCATATCAACTATATATTGGGGCCGAGTGCCGTTACTTTAACACCGCCGCTAGCCATGAGCTTATGCTTCCTTTAGGACACTGTCCCAACAGACACTTTTTAAAGTATGCTGCACTAATCCTTATTTTTCACAGCATAGCGCAATGACAGACAGCCATGTTCTGCATTCTCTGTTCCCTGCAATTCCAAATTAACTTTTTCAGATAACAGAAGGTTATCAAATAGTTGTTTTTCTTTATTACCTACAAAACATGGTGATATCACAAGACTGATTTCATCAATAAGTCCGTTTTCTAATAATTTGTTGGTTAATCCACCGCCACTGTCTGTCCGCATGTATTTACACCCATATTGCTCATGCAGGATCTGAAAGGCTTTTTCATAGTCCACATGATCATTTCCTGACACAATATATGGGTAATGCCTTTCCTCCAAATAATTCAAATATTCCTTCGGAGTGGCAGTTGATACCAGAATGACAATTTCCTTCAGATATCCAAGATTTCTTAAGCAATGAAGACTTCTCAAGATACCTCTGCTGTCAGGTATGACTCCTATTGGTCTGGGGTCCTCCGGGCTTGTTATGATTTTCTCAAAATCAGCCTCTGTTTCAGCAGGATATTTTTCAAATGCAGTAAAAACAGTATTGGACCCAAACAGCACCGCATCCGAATGAATTCCCCCGGCAACCTGGTAGTAAACTTCCGGATTATCAAAGCCTTTAATGCGGCCATCAAGGCTAATTTGTGTGTGCATAATTATCTTTGGTTTCATATTTTTCAATCCTCCTTTTTGATAGTAGAATATCATAATACACTGACAGCTGTATGTCAGCAGGGGATATGAAACCTTACAAAAAATACATAACAGACCAATCGCTTTCTCTAAATCAAGTTTAGGCAGTGATTCGTAATTTGTGCCAGGTGTTTACGGGTTATGCATTTTAATTCATCAGGTTGGACTATTTCAATGCCTGATCCATATTCAATCAGCTGCTTGCTCAATATCTCAAAGGAATCTGTCTGGAATTCGATTTCCATTTTACTTCCCAAATCGGTTTCTTCAAGGAAGCCGAGAGAATACCTGTTCTTGATAGAATTGTATGTCTCCCCTTTTTCAGCTCTAAGAATTACATTATATAGTTTTTTATATGAAAGCATTTGTTTTAATATTTGTTCCAAAGAGCCATCATGGCTTTGACAGAGCTCTTCTTCTATGCAAATGCTTTTAATCCGATCCACACGAAAATTCCTATATTCATTTCTTAGCCTGCAAAACCGATTAAGTACCAGTTCTGTTCATAAAACCCCAGTGATATAGGCTCTATCATTCTGCTTTCCGGTTCTTGCCCTCCTGATGCAGGATATTGAATTGATATTACCCTTTTATTGCAGATTGCAGTCTGAATTGCTGCAATAACGTTATCCGCCAATGTATTTTTCTGTCCAGATGTGCTGTACACGTTAATACTGTTCTCCAACTCCTGTGCATAGTTTTTTTCACCATGCTTCAAAATAGATTTGATTTTATACATAGCTGAATCAAAATCCTTTATAAATGATTCATCTCCATGGCAATTTAAAAATTTCCCTGCTGTAATCAATGCACCCACTTCCGCCGCTGTAAACATTACCGGCGGAAGTAGGAAGCCCTCTACAAGAAAATATCCTTTTCCGGCCTCAGATCCAATTGGTATTCCGGCTTCTTCAAGTGTCCGGATATCTCTGTAAACTGTCCTTAAGCTTATATTAAATCGCTGTGCAATTTCTTTGGCAGGAATTATTTTTTTTGATTGCAGCTGAATAAGAATAGAGGTTACTCTGTTAATCCTGTTCAAATTTTATTCCTCCTCTGTGACTTCCATAAAAAGTATATCCTATGCGTTCTTAAGCTAGCTGCTGTTAGTGCTTCTCATTGCACCCTGGTTATAAAAGCCATACTCACAAACCTCTTCACCAAAACTCTTTACATCTCTAATATAGAACTCTATCTAGCGAACTTTTAGAAAAGATATAAAACATCAGAGTATGGACAGTTGCGGATGTACTTCAGAAAAGATTAGATGTCTAAAAAGCTTGTAGTTAAAGCTTTTTAGACATCTAAATCTAGGTACTAAAACAATTCATCCAGTAAAATATAATATTTTATTTTCTCCCAATCAGGCTTGATCCCCAGTAAGTCAAAAAATAGCTCGACATACTGTTCTTCCCCGATATCCTCCCTGATCGACCGGACGCAGAAGGCAATGTCATACCACTTGTCCGCCCTGCCGCTTCTCCCAAGATCAATAAAGCCACTTACTTTGCCATCTTTCACAAAGATGTTGCTGTCTCCCAGGTCGCCGTGGGAAAAGACAAGTTCCTCTTCGGGCTTTTCCGTCTTTAAAAAATCATACAGCTCGCGCGGATCTTTAAATGGAGTGTCTTCTTCCCAGTTTTCGCAATCCACATCGGCCAGATCGTTATTCAGTAAGTAATCCAATTCGGCTAAGCGGCTGTCTAAGCTATTCGTATAGGGACAATCCGATATGTCGATGGAGTGAAAGAGCCTGATGCACTCCGCATACAGCTCGATAATCTTTTCAGGGCTTTGTTCATCTTCATACTCTTCCGAGCAAAGGACGCCATCGGCCTCACTCATGAGCAGATTGCTCCAGCCATCATGCCGTTCAAAGTGCAGGACCTTTGGAACAGGCAGCTTTCCTTCCAGCCATAGCATCATGTCCTTTTCCCGTTCCACATCATAGGTGGTCCCTTTATACCGGCTGTCCGTCATTTTTAAATATAGGTTTTCATTTTCTCCCACCAGCTTATATACCTTAGCAGGAGACATTCCTTCCGTATCTTTTACGCAGCGGTATTTTTCGATCAGTTTTTTCAATTCCGGTGATATTCTCATTTTAGCCATTTATTATTTCCTTCCTCTTTTCTACAGTATTTAAAGATACCCCAAGAAGCTAATTATAACAAGACGAACTCCAATTCACTGTTCCTTGCATTCTAAAACCTTAAATACCAGAAAACAGCTTTTTCAAAGTTGTTTTCAAAGTTGGCGTATAACATAGTATCGACGGAGCCGATTTTGAAACCACAATTATGATAGAATTTACAAGCTATAAGGTTATTGTCCTGGGTTTCAAGCATTAGTCCATGCAAGTTTTTATGCTTTGCCCATTCTATAGATATATTGATAAGCGCGCTGCCTATGCCTTGCCCCCTGAAATCCTTACATACGGCGATATCTTCTATATAAGCGTACCGGTTCCAATTTTTTCGCAGTTTAACTTTTCCGACGCATTTATCGTCTTGGTAGTAAAGATATATTATCTTATCAGTATTGTCAATATATTCAAGGCAATCTGCCTCCTCATCCTCTTCATCCTCTTCGTCTTGGTAGCTTTTTAAATATGGCGCTTCATAGAGTAATTCTGTAAAGGTCCAATTCTCGTTTTCATACCTCGGTATAATCTTACCTATCACCTCAAATGGTTCGCTGGGTTTATCGATATCTTTCAGGTGCCCTGCTTTCATTTCTGTAATCACTGTTCCCGCCTCTCTTCTATATCAGCGGCATATGTGCTATCCAGGCAGCCGGTTTTACCAGTGTATTTTTTATACATGTCCCTGGTATATTTTGTTATATTCCTATCATACTCCGGATAGGCATAATGAAGCCTTTCCGCCACCTCACCGGATACCGCCCTGAACAATTGATGGCATAGAAATAATGCTTCCCATATGTTTTCATAGGAATCCATCCGGTAGGTGGACAAAAGTTTCTCCCACAAATCCTCGGATATATACCTTTCAATAAACTTATAGTTCTTGCCTACACTTAATTTAAAGCCTGTTTCGATGCCGACCTTCCATGATATCATTCTCAGCAGCTCATGGCGAACAATCTGATTAAAATGATCAATAGCAAATAAAATTTCCTTACGGCACAATCCTTTAATAACATAAGGTGTTACATTCCAAAATTCATTGCAGCAAT
>CALKWV010000102.1 GCA_938003915.1 uncultured Bacillota bacterium | reverse complement strand
CGAGATTAAGCGTTGTGACTGGAGTTCAGACGTGTGCTCTTCCGATCTAAAATCTTCCCAGCCTTAGAATCTCTACTATTAACAAATATTAATGGTGCGACATCATCATATAACACAAAAGCTCTAAATTC
Source organism: uncultured Bacillota bacterium (assembly GCA_938003915.1). Lineage (GTDB taxonomy): Bacteria > Bacillota > Clostridia > Caldicoprobacterales > UBA3941 > JAAYGY01. Next base: position 28,319 of record CALKWV010000102.1, on the reverse strand, counting down.
TTCAATATCTAACTTCCTATAATTGTTCATTCCAACAACGCTATTCTGCATGACCAAGATTCCTGCATCCTCAAGTTTATCTCTGAGAAACCTGAATGCTTCATCAAGACTTTTCATAGATTTATACCAATTTTCATCTAGACCTAATAACTTTTTTGCAAGAATGGCATTATCTATTATATTTTGGTTTTTATGCTTGCTAAACTCGTCAATTATACCTAGCTTATCCCATCCTAAACTTTTCCTGTAATCACTCATCCAATTTCGCCTGCGATCCATCTCCATAAGTGTGTCTTTTAAATTCTTGCTTACCTCAGGCAATTTATTATTTATAGTACGGAATTCTGTTTCCATAATATTTTCTTTAGGAGGTTTGTCTAGAAACATGTATCCGAAAGGTACTCTCAAAAACTTAGCCACCTTTTCCAGTTGATTAAATGTTGGATTTTCTTCTTCATTAATCCATTTATCTATTTTAGGAAACCTATCCAAAATTTCATTTAGATCTCTTTGAGATTCCTTTATTGCCCAAAACCATATTTCCTTTTTTACTGGAACTCTTACGGATGTCGCCATGTTTCTCCTCCTCTCCATAGATACTTTTATATCTATAACAATTGTTATAGATTATATCATATGAAATATTAAAATACTTGTTATTATAGAGTTTTATTTTCTCATCACCTAGAAAAACAAAATTATTCTACCATAGGCACAAATCTTACATAATGGGTGTTTTTCTCTATAAAGCTATCTTCTGTTTTTATTATTAACTTGAGAACCTGGGTTTGATGTTGTGCCCCTACAGGCACCACCATTCGTCCTTCTATTTTAAGCTGCTCTAATAATTTAGAAGGAATTTGGGGAGGGGCAGCTGTTACTATAATTCTATCAAAAGGAGCATGCTCCTCCCATCCTTCATATCCGCTGCCCAGTTTATATTTAACATTCTTTATTCCTAATTCCTCTAAAGTCTCCTTTGCTCTTTTATATAGCCCTTCAACTATTTCAATTGTATACACCTCTTTGGCCAATTTAGCCAGCAATGCGGTCTGATATCCTGAACCAGTGCCTATCTCCAGTACTTTTTCTTCTCCCTTTAATTCAAGGAGCTGGGTCATATAGGCTACTAGTGATGGCTGGGATATGGTCTGGCCAAATCCTATTGGCAGGGCACTATCTACATACGCACTGTCCTTATATTTGTCAGGAATAAAATTCTCTCTTGGTATGGACTCCATCATCTCTATTATTTTCTTATCCTTTATATCATAGAAAATATCCTTATGAAACTTTATTATGTCCACCACCTTTTTTAGCCCTTGTACAGTATCCCTTTCTTTAATTCATTGGCCTTTTCTTCTCCTAGCAGATATTTAACTATCTCTATAGCAAAGTCTACAGCTAGTGCAGGACCTCTTGCTGTAATAATATTATGATCTCTAACCACGTTTTCTTCCTGATATACACCGCTAGATAGCTGATCTTCAAATCCTGGATAGGAGGTGACCTTCTTACCTTCTATAACACCAGCTTTTTCTAGAACTATAGGTCCAGCACAAATTGCAGCCGCAAGTTTACCCTTTTTATCTATTTCCTTTACAATTTCTATTACCCTTGGATTATCCCTAAGGTTTGTAGCGCCGGGCATTCCCCCCGGAATAACTACACCATCATAAGAATCCACTTGGTCAATCTCATCTATGATCTTATCAGCTAATACAGGAATGTCATGAGATCCATTTACTTGTTTGTCTTGAGTAATGGATACTGTATCCACTTCCACATCCATTCTCCTTAAATAATCTACTACTGTTAAGGCTTCTACTTCCTCAAATCCATTAGCCAAAAACACCATAAGCTTCATTTGTATCATCCTCCCTAGGTTATTTATTTAAATTTCATTACTTTTTTCTAATTAACTGGATTTCTCGCCAATCATGGGGTAAAAGTTCTTTTAAGGTTACAATCTTGCCTTCACTCACCATTACTTCAGCCTTAAAATTCTCATCATGGAGCTGGCTTATAAATTCGCGGCAACGCCCACAAGAGGAAAGAACACTGACTTTGCTTTTTCATAGAGTTGATAAAAATTCATATATATACACTACCCCTTCTCCCCAATAATAATCAAAAAGTCTACACTTATGCTATCAATATCCATACCCATGGCTTGCTTAATTTTCTGATCAGTAGCTTTCCAAGATAATGGTGTCATAGCTATTAGGTGAGCCAGATTATCTTTGTCCATCTTATGACTGTATTTTAACTCAATTGTATCTAAAACTTTAAACTTTCTACTAAAAAGTCTTACTACCTCATCATTGGAATATTCCTCTTTTTCTGTACCCTGGTAAAATATACTCCTCAATTCTTTTAGATAATCTCCTCCAGGAATAACTTTAATAAGTAGCCCGTCATCCTTTAATACTCTATGAAATTCATCATAGTTAGCAGGCGAAAGAATATTTAGTATTACATCAAAACCTCCGCTAGCAAAAGGAAGGTTGGTCAAATCTGCTACACACCATAATACATCAAAATACTGCTTTGAAGCTAAAAGTATTCCTTCTTTGGATATATCTACTCCAAAGCCCTTAATATCTCTATCTGTTTTTTCCTTCAGCTCAGTTACAATTTGTCCAACATGGGAACCATCGCCACAGCCTGCATCTAGTATGTTGACTTCACTTAGGTCCTTTTCTTGTATACTTTTTATAATTGAATTGCCTATGGACTCTAATAAGGGATTAAAGAAACCGCTTGTATGTATTAGGTTTCTAGAATAGAATAGATCTTTATCATAATCCGTTTTAACAGGTTTTAATAAAAAGTTTATATATCCTTTTCTTGCAATATTAAAGTTATGCCCTTGCCTACATACCATATCTTTAAGCTCATAAACATTCATTTCCTCATTACATATAGGGCATCTAAAGATTGGACTATTTTCACCAAATTTTGTTTTCCTATAGCTACCGTCTCTATTCATAACCTCTCCTAGTTTTCTTTTGATCTAGAAAAAATTTGTATTTTCTCATTTTTATTATACCATAAGAAGGGACCACCAATCATCATGCTATACATTGATTCAGTTTAGTTTATTTGAATTTAAAATACGCTCTTGCTATCATCCCTATGTTACTATATGGTATACTAATAACTAGCCTGAATTATATCAACAAAAAATAAAATATGCTTTTGGAGTCGACATTCAAGATGAATATATTCAAATACGGTCAAACGGAAATAGACTACCTAAAAAAGAGAGATAAAATACTAGGAAAAGCCATTGATGAAATAGGGATGATAAAGCGTGAAGTTATACCCGATTTGTTCACTGCTTTGATAAGTAATATTATTGGACAGCAAATTTCATCTAAAGCAGCATCTACTATATGGAATAAAATGCAAGAGCATTTCATGGAAATAACTCCTGAAGTAATTGTAAAAGCTACTAATGAAGAAATACAACAATGTGGAATATCGGCACGGAAAGCAGATTATATAAAAGGTGTAGCCCAAGCAGTGGTGCAAGGACATTTAAATCTCTCTGAACTTCAAACTCTCCCTGACAATGAAGTTATCAAGCGTCTTACTTCTTTAAAGGGTGTAGGAGTATGGACAGCTGAGATGATGCTAATTTTTTCAATGCAACGACCTGACGTGGTTAGCTGGGGAGACTTAGGAATAAAACGAGGTATGATGAAGCTGTATGGACTGGAAGAGTTGACAAGGGAGCAGTTTGAAAAATACAGAAAACGCTACTCCCCTTATGGATCAGTTGCGTCTCTGTATTTATGGGCTATGGCAAGTAAATCCAAATAACTCACCATATAAATAAGTATGGGACATATTTAGCTAAAGAATCCCCGCTGCAACAATATCCCCTGAATAATTATTATTAGGGGAATTCCCCATTTAAATTTTGCATGCCTTGTCTTATGCCTAAATACATGCATCCCTCCTAATATCCCCACAGAGCCGCCCATGAAAGCCATGGCAAAAAGAGTACGCTCTGATATTCTCCATGCCCCTATCTTAGCTTTTAATTTATCTATTCCCATCATAATAAAAGCTATTATATTGATGACAAAAATATAAACCCATAATGTCTGATTACTAGATCCCATAATAATAGCTCCTTGTATATATTTATTAAATATTTGATACTATCTCATTTTCTTCACAAATACCATTCAAGTATATCATATAATTTTACGTTTAAAAATGGTTTTTGCCATATCTGAAATTGAACACAAAAAAGGCTCTATGTTATTGAGCCTTTAATCTAATAACGAAAACCTTTTAATTTAGCACTAACCATTCCCATAAATCCGATCATATTGTTCGTCCTGAAGCTTATGTTGGCGTATTACAAAATCATGATAATCTTTATTGCGGTTTCCTGCAAAAAACCCAAGAGCTAAACCTACTGCTGCCACTGCAAGGTAAAGTATTATTCGTAACATTATGAGCCCTCCAATCTTCTTATTTTCTCATCTGAATTCGGTCTATTTTTCATAAGAACTTATGAAATATATATTTTTATTATTTTCCCCTTTGTACTTCAATAGTATCAGAATTTATTATCAATTGCAAGTATAGATATTTTTGTTGCAATCTTCTATGTTGAAGCCTTAAGTTTTGTTATAGAAGTATCAATATTTTGTAGGCTTTTTCTAATATATTCACTCTACATAGTGAATTCAGCTTCTGCTTTATTGCAAGTTCGCCATTGCATAAGCATCATTTTTATTTCAGCACTATTGTTCTATTGTGAAAAATCCTGCAATTTCTGACTGCCTCTTTGTTTTGATTTTAACTGCAAAAATTGACCATTAATTAAAATATTTTTATGATTAGTAATTTAATACAGTGGTATAGAATAAGGTACAAGGATTTTTATAAAGGGGGAATAGTGCATGCGTTCAATAGAATTTGCCATAAAAATGGAACTTGACGGAGAACAATATTATATGGAGCAGGCTGAGAAACATAAGAACACCAACCTACATACTGTCTTTCTTACACTTGCCAAAGATGAAAGAAAACATGCTAATATTCTAAAAGATAGGCTTAACAAGTTAACACCTGAATTGTCAGACACCACATCCTATACCGAGTACAAAAATATATTCGAGCAAGCTGAAGATTTCTATAGTTCAATTAAAGAAACTCTAGAACCCGTAGATGTCTACCTTTTAGCCATGGAAAAAGAGCAGGAAGCCATTGATCTTTATAGGAAAATGCTGTCTGAAGCCAGCAATGAACAGGATAAGGAAATCTTTGAATTCCTCATAAAAGAGGAGGAAACTCATTACGCCATATTGGAGGATATTGTCTCCCATGTTAGTCGTCCTATCGAATGGGTAGAATCTGCAGAATTTGGGCTTAGGGAAGAATATTAGATGCCAAAGGGGCTAGATCACACAATCTAGCCCCTGTTAGCTATCCCTTTATTCCCTGTATCATTATACCCTATATCTTTGCTTCTTACGTTTTTATTAATTTATTCTAACTCTTTATTTAATCCTGCCTTACAATATCCATATAATATCCCTGTATCAAAGTACCTTCCCCTACATAAAGGTGTTTATTTGGAAATGTTCCAATATAATCCTCCCCAAGGAGTTTATACAAGTGGGAACGCATTGTAAATTCAGGCAGCTTGCCTAAAATGCGCTGTCCGTCAAACAAAAATCCTACCTGCACAGGAGCGGCAAAACTGCCATCGGATGTAAAGTCTCCACCAGAACTGACTGCTACTAGTATTGCCATTTGCCCGTCTAACGCCGCCTTTATATCATCTGAATCCACAACAAATCTTAGTGGCGCCCTTGAGAGAGTAGGTATACCATCATAGGCTCCTGATGCTGCCCCAGTATGAGGTAAGTTATAGGTATGGGCTGTTCTTTTATCCGTATATACATTTACTAGCTTGCCCTTTTCGATTAAATTGTAAGCATCTCCTTTAAGAACCACACCCTCCATATCAAAGAAAGGCTGTGGCATATGTTGAGGATCTCTATTTTGCTGTATGGTAATTTTCTCATTAAAGAGCTGCTCTCCTATTTTATTACTGAAAAGAGAACTACCAGTGGCATACAGTTCACCGTTTAGGGAACGGGATAGAAAGTTTTCCAGCTCATAAAACTCCAGCATAAATACCGGCAATCTCTCACCTTCTGGTAAGGACACTTTCTTTCGATAAGCGGCTAATAATTCCTCATTGAATTCCCAGAATTTATCTAGGTCAAAGCTTCTGCCATAATACTGCAGAAAACCATCAAAAACATTGGCTGATTTCTTTTCCTTTAATATGAGTCCTAGGGACATATATGCATCCTTGTATTCAAGATCTAATCCTTGAGTATTCTTCATAGTACAGCTTATTTCCTTAGTATTTATCCTTTCACTAAAATCAAAATCAGAATACTCTTTTCTCAATTTTTCAAGTATCTCGTCAGCCAACTCCATAAGTTCATTGCTGCTTATTTTTTCTTTGTTATAGTCCCTATGATCCTTAAGATCAGCTGATAAATCATAAGGATATGAAATGTTGGCGCTTAAATTCTCTATGGCATTGTCAACTAGGTCCTTGTCAGAAATATTCCCTACTGCTCCCGATATTCCAATTTTACCATCCTTATATACCCTAACACCTTTCTTTACAATATCCTTGGTGCGTATGGCATCTATTTTAGTGTTTTGTATCTTAACAGCTGTTTCCTTTTCCCTTATAGTTATAAATTCTTTTTGCATTTTCATGCCTCCTACTGCTCAATATTCCAATTAACCTGTGCCCACCATCCATAATTATTCACCTAAATTATCTTTAAATCCTACTGTACGTTTAGCTTCTTCACCCTAGTATAGGGGCCTCCAAATCCTACAGGCAGAGGATATTGTTCCATCTTTCCGCAGCCTCCACCTACAAAGCTTAGGAGTTCAAATTCTTCACTGACTGCATCCACCTCAGCCAAAGTCTCAAATACGTTGCCAGTTATAACAGATACCCTAACAGGGGTTGTGATTTTGCCATTTTCTATCTTATAAGCCCTAGCTGGTGCTATAGTAAAGGTAGACATACCGGAGCCATGATTTATGGTATCAACATAGATGCCCTTTTCTATTTCCCCTATGATATCCCTTAAAGGGCGATTACCCTTTTCAATATAAGTAGTAGTCATTCGCACAATAGGCTCAAACTCAAAGTTTACAGCCCTGGCATTACCCGTTAATGGCTCCTCTAACGCAGCACTGGTTGAAGCGCTATGTAGTCTGCCCGTGAGCTTGCCGTTTTTGATAATATAGGTTTTTCTTCCCTTTGTCCCTTCATCATCATAGGGTACGTATCCATTTCCTACTACAGTACCATCATCAATAATGGTTAACAGATCTTGCCCAATGGTTTTTCCAAGAGTCCATTCTGCTTTCATGGTCTCATCTCCTACCATGAAATCAGATTCACTCTTGTGCCCAAAGCTCTCATGGGTAAACACACCCGTTGCCAAGGGGCTTAGAAGCACTGTATATACCCCTGGTTCTACAGGCTCCGCTTCTTTTACAAATGCAACGCTCTTTTCTATCTCTTCTTTTAAGTAATTTTCCAGTCCTTTAAGCTCGTCAAAGTACACAGCAGCTTTTGATGCAGCACCTGTATCCTTATTTTCCTTATAAGCTAGTTCTAAATTTAAACGAATACCGCAGGTCTGCACATCAAAGGTGACTGCAGTACCTTTTGATGAATAAATTGACTTCTTGGTTTTCTTGTCTACATAGTAAGATGTATGATGCACAATTTCAGGATAATCAAGTAGGTCCAGATAGCTTTCCAGCAATGCCTGCTTTTCTGCTACGGGTACGTCTGTTACTGAGTTATTCTCATATTGCAGTATAGTATCCTGATTTACTTCAAAGGCCTTAACTATTGGATGCTCCATAATATCAGGGTTTGGGGTAGCCATTTGGGCTAAAGTATCTATGGTCTCCTGAATACCATCTAAATCTGTCAAAGAGCTATAATACCAACGTTTACCATCAAATACCCTAACAAATGCTCCTTTATTATTTCGTACCTTTTGCTCCTGTAGCTCTCTTTTTTTAAAGCTGATTTTTGTTTCAAAGGTTTCTTCAATACGTACATCAACATATAAGCCCTTAGGAAATTTATACATTCTTTAACCCCTTTCTCAAATTATTTACTCTCCCCAGCCTCTTAGATAGTCCTCCTGTTCTTTGGTTAGGGTATCAATATTTATACCCATGGCTTTTAGCTTCATATTAGCCACTCTTCGGTCTATCTCCTCCGGGACCTCATATACACTATTTTCTAGCTGAGAATGATTTTCTGCAATATATTTGGCGGACAAAGCCTGCAGAGCAAAGCTCATATCCATTATCTCAGCAGGATGCCCATCTCCTGAAGCCAGGTTTACCAGTCGGCCTTCTGCCAAAAGATTTAACACCCTGCCATCTTCCATAATATATCCTTCTATGTTCTTCCTCATCTCTTTCTTTTGTACAGCTAATTTTTCAAGATCTGGCTTGTGAATTTCCACATCAAAATGCCCAGCATTGGCCAAGAGCACGCCATCCTTCATCTTTCTAAAATGCTCTTCCCGTATAACCTTGTTACACCCTGTTACTGTGATAAATATATCGCCTATGGCAGCAGCTTCATCCATGGACATTACCCTAAAGCCATCCATTACTGCCTCAATGGCCTTTATAGGATCTATCTCAGTTACAATAACATTGGCACCCAGACCTTTTGCCTTGTTGGCAACACCCTTGCCACACCAGCCATAGCCTGCCACTACTACATTTTTACCTGCAACTATTAAGTTGGTGGTGCGCATAATTCCATCCCAAACCGATTGGCCAGTACCATAGCGGTTATCAAAAAGATACTTACAATATGCATCATTGACAGAAATCATAGGAAAGCCAAGTACTCCCTCACGCTCACGGGCCCTTAATCGAAGTACTCCTGTGGTAGTCTCCTCACATCCACCCAGTACTTTCTTGGCTAAATCTTTACGAGTGGTATGAAGAAGGTGAACCAAATCTCCACCATCGTCTATTATTATATCGGGGCCAAAATCCAAGCTTTTGTTGAGATGATCAAAGTATTCCTCTTCCGTCGCATTATGCCAAGCATAAACAGATAGTCCTTCCTCTACTAGGGCCGCGGCTATTGGATCTTGAGTTGACAGGGGATTGCTACCTGTAACTGCCACCTTAGCACCGCCCTTTGCCAATACCAATGCCAAATATGCAGTCTTGGCCTCTAAATGTATGGATACAGCAATCTTTTTGCCTTTAAAAGGCTTATCCCTTTCAAATTCCCTTTCCAGCTCATTTAGAAGGGGCATATATCCTTTTACCCAGTTTATTCTTGCATGCCCTTCAGGAGCAAGTTTTATATCCCTTATTAAATAACTCATAGTAATTTCTCCTTTTTAAATAATCTGACTATTATTTAATCAATTATATCACAAAATAATTGGCTATTTTCATAAAATCCTTTAAAAAATCATTGACAAATAGGAGGGATTTCTGTATTATTGTATTAGATGATTAATACAATAATACAAGGAAGTGGTTTCATGTCTTGGGACCTGACATCAGATCGCCCCATTTATGTTCAAATAATTGAGCAAATGGAGCTAAAGATTTGCTCCGGGGTCTACCCTCTAGGCTCAAAACTGCCTTCAGTAAGGGAACTGGCCCGAGAAGCATCAGTAAATCCCAATACTATGCAGCGGGCCTTATCCAAGCTAGAAGAAACAGGGCTTTTATACAGCGTCCGAACTAGTGGAAGATTTGTAACGGAGGATGTAAATGTGATTAAAGAAACAAAAAAAAGAATTGCCAAGGAGCAGCTTAAAGAATTTTTAAAGAAAATGACAGATTTGGGATTTGATCAGCAAGAAATTTTATCAATGTTAAATGATATGGCAAAGGAGTTGAAAAAATGAGTTATATTTTAGAGTGTAAAAATCTTACCAAAACTTTTGGTTCCACAATAGCCTTAAACAATGTGAATCTCAGCATAGATCGTGGAAAAATTGTAGGGCTTCTAGGACCTAACGCCAGTGGTAAAACTACTCTTATTAAGCTTTGCAATGATTTACTCACTCCTACAAATGGAGACATTCTAATTGGAGGAAAGAAACCTGGTATTGAAACAAAGAAGATCATATCTTATCTGCCGGAGAGAAGCTATTTAAACGACTGGATGAGAGTTTCAGATATCATTGAGTTTTTTAAAGATTTTTATGCTGACTTTGTACCTGAAAAAGCCTACGACATGCTAAACAAGCTTAATATTAATCCAAAGGATAAACTAAAGACCATGTCCAAAGGCACCAAGGAAAAGGTACAGCTTATATTAGTTATGAGCCGGGAGGCCGAGCTCTATTTGCTGGATGAACCTATTGGAGGCGTTGATCCTGCTGCTAGGGATTATATCCTAGATACTATTTTAAGTAACTACAATGAAAGTGGAACTGTTATCATATCTACCCATCTTATAGCCGACATTGAAAAGATACTAGATGAAGTTATCTTTCTTAAGGAAGGAGAAATAGTCCTGCAAAAAACCGTTGATGAAATCCGGGAAGATACAGGAAAATCTGTAGATGCTTTATTTAGGGAGGTATTTAAATGCTAGGAAAATTGTTAAAGTATGAGATTAAGGCTACTGCCCGATGGTTTCTGCCCATATACATTGTAATATTGCTTTTTGCCTTTATAAATAGATTGATAAATCCTTTCCAGAAAGCAGGTGACGCATATACCGTTACTGTTGAGGGGTTAAGTTTCCTTAATTTTATGAGAGGTATTAGTATATTTGTCTATTTTGCCCTCATTGTAGCTGTTATCGCCATGACCTTCATCATTATTATACAAAGGTTCTATAAAAATCTTTTAGGGGATGAAGGCTACCTTATGTTCACCTTGCCCGTTAAAACTTGGCAGCATATAATCAGTAAACTGCTAACATCTGTGATGTGGATCATACTAAGTGCTATAATTATAGTCTCCTCCATTCTAATACTACTAAATATTGATAATTTGTTTAGTGAGTTAGGCAGACTAATAAGCACAGCTCGTGATATTATGGGCGATACTCTACTAGTTCTAATACCAATTTTAGCCCTAACTTCATCAGCCTATTTTATCATAACAGTTTACAACGCCCTTTCCATTGGACACCTATTTACAAAACACAGGATTCTAGCCTCCTTTGCCGCCTATATAGCAATATATCTTGTAGGTCAAATTGTATTTACTATATTTGCCTTTGTTACCGCCAACAAAATACTGGTACCCTTAGCTCAATCTACTGCAATAGTACCTCCACAGGTCACAACTCTAATTGTATCTGTAACCATCATATATGCCCTATTGGGGATAGTACACTTTACGGTAGCTAATCTTATTTTAAATAATAAATTGAATTTAGAATAAAACAAAATAGGGAGCAGTTAATCTGCTCCCTATCTTGTCTAAATATTTATATTGTCAATGCTATTAAACCTTGCATACCTTTACCTTTGAAATTCTCTTCTCTTCTACAGCTTCCACCTTGAACATTAAGCCTTCATACTCTATCTCCGGACATTCCCCTTCCTTAGGAATTCTGCCCAGCTGGCCTATAACAAAGCCGCTTAATGTTTCATATTCATCTATAGGCAATTTGACATCAAAGAAATCACTTACTAAATCCAGATCCACAATTCCATTTATTATAAAGGTAGTATCGTCTTGCTTTTGGAAATTTGGTTCCTCTTCATCGTATTCATCAAGTATATTTCCCACTATTTCCTCTACCAAGTCTTCCATAGTAACAATTCCTGCTGTTCCACCATATTCGTCAATAATTATAGCCATGTGAACCTTGTTCTTCTGTAACTCTCTAAAAAGTTCATCAATTTTCTTTGAAGACGGTACATAGTATGGATGTCTAATAAGCTTGCGCAATTCAAAACCTGATTTATCAGCACTATCTGAATCAATATAGCTTATTATATCCTTAGCATGAAGTATTCCAACTATATTATCAATACCCTCTTCATAAACTGGAAATCTAGTAAAACCTTCTTCCTCAATAAGCTCAACTATTTCCTTTAAACTTGCATCTATGGGAATAGCTACTATATCCGTCCTATGGGTCATAATATCGGTGACAATTTTATCATCAAATTCGAAAACGTTGTTGAGCATTTCTTTTTCAACCTCATCTATGGTTCCTCTTTCTTCACCCATATCTATCATCATGCGTATCTCTTCTTCTGTTACTCTCTCATCTTCCTGCTGGGGATCTACACCACAGAGTTTAACAACAAAGTTGGTGGAAAGAGTGAGAAGCTTAACAAAAGGAGATGTCACAACAGATAGCAGGGTGATAGGACCTGTTACAAATTTGGATATAGCTTCCGCCTTTTTCATGGCTAATCTCTTAGGTACCAACTCTCCCAAAACTAATGTGAAGTAGGATAATATGAGGGTGATAACTACTACAGAGATGTTTTTTAGCCAAAGCTCAGGAATTGGAATGCCTGTCAGTTTTATTAATTCCACAAGCCTTCCCGCAAAGGTGTCTGCTGCAAAAGCACTAGCAAGAAAACCTGCCAGAGTGATACCAATCTGAATAGTAGCAAGGAATTTACTAGGTTCTTTTAATAAGTTATGAATCTGAATAGCCTTTTTATCTCCTTCTTCGGCCTTCATTCTGACCTTATTATCATTCAATGAAATTAAAGCAATCTCTGACGCAGCAAAGAATGCATTAAGGGCAATAAGAATAAATAAAACCAAAATCTCGGTAAACAATTAATCTCTTCCTCCATCTCAAAAGAATAGTATAAAAACAAAAAAAGACATAACAAACTACACAGCGCATTCAGTGTAGTCCTTCATGCCCTTATATAATAACCGATTTTTTGGTTTATATTTGCTCGGAATAATAGCCGTTTTGCACTACTACTTCGCAAACCCCCCGGGCTATCATCCATCTCCGGACCACCTCCACAAACTCATGCTTTTCATACTTTAATTAATATTAATTTATCACAGCATAATACTGTTGTCAATAAAAATTATTTTACCATTCTTGACTTTGAACCTTTCTACTTGTTATACTTGTAAATAGTATTTGTACAAGTTTTTATAAATTTATACATAAGGAGAATAAAATTGAATCTTTTAGAGTTGTTTTTTATTTCCCTTGGCCTATCAGCCGATGCATTTGCAGTAGCTATTTGTAAAGGGCTACCCATAAAAAAGGTAAATGTAAAAAATGCCGGCACTATAGGCTTGTATTTTGGTGCTTTTCAAGCGCTTATGCCTTTAATAGGCTATTTTTTAAGCATCAAATTTCAAGAAAAAATTGCTGCTTTTGATCACTGGATAGCCTTCATGCTTCTTGGATTTATCGGCCTTCAGATGATTAAAGAATCCAAAGAGCCAGATTTAGATTGCGATTGCCATGAGGAAAGTGATTCCTTAGATTTTAAAACTATGCTAGCTTTATCTATAGCTACCAGCATAGATGCTTTGGCTGTAGGCATAACTTTCGCATGCCTGCAAGTAAATATATTGCCTGCCGTTTCTTTTATTGGTTTTGTTACATTTTCCTTATCTATGGTTGGCGTAAAGATAGGGAATATTTTTGGTACAAAATTTAAATCCAAGGCCGAGTTTGCCGGCGGACTTATACTTATTGGTATGGGAATTAAGATACTACTGGAGCATACTATTTTAGCCTAAATCCTGATATTTTATCTTAAGCCCATTCCAAATGGGTTTGCCCATCATAATTCACATACTAATAAGAAGCCTTATATTAAGACATCAGAAACATTGATGCCAAATAGCTTTAAAACATCATTTAATCCAATTTTGATTTCTTCCCTTGTAAAATCACCTTTTTCCAGTTGTTCATCGCTTAACTCATTTAATCTTTCATAAAAATCAATGGCAATTTCTAGGTATTTCATATCATGGGTTTCTAGCTTCTCAAATAATAGATTCTCAGCTTGATTTATATTAAGGTTTTCTATTAAATTGAGGAGTTCTTTATATAACCAATTAGTAGCCTCGGTATTAGTTTTATCTGTAATGTCATACTCCACAGTTTCTTTTTTAAAAATGATTCTAGCAATAGCTTGGGTCATACTGCGAATTTGCCGCATTATCCAATCCTGTTGGTACATACCCTGCTCTCCTCCAGTTCATTCTATAACGTTAGTCCTTGGAGTCTAGTTATTCAGCTTGCCAGTATTAATATCAAATACTAATTTAAAGCTCCTTGCCACACTCTTTACAATACTTGGCGTCCTCATCACTTAGAGTATTACAACTCCTGCATCTTATCTTAATAATTTCCTTTCCTTCGTTTGACTTAACTATCCTATCAACAGTATCTATATTACTAATAACATCCTCTATCATGCCGCCTTTAGCTTCGCTATAGGGTTTTAGATCTTCTCTGGCCTTTTGGGGATCAAGAATTAACCCTGAACCTGCTGTACCTTTTGCTCCAATATTCATAACAAAGATACCGGCTATCATTAAAATCATGCCTATCACCGGCTTTGTAAATGATACCCCGAAATCCGTATGGGAAAAGGGATCATCCATAAATGAGGCAGCATCTAAAAAAGTAGAGATAAATAAAATAAACCCTAATACCATCATGCCCATACCAATATAATAAGCTATCTTTCTTTCCTTAGAAATCTTTGACATGTTATCCCCCCTTTTACTGTATAATATTTTATAATAAACCCGTTAAAATTGCATTATTTTCCTGAAAATTCTATTCTATACTTTTATATTATACTATAAACAAGAAAAGGGATAAAAAAAGCAGCCTACATCCCTTTTGAATGTAAGACTGCTTTTTTACGCTTTATTAGAAATCATAGAAATGAACGGATACGCCCCTCAATCTCCTTTATATTGCCTTTGGCATAGTCAACTACCTTATCGTAAGTTACTGGCCTATCATTTTCATCTACAATCTTTATTCCGCCTTTTATCGGTTTTGTTCTCCAGAATTTAGCGTACTTAAACTCATCAACCTCTCCCCATAGATAGGGCACTGGTAAAAAGCCTGATGCAAATATGGTATAGAACCCTTGTGCTGAATATGGGTCAGCAACACTGCTTTCGATTCCAGAAATAACAGTTTTTGCAGCATCAATTAGCTCTAGCATCCGTTCCCTTACGTCCTGTCTTCTGCTCATATCTTCTATCTTGTCATCCCTGCGCAATTGTCGATATTTTTGCAAGGAATACTGAGTTATCTTTATGCTCTCATTGATTATATCAGGGGTAGCCAAATGAGATGCTTCTGAATAGCTAACTACATGAATTATAGGGGGGCTGGTCTCATCATGAGGATCTATATCATCCATCAGGGCAGTAACTGCTGCCAACTGTATTTTGGCTTCCTCTAAATCAGGCTTGAAATAATCCAATCCTGCCCTGGGCTGCAGTATAACCCTAAAGTTCTCATCTTCCAGGCTCTTTACTAGCGTAAGCATGGCTCTAGACTTTGCAAGATCTTGAATGCCCCAGGTGGACCTTGGGGTATTTAGCATATTTTGTAGTATAAAAGTTTTTATACCCATCTTTTTTGCCAACTTGGCGGATAGATAAGCTGACACTATATAGGTTACATCATCTGCGCCCCTAAAAGCGAAATGATGGGGTACATTTGCTTCAAAGGGTTTATTGGTTTTTGCAATATATCTCAAGGTTTCTATATGCTGCTGTAAATTAGTATATAGATCATAAGGACCCCTACCATCTAACTTATTGAACCACCATAAAGATAGGGCGTGCCAGCATATATTAATGGTCCTTTCATACATCTCGGCCAATTGAGGTATATTCTTTGTTCCTGCATAGGTTCTTATAAGCAGTGGCCTTGCCGCTTCCCATATCATACTATACTCTTCAGGGGAATTTATTGGTACCCCGCCGCCATTGGGCTTATCCCCCCAGTCTTCTCCAAAATTAGACTGAGATAGCTGGGATGTGCCTATGGACAAAATGTCCAAATACCCTGCACCAGCAAGTTCCTTAGCCCAAGATACAAATTCTTTAATGGAATCCAGTCTGTCCACCGTGGAAGAATAAGGTCCCACATGAGCACGCATTAACGGCATAAAGGGCTTCATTTGCATACTATGCTGGAGTCGCTTTACCACTGTATCCTGCCTGGTACCATATTCCTTATATCCGGAACGATCAATGGGTTTAAAATTATTGTATTCCTGAGCCTGTATTACATCCTTACCAAACTCCATACGCAGATCATCATATAGGCTGCCTTCCATAATATCCTTTGGGATTCGCTCCTCAGGTACCCCCATCTTTGTCAGGGTCTCTCTGACTGATTCTCCCCCCATAAAGGTTTTTACAAATCCTTTATGCTCCTTTTCTATTTTTCGGCAACCCTCGGGAAGGCCCCCATAGAATACCCCCCTAATGGGTCCCCCTTGATAGTGCAGCATACCGTTACTCTCTAGCTCATGCATAAAATAGCCCATCATCTTAACTGCTTCATCTTGGTCTAGCCTGTAACTAATTCCTATTCGATTTATTCTATTCTCTCGTAGCCAGTCCAAAACCAGCTTACGGTTTGCTTCATATCTAAAATCATTCATAGCTTTATCTATGGTTTCGTCCCCTATAATGACCTTATAGCCACATTGACGCAACAGCTCTGCTGCGGAATTTACACCTAAAGTATGGGCATCTAGTGATGGTTTTATAAAGGCAAATACATCTGTATCTAACGCAAACACTTTTCCGCCTCCTTTAAGTATATATTTAATCAAAACAAAGCTCTTACATCATCACTTTTTTTATCTTTAAGAACATCATTTAAATTTCTGCCAATCTTTCTAAAATCTACTTCCATAAGAGAGGATGCTAAATCTATTATTAAACTGGTATTTTTCATGTCTAACCCCAGTTTTTTGCCCACCGACTCAAGTGCTACCAATCCATGGGGTATATCTTCAAAAATGTATCTGTGCTCCAAGGTTTTAGGAGCATCAATTGTCTTATATGCCTCATTATTTTGAATACATTCATACAATGTTTCTCCTTCAATATTATAAGTCCTTTTCATCCAATCCTTAGCAGACTCAACCTCATAGCCTAGCTCCCTTGATACTGCAACCCTTTCTTTATCAATCTTTTCAATTAGCCTTCCTACAGTTGGAGTTATACCGTCATAATAATATTTATAGATTTTGTTTTGATTTTCTGTCCAGCCTGCATTTAATAATAAAGGTGCGCAATGCAAAATCATGCCTACATTGCCAATAGAGGTTTCAATCATGGACTTTGCAGGAATTAGATACTGCTGAAGGCATTCTGGTAATTTTGATATTATAGCACTATTTTGGCTATGATCAAATGTGGAAATTAACACACCCAATTTCAAGGCAATTATATTTACCCCATCTTCACCAGTTTTCCTGCATACATGAATGGTAGTTTGAGTTTCGGCAATGGTTTGTTGGTATTCTTTATTGTATTCACTATAAACTTGCTGAAACTCTAAAGCACCAAAAGTTCTTCCTGGATTCAGTACAATTATGGTTTCCTTCTTTATATTCTTTCCGATTATTTCCGCAAGAAATCTGTGGGAGTTGGCAGGTGTTGTAATAAGGATTACATCAGGATTTTCAACAGCTTTTCCAATATCGTCTGTTACCTGAGCAATTTCCACTGGTCCTTCTATCACGCCTTGACAATGAATAGTGCGAGTTTTTATTAATTTTTCAATTGTCTGCCTAGAACGATTCCACAAAGTTACATTATTCCCACATTTACTGAGATGTGCCGCCATTGCAAGACCCAAGTTCCCTGCTCCTATTACTGTTACATTCATCTATATCCCTCCTATTACATAAAATATTATCTATACTATTCCTAAGTGGTGCCTTACTATCAATGTCACATCTTAGATATAGAATGAAAGCAACTAAACGCATTTTTATTCAATAATCTGGTATATTTTAACATAATATGGTTAACATGGCGTAAATTTCTAAACCACAAAATTCACCGTGTAACAACCAAAGTCATATTGCTTTTATAATTCCTAGGATATTAAAAGCTGATAGACTTTTAAGACTTAATATAATGGCAAAAGTCTAATAGATATATCTGTATCCTGGTTTGGATAGGAGTACCAATTTGTATATGCTAGACAAGCAAATTTAGGTTAATGAATTGATATGATTTTATCATATATATAGTAATAACGTCAATATTTTCTTTTTCCACTCTTTTTAGAGATCCCCAAAATAAACCAAAAGATGACCTCCCATTATTTTTAAGAGATCATCTTTTGACATTCTTCTTATATATTTTATGCAAGATACTTTTCTAAGGTACGCCGAACTGCTCCCTTGCCTTCTAACATTTCATAAAACATTGCCTCTATCTTTTCACCTAATCCTACTTCATATAGATCTACGCCAAATATAGTTTTATTGGATAAAATACCCTTAACGTTGGATGTGGTATCTCCCAAGGAGACTCCCTCTAGAATACCTTGCAAAGTATCAGCTAAAGGATCCGGGCTAATAGTAAATTTATTACCGTTGTCATCTATACCCAAAAGATAGCGACACCAGGCTGCAATGGCTAGAGGAATACCCACTAAATCAGCCGGATCCAAATCTTCCCTTCTTACATAGGATTTAATGGTCTCCCCAAAGCGAATGCCTACTTTTTGAGATGTATCTGTAGCAATTCGCTGTGGGGAATCAGGGATAAAGGGATTGGAGAACCGTTCATTGACTACTTCATCTAAAAATTCTTTAGGATTAATGATCTTAGGATCTACTACTACCTTTAACCCCTCATCATATCCAATCTTTTCAACCAACCTTCTTAAAAGAGGATCCTTCATCTCATCGGCTATCAAATTATAGCCTAGAAGACATCCAGTTACCGCCAAGGCTGTATGAAGAGGATTCAAGCAGGTTGTCACCTTCATAGTCTCTACCTTATTCACAGTTTCACGATCAGTAAATATAATGCCCGCTTCTTCTAAAGGGGGCCTGCCATTGGTAAACTTATCTTCAATTACCAGGTACTCACTAACTTCGGCGTTAACAAAAGGAGCCATATAAGAATTTTTGGCAGTAACAATTATGTCCATATTTTCAATACCCTCTTGTTCCAAAGCCTCTTTAACAGTTTCAGAAGGTCTTGGGGTAATCTTATCAATCATGGATAGGGGATAAGCTGTCTTCTCTTCATCTTGTAAATAGGTGACAAAACCTTCATCTACAAAACCTCTCTTAAGCCATTCCTTTGCAATGGTCAGGAGGGCTTCTTTTATCCTATCGCCGTTGTTGGAACAGTTGTCCATACTGACAAAAGTCACGGGATACTTTCCTTTTTTATATCTGCGGTAGGCCAAAGCAGTAACAAGACTCATGGTATGAAGAGGATGCTCAGGCCCATTTTCAATATCCTTTTTCACTATTTCAATATAGTCTCCATCAGCATCAGTTAAAGCATAACCCTTTTCTGTAATAGTAAAGCTAACCATTTGCAAACTGGAGCTTTCAAAAATTTCAACTAGTCTATCATAATCCTCAGTTCTATTTTTATCAGCAGTAATAGCCTCAGTAATGCTAGCTATAACAGTTTTATCAAAGTCTCCATTGGCATTCATTAATACTAGTAGGGTTAGATTATCATAGGGCTTATAGACCTTATCTATTATTTCAAAATCAAAGGATTCTACAGCGACTATACCAGTATCAACCTTTTTACTGTCTAAAAGCGTCTGGTGAGCTTTGGCCACAAAGCCTCTAAATATGTTGCCAGCTCCAAAATGAACCCATTGAGGTCTTTCCTTTGTATTTTTGCTAATCTCATCTATATCAAACTTAGGCAGTTTTACACCTATAGCTTCCCAAGCTTCCCTATTCTTAATGGTACTTTTACTTAATACCATGATTATCTTCCCTCTCTTCTTTTATCAAGACTGTCCCAAATACCTAGCATGTACATAACACCCATAGCACGATCATATAGACCATATCCTGGTCTGCAATATTTTTCTTCTCCCCATAAATGCCTACCGTGGTCAGGTCTGATATACCCTTTAAAATCATTATCGTGATATGCCTTTAGTACCTCATACACATCTACATCTCCATCTTTTCCTCGGTGGGAAACTTCGATGAAATCTCCATTTTCAAATACCTTAACATTGCGAATATGAGCAAAATGTATGCGATCATGGAACTCTCTGATCATAGCGGGAATATCATTGAGTTTATTTGCTCCTAGAGATCCTGTACACAAAGTTAATCCATTGTATGGGCTATCAACTAATTCTAAAAATCTTTTTATATGATCCCTGCTGCGGATAATTCGGGGTAATCCAAAAATTGGCCATGGAGGATCGTCTGGATGTATAGCCATTTTCACATCATACTCTTCACAGACCGGTATTATTCGTTCAAGGAAGTATTTTAGGTTTTCAAAAAGCTTTTCCTCGGTTACTCCTTCATAGGCTTTAAATAGCTCATCTAGTTTTGCCAAACGCTCAGGTTCCCATCCAGGCATAGTAAAATCTCCGGCACCGTCTAGTATCTTTGCTGCCATTTCTTTGGGATCATCAATAATTGCATCCTTTTCGTAGAATAAGGCAGTGGAACCATCAGGTAATTCTTTGTATAGGTCCGTTCGTGTCCAGTCAAACACTGGCATGAAATTATAACATATTACTTTTACGCCCACCTTTGAAAGCTTTATGATGGTATCGATATATATGTCAATATACTTATCCCTTGTGGGACGTCCAATCTTTATGTCATCATGTACATTTACGCTCTCTACAACATCTGCTTTGAAACCTTTACTCTCAATTTGTTCTACAACCTCTTGGATTCTTTCCATTTCCCATTCTTCGCCAGCTACCTTGTCATGCAAAGACCAAACTATTACTTCTACTCCTGGTATTTGACGGATATGATCAAGGGTAATTGAATCATTTCCCTCTCCATACCAGCGCCACGCCATTTTCATGCCAAGCCCCTCCTTTTTTATAATCAACATTATAAATTCACTTGTATACAAGTTATGGTTTTATGATACATTCAAAAACTTTGTTTGTCAACGAATATCTATCGTTAAATATATATCAATTCTTTCTTTCTAATTTTTCTCTTTACAATATTTATTATTCATGTATACTAGTATTATGTATACCAGTTTTTAAGTAAAGATAGGAAGTTGAGTAATATGACCAATAAAAAGAAAGATATCATGGAAAAATTGAAAAAAGCTATTCTCTCTTTGGAACTAAAACCCGGTACTATTATTAGCGAAACAGCCCTGGCAGAAAAATTTAATTTATCAAGAACTCCTGTTAGAGATATTTTGAAAGGTTTGGCCCTTCAGGGATATATAGATATCTACCCAAAAAAGGGTAATATTGTTTCCTATATTGATTTAGAGTCCGTAGAGCAAATCACCTACCTTAGAAGTATTTTAGAAAAAGAGATTATAAAGGATTTATCCCCCAATATTCCCATTAATGGTTTACATAAATTGAGGGATATTCTTGCAAAGCAAAAAGATTGTATTGAAAGTAGCGAAAAAAACCAAGATAAACTAGACAGATTTATGGTTCTCGATGATGCCTTTCACAAAACCCTCTTTGAGCTAGCCGGCAGAAATTTCTTATGGGATTTAATTCAGCAGTTTAATGTACATTATATGCGCTATCGTAAACTTCATGCTTTCAAAGAGGACAAGTTAAAAAAACTGTTGCAAGAACATCAGGAGATTCTGGATTGTATAGTCCTTGGGCAGAAGGATAAAATAGATGATTTAGTGTATAATCACATTCGGGCAGATATAAACTCTCTCTATTTTAGGGAAAATTTCATGGAGTATATAAAAAAGCCTTCTAATTAGCAGAATTTGCAGCTATAGCTTTAATTCCTCGTGTTCATGATCCTTTATCTGATAAGCCAATGCACTTACCGATATCTGTACTTCGTAAATTAGGATTATGAGGGATATCATAAGGGATATTAGGCTGATAGCAAAACTTATCTGCCCTCCTAGCTGCCGATTTAAAAATAATAAGAACATAGATAATACGCATAAAATAAAGCTAAGAACCCCCATTATCTGCATCCATCTTATAAGCTGAATTCTGCGGCTTAAATTCTTCATCTGCTCTAATATTCTATCCTCTGGTCTTTTTCTATATACAGCATCTAGCTGCCTAAGGAGCTGTGCCAGAGTCAAAAATCTGCTTGTATAAGCAGATATGAGCAGGGATATAGCAGTAAAGAGCAAGGCAGGTGTTGTAAGTTCTAATTTCATACAAAATCACTCCTACACTATTTTTTGTGATTAAGCTATAGCAAATGGCTCCATATTTTGCTCCAATAAGCCTGTTAAATAATTGCATTGCTTCTATAATATTCTTCCTAATAAAATTTATAGATCAATTTTTTCCATCTAATAAGCTAAACACTTCCTGTCGGGGGACTGGTTTGCTATAGTAATATCCCTGAACCATATTACACTGGAATCTTTTTAGATATTCAGCCTGTTCTTTTGTTTCTACTCCTTCCGCTATCACTGATAAGCCTAATTTCTTTCCTAGCATTATTATCATCTTGGTAAGGGTTTGCCCCTGAACATTTTGACTGATAGAATGGATAAAACTCTTATCAATCTTTAGAGTGTTTATTGGCATTTTTATTATGTAGTTTAAGGAAGAATAACCTGAACCAAAATCATCTAGGGCAATTGATATACCTTTTGATTTTAAAAGTGATAATTTCTCCCATATTTTTTCATAGGATTCTATTAAAACTGATTCCGTAACTTCCAACTCAAGGTATTTAGGATCTAGATCATAGCGTTTAAGAGTGTCTATAACTTTGTCCACAAAATCTATCTGCATTAATTGAATGACAGAGACATTTATAGAAATGCTAATATGAGAATACCCTCGATTATGCAGTTCTCTAAGAAATCTACACGCCTCATCTAACACCCAATCACCTATAGAATTAATTAAATGTGTTGCCTCAGCAACTTCTATAAATTTTGTGGGAGAAACACTTCCTAACTTCTGGTTATGCCATCTAAGTAAGGCTTCAAATTTACATATTTGCCCTGTTTTTAAGTTTAGCTGAGGTTGGTAGTACAACTGAAACTCATTCCTGGCCAGGGCTCCCTGAAGCTCATTGCTCATTATCATTCTTTCCTTAAGATCTTCTTCCATACACTCATTATAGAAAGAATATCCTCCCCTATCCTTTGACTTGGCATCAAACATGGCCATATCTGCACCTTTAAACAGGGTATCTATGTCTATCCCATGTAATGGATATAAGGCAATACCTGCACTTATGGAAATGTTTAATGTAATGTTGGGAAAACCATAAGGTTCTCTAATGGATTTAATAAGCTGCTGGGTAAAGTTTTCAACCTCTTTTTCATCTTCATATTCATGAATAAATACAACAAACTCATCACCACTAATTCTATAGACTGACTTATTAGTATCCACAAATTTGCTTAATCTTTCACCAATAGCTATAATTAACTGATCCCCTACCAGATGCCCTAAAGTATCGTTTATATATTTGAAATTATCTATATCAAAAAATATTAATGCTTTTTTCTTATCTGGAAACCTAAGTATATGATCTGTTACTGTATCAAAAAAGGAGATTCTATTTGGTAGGCTGGTTAATATATCCCTATAGGCCAATATCTTCAATCTTTCTTCACTTTCAGTAAGTTTTTTTACTTTTTCCTGTAATTCTTTATCTTTTGAAATAAGTTCTTCATGGTTTCTTAGCAAGGCTTGATCTGCTTCATGTATTCTACTAAGAACTCTCAGTATATATAGGAACAGAAGAATGCCAGTTACCAGTACGTATACCCATCCCTTGGCGACACTTAACCTTGATATTAGGGATTTACTCAAGCCTATACCGTAAAGAATTTTATCGGATAAGAATATCCAAGATATTCCTACAATTATATAGGCCAGAGATATCTGCAGTGCTGTTATAAAGGGACTATAATCTTTGAAATTTTGTCTCCTTCCCAACATAGATTTCTCTCCTTATAGGTTTTCCCTATATTTATAACATTTTTTCTATAAGATGTAACAACATTTTGACATGTTTGTCAGATACTGCAGTTTTATACGGACAATAATAAAAAAACTAGAGCCGTTAAGCCGACTCCAGCTATTTTTTGTTATCTTTCTTCCCTTATAATAAAAGGATTATAGCCTTTTTCCTTTAGTTCTTTGACCAATCTTTCAGCATTCTCCCTTTTAGCAAAAGCACCTACCTGAACCTTGTATAATACCTTGGGCTGACTATCTACTGGTACATATTTAATACCCAAATAATTACATATTCCTTTACCAATAGCTTCTGCCACCTTTTGCTGATAATTCTCATCTAGCATTAATCTGGCTTCTTCTAGATTGTCCATAAATCCGCATTCACACAAAATAGCAGGCATCAGGGTTCTTCTAAGAACATAGAAGTTTTTATATTTCACTCCCCTATTTCTCAAACCGGTAGCTTTGACCAACTCCTTTTGCACAAGCTCCGCCAGCCTTTTCCCTTTAGTTGATCCCGGATAATGAAATGTCTCTATACCCCCATGTGTGCCCCATACTCCCTTATAAGCATTATAGTGTATAGATACAAATAAATCTGCCTTAGCATTGTTAGCCCTTTGAACTCGTGTCGATAGCTCCGTATCCTTCTCCGTATCGCTTACAAATACAACATCTAAGCCACATCGCTTTAGTACCTCTCCTAACTTCTTAGCAGTGGGATAGTTAAATTCCCATTCCCTAATAACTCTTCCATCAGGCATAACCGGGGTTCTTTTGCCTGGAGTATTAAGCCCATGCCCATTGTCCACGGCTATTTTATATGACATATAATCTTCCCCCCTTTCGTCGGCTAACAACTACTTTAAAATCCTATCTATATATCTAGATTTCATTTATTCCTTTTTAAGATATATACAACATTATATGTTGTTATATATGATATTGTTCGTAGTTGCAGGGGGAAGAATAATGCTACATAGCTTCTGCCAGGGAGACATTGGCCGCTGCCGCAAAGGTAAGCCCCATCCAAATAAGATCCAATGTTCCTAAAAGATAGTGGGTTTCTATTGAATTAAGGTCATTAGAAAAAGCAGAAATTAAGCGTGAAGAAGAGCCGCCCCTAAATTCTGCAATAGATTTATTTAACACCTTTGAAAAAACACAGTCTTTATATTGAGACAGACCTTTTCTTAGATAACGATTCTTGTATTTCCGCATATGTACTGCAATAATTGCATAGGTTAGCATATAAATTGCTGTAATAGTAAGCCCACGTCTTAGAAGTTCAGCACTTAACTTTTCTACAGACTCAATAAAGTATTTGAGCATAAATGCCATGGCTATACTCATGCCTGCATTTAAAATAGTGGTTTTGGCTTCCTCCATATTTTCCTTGTTGTGCTGGACTAGTTTATTGCTTCTTTATAAAAAACGGGATACTATGTATCTCGTTTCCAAACAGACTTATCAGGATGTGATAAATCTTCTTGCCGGTGCCTCAGCAACAGTTGAACTACCAGGTGCATAACACCAGTAATTACATATGTAACACCGGTCTTACTTTTTTCTATCTTAAAGGGGTTTTTATTTTTAATTATATGCGCTGACAAAACCATCAAGCTAACCAGCGGCACAATACCTGTAGCAGAAGCTGCGCCAAACATTCCCATATTAAATATAAAAATAAATACATAATCTAAGATAATATTTGAAAAACTACCTAGCAACATGGCTAGCATGGACAGTCCAGGATTACCATCGTTACGTACAAAACAAATCATTAGATTATTTAACAAAAACATTGGGGAGAAGCATAAAATTACTTGTAAATAGGTTTTTGTCATTTCATGGGTAACCCTGTTTGCCCCTAGCCAAGTAGCCAGTTGATTGGGAAATAACAATCCTGTAATAAAAAATAAGCTTGACATCATCAAAGAAAAATATAAGGATACAGAAAATCAATATTGTGTCAATGGCATATATTGTTAACCTATCAATATCTTATGTAATTTATTGAATTTTTTCATAACTCTTGTCAATTATTGCTGTTTCTTGTAGAATATCATTGTAGACTCTTAGTATACATAATATGTCCTATTACTAAATAATGCATATGGATAATTCAGATTATTTTATATAATTGATTACCAACAGAAAGGGGTAAGCAATGCCTTAAAAAGGGGGAATTTAATGGTCGAATATTATGCAGCGGAAGACATTTACAGTGAAGACGGGATACTATTAGTCCGTAAAGGTAAAAAATTGTCCAAAAAGGTTATTGCCAAACTTCAAAGGTATGGAAACTTTGAACTTGAAAATCTAATTATTTCTAATAGCAGACTAAATAAAAACCAAGACAGCCAACAAAATAATATTATTGATACTACTATTAAAACCTTCAGAGCAAGGAAGAATGTTTATAGTAGTTTTCATCTAGAACAGTCAAGTAAAATACTAAGTACTATCATCTTTGAATCTAAAACTAGCCCTTGGTGGATTCACATTAACACTTTGGGCAATTACTTGGACTGGCTTTATACCCATTCTATCGATGTGGCTATGATTTCCTTGATGATAGCTATAGAACTGGGCTACAGTGATGAAGAACTTTTTAATATGGGACTAGCTGCACTACTACATGATATAGGAAAATTATTAGTACCAAAATCAATATTGGAGAAAAAAGAACCTTTATTTGATATAGAAATGTCTTTTATAATACAGCATTGCGAATTAGGTGTAAGTTCTCTTGAAGGCTTTGAGTTTCCAGAAAAATATACAGATATTGTCCTCCAACACCATGAACGACTTGACGGAAGTGGATACCCAAATGGACTAAAAGATCGTGAAATATCATCAAAAGCTAAAATTGTAATAATTGCCGATGTTGCTGATTCAATTACAGCCTTCCATCCTCAGAGCAAACCACAGAATATGGAGGTTGCCATAAAAGAATTAAGAGATAAACCAGAAAAATATCCTCAAGATTTAGTTGGCTTGTTGGAAAAAATCCTAAAATCCTAAAAGCATGAAAGAAACCTTTATAATTTCATATCCTAAATAATGAAAATAAAAACCTGAATTATCCATACTTTTTTTATACGCTGTTTCTCTTCTATTTCACTCTTCTATAAACTGTGGGGGGCTATATACCCGTAAACACTGCTTATTTTTCTCCTAACACATTTAATCAATCTTTTTAATTTTTACACCATCTTCAGCATGGATCTTAATGCTTATATCCCCTTTAGCTTTTTTACCAACAAGCTTAATGCGGTTAACTCCTTCTTTAATTTTAATTGTTTTGCTACCTTCATCTGTTCCATTCACAATGTTAATAATCTCATCATCCGGGGTTATTAATACTACCTTAAATTCACCATCTTTAACAATAGCTTTAAAATCAACTATCACATCATTTTCTCCACCACTTTCTATCATATATATAGTCTCCATTCCCGAAAAGGAAGTAAATTTTATATCATATTCATCCCCTCTGCCATTACCAATCTTAGACTTATATGTATAGCTATCTCCCTCTCTTACTATCTTACTTTTATCATGAAATATACTGTTTTGATACTTAACTACAGAATTACAAGCAGTAATATTTATGACTACTAATATTACTAACATCCACAATATGAGTTTATTATAACTTCTCATTCTAAAAACTCCCCCGTTTTATGGCTTTATACAATTCGCTTCACTCAATAAGTATACCAATCATAATTTCTTTATTCCTTCAGCCTTAGATATTATTTTTTAGTAATTAGTCTTCTACTTTTGGTGAAGGCTTTTGTCCTTTTCGAATGAATAGGATAATAATACCAACCCCAATAAGCCCAAGAATTATATATATAATTTTAGAATAAATGTCCATAAATTTTAGCACTTTGTCCCATGAGTTTCCTAGGAGTGCTCCGGCGCAAACCAGCAATGTATTCCATATTAACGTGCCTGCTGTTGTATATAATATAAATAAACTAAATTTCATTTTAGATATACCAGCAGGGATAGATATTAAACTACGAATTAAAGGAACCATTCGACACAAAAAAACAGCCCAGTAACTATAACGTCTGAACCAAGAACCAGCCCTATGGACATCCTTAACCTTTACCCTTAGAATATG
>CALKWV010000101.1 GCA_938003915.1 uncultured Bacillota bacterium | reverse complement strand
AACAGTCCCAATTTTAGTGTATAATTAAACTACAGACTTTGCTTTATAAAAAAGAGAGGTGTTGCAAATGGCAGTAGATAGCACAATGCAAAATAATGAGTATGGTAAAACTATAATAGCCAATGAAGTAGTAGCAATAATTGCAGGGTTGGCAGCTTCTGAGATTCCTGGGGTTGCTTCCATGTCCAGCGGTTTTATGGATGATATTACCTCAACTCTAGGCATGAAAAGTTCAAAAAAGGGTGTAAAGGTGGAACTGGTTGACGATGTGGCCAAAATTGGAATCAGTATTGTAGTGGAATATGGGGTAAAAATCCCAGATGTAGCCGCCAATATTCGTTCTAGCGTTATTGAGGCTGTGGAAAACATGACTGGCCTCACTGTAGACGAAGTAAATATCTATGTCCAAGGTGTACATTTAAACAAAGAAACAAATCTATCCGATAATACTTAAATCCCATGGCTGCCCCTCATCACAAGAAAGTTGAGGGGTCTTTTAATCTTTTATCCAGCATGGTATTGCGCTTGACTATCTTGTTATTGCCTACTGCTATGGCTACTGCTTTCTCGGTACCTACTAAAATACAAACATTTTTTGCACGGGTTATACAGGTATAGAGGAGATTTCGCTGCAGCATCATAAAATGCTGGGTAGTAAAGGGAGCAATCACTATCTTGTATTCGCTTCCCTGGCTTTTATGAACAGTTATAGCATAAGCTAACATTATCTCATCTAACTCACTGCTGTCATAGCTGACTATACTTCCATCAAAGTCAATATCAACTCTTTTTTCTTCCAGATCTATATTAGCAATTCTGCCAATATCCCCATTAAAAGTATTTTTATCGTAGTTATTGCGAATCTGCATTACCTTATCCCCTACTTTATAAATGCTACCTCCATATTTGATATAGCGGCTTTCCTTATTTAGGGCTTCCTGTAACACACGATTCATATTGGCAGCCCCAGTAATGCCCCTCTGCATAGGGCATAGCACCTGTATATCATCTATTGGGTCTACTTTATAATAATTAGGCAGTCTCTTTACACATAGCTCCCGAATTTGATTGACGATTTCCTCCGGATCTTCCCTTTTTATAAAGAAAAAATCCCGATTCTTTTTACCTCTCAATATTGGAAAAATACCCCGGTTCACCCTATGGGCATTGGTAATAATGGTACTATGCTGGGCCTGTCTAAAGATTTTAGTAAGCTTTACCACTTCTACCTGTCCCGAATCTATAATGTCCCCTAATACATTTCCTGCACCCACCGAAGGCAGCTGATCCACATCCCCTACTAATATGACAGTAGTTTCATTTTTAACAGCTTTTAATAGGTTATACATAAGAACTATGTCCACCATAGAGCTTTCATCTATAATAAGGACATGGCATTCTAAGGGATTGTTTTCTATATTTCTCATATAGCCTTGAGGAGGTTTATACTCCAGCATTCTGTGAATAGTCTTTGCTTCCCTGCCAGTAGTTTCACTCATCCTTTTGGCGGCCCTGCCTGTTGGAGCCGCTAAATAAATCCTAGCACCTATGTTCTCAAATACTCTAATAATTCCTTGAATAGTAAAGGTTTTGCCTGTACCTGGTCCTCCCGTCAGTACCATAAATTTTGAAGATACTGCCTTCTTTATAGCCTCTCGCTGAGTTTCATCATATTTGATATTGTTTTGCTCTTCAAGTCTATCAATAATATGATCCAAGTCTTTTACTTTCCATGGCGCAGGTGTAGATATAATCTCTTTTATTCTTCTGGCTACTCCTAATTCACTATGATAAAAAGGGGGTAAATATATGGCATCTTCATCCCGAATCAACGAGCCATTCTCCACCATCCCATCAATGCACTGCTCTATTTTTTCCCTTTCTAAATCTAGTGTCTTCATTGTTTCATCTATCAATTGATCTAGAGTTGCAAAACAATGGCCTTGGTTGGACAGCTGATTTAATATATAGAGGATACCAGCACGGCACCTCTCCATACAATTAGGATCAAACCCTAACTTCTGGGCTATTTTATCAGCTGTTTTAAAACCAATACCCCATATATCATCAGCTAGCCGATACGGGTTTTCTCTAACTATATCCAGGCTTTCATTGCCATAGGTCTTGTAAATCTTTGCACCGTGAGATGTGGAAACACCATGAGACTGGAGAAATAACATAATATTCTTTACTTCCTTCTGATCCTGCCATGCTTTTTTTATCATCTCAATTCTCTTAGGACCAATGCCTGGCACTTCTACTAATCTTTCAGGCTCTTCTTCAATTATATTGATGGTATCTTTACCAAAAACTTTTACTATTCTTTTAGCAGTGACTGGTCCAATTCCCTTTATAAGGCCACTACCCAAATACTTCTCAATACCTGCTACGGTAGCGGGTAGTCTTTCTTCATAGCTGCTGGCAACAAATTGTTTGCCGTATCTACTGTCTACCTTCCACTCTCCTCTTAAAGCAACTATTGCACCTACATGTACAGCTGCCACATTGCCCACAACAGTTATCAAATCATGATATCCTTTGCTCTTTAGCTTTATAACAGCGTAGCCAGTTTCCTCATTAAAGTATGTAATCCTTTCCACCACACCACTTAAGTACTCCATACTATCCTCCTGCCCACTCTTTATATGCTCTGCAGTTTATGAATTCTAACTCTTTTTATAATAGATTGTAATATATGTAACCAAGGTCAATAATATATTCAATTTTATTTCCTTAGATCCTCCTTTTTATATTCTTTCTGCTATTATATCCATACCAATTCAGCTTCCACTGCTAGATTAGTGATTTGTTATCAGTAAACTTTTCAAGTAAGGTTCCCCTTAGCAATCCAAAACACAAAAAAGAGATAGTAATTTTACACTATCCCTTTTGTATAAATTTTACCTATTTAAGTACCTTGGCAAATTTTTGCTGCTGCTTCTGCAGCGGATGCAGCGTCTGGTCTATAAATATCTGCACCAATGCTCTTGCAGAAATTCTCAGTAACTGGAGCGCCACCAACCATTATGGTAACCTGATCTCTAATTCCTGCCTTCTTTGCAGCCTCCACTACATTCTGCATTTCAGTCATGGTAGTAGTAAGTAGGGCTGAGCATGCAATTATCTGAGCATTATGTTCTTTAGCTGCTTCTACAAACTTCTCAGCTGGTACGTCTGTACCTAAATCTATCACCTCTAGACCTTGTCCTTCCATCATCATCTTTACTAAGTTTTTTCCTATATCATGAAGGTCCCCTTTTACGGTACCAAGTATCACTTTGCCCTTGGATTCTACTCCAGTCTCAGTTAGTACAGGCTTTAATACTTCCATTCCTGCGTACATAGCCCTAGCAGCAATTAGTACTTCAGGTACATATACCTCATTATTTTTAAATTTCTCGCCTATAATAGACATACCAGCCAACAAACCATGGTTTAGAATGGTTTTAGGATCCATGCCTTCATCTAAAGCCTTTTGCACTGATTCTTTTACATTTTTTGCTCTTCCCTGTTGTAAAAATGTAGAAATATCATTTAATAGACTCATTTTTCTGCCTCCTTTAATTTATAATTTCCCCTACTTTCCCTATAGCTGCCAGGGGGCACTCCCACTATTTTCTTAAATACTTTTGAAAAGTAACTTTGATCTTCATAGCCTACCAAATTAGAAACATGTACAAGATTTATATTCTCGTTTAGTAGTAATTGTTTGCTACGCTCTACTCTAACTCTGTTCACATATGTATTGAAATTACACTCCATATTCAAAAGGATACTGGGATATTTTTCTTTCGTGCCCAGCTATGCTCTTTATACTATGAATATATTGGAATATGGTAAGCTAGTAACCTTATGGGAATCAATTACAGGTATAGAATCTAAATTTTTTTAGCTTATCTAAATATTCCCCCGTCAATATTATTTTTCTGAGGAGATCTCCTATAAGAAAATCATCAGGCTCCACCATCAAGACCGGGCCACATAGCAAATATCCTCTAACCTGCCTTTGCTGGATATAGGGGATGTCCAATGTACCAGCCCTGATGTTTCACTTTTTTTCTACTGCATCATTTGAGACAGTCATGATATCACTCTCTTTGAAGTTTGGATAAATCTATTATATTCAACTATATAGAATTAGTAAATAAACCATTTATAGAATGCAACTTTATGATATCACTGAATTTTTTGAGGGCAACCAAGTATTTTTAGCCTTATAAAGACTATACTTCAAAATACATGCTATCTACATATTCATTTTGAAATTCTAAAGTAGAAGATAGCTCAACATATTCTGCCATTTCTTTAATAACATTAGCCCTTTTATACTGTTCCCAAGATAATAAAGATAGGATTGCTCCAGTACCTGCACTATTGCCCATAGCTATAATTCGATGCTGTAACTCTGCAGGTATTAACCCTATCCTTGAGGCGCTTCGCTTATCAATATAGTTACCAAAACCACCTGCTAAATAGAGATTAGCTATTTCATCTGTTTCTTTGTTCATTTTTTTGATAAGCACCTTGATTCCCGCAGCAATAGCTGCCTTTGCCAACTGAATCTCCCTTATATCCTTTTGGGTTATCACTATGGGCTCACCAGTGCCGCTGGATTTAGAGTCAGCAATGATAAAAGCAGGTAGACCATCAATTTCCGTCAGCCTATCAGCCAATTTTAAACCAATGTCCGATTCAATTTCATCTCTATTGAGCAGCCTGCCTGTGCCATCTACTATGCCTGCATCTAATAATACTGCCAATGCATCCACAATTCCAGAGCCACATATTCCTAAGGGTGGTTTATTATCAATAGTAGTATACTTTAGACCATCATTTTCCAGCATAATGCTGTTAATTGCACCACTAACTCCTCCCATTCCATGACGGATATTAGCTCCCTCAAAGGCAGGACCAGCCGCAGTGGAACAGCATACTATTCTATCCCTGTTGCCAAGTACTATTTCCCCATTAGTTCCAATATCTATAATAAGGCTTAGCTCTTGACTTTTATCCATGCCGGAAGCCAAAATTCCTGCCACCACATCAGCTCCCACATAAGCCGAGATGTGAGGTAACAAGAATACCCTAGCAGCAGTACCTAACTTTAGCCCTAAATCATGGGCATCATATATCTGTGCTTGGGTAACAGCAGGGGTGAAGGGTGCCGCTGCAATATGCCGAGGATCTATTCCTAACAAAAGATGTTCCATAATGGTATTCCCAGCTATTACAATATTGTAGATATGATCTATAGAAATATCATTCTTCTTGGCCAATTCATTTATCAAATCTGAAATTTGATTTACAATAGCCTTTCTTAGCCTATTTAGCCCATCAGTCCCTTGCATGGCATGCTCAATTCGTGAAATAACATCACCCCCATAGGGTCTTTGGGCATTTAGATCTGATATTATATCCACTTGCTCACCCGTTGTTAAATCCATTAAATAACATACAACAGTAGTAGTCCCTATATCTATAGCTACTCCATAGACTTTATTTGAGGTGTCCCCTTTTTCCACGTCTAATATTTTATTGCCATCATAGGCAATTGTAATCTTAAACTCTGAATCCCTAAGTATTTGGGGCAGCTTTCTTAATATAGAAATATGTATATCAGGCTTCTCCATACCAATAGCTTGAGCCAACCGCTTTAGATCAGCCCTTTGATCATCCACTGTAGGCACATCCAGTTCAACATATTTCTTGGTTATACTAGGAAAAATATCCACAGAATATACCAGTCCTGTAGATACTATCTGTGCTCCCTTTGGCTGTCCTTTAACTGCTAGCTCTACATCTCCCAGTATTTTTGTCATACAAGCCAAACGGTAGCCTTCTTGTTTTTCTCTTTGGGTTAAAAATTTTGACTCCAATGGAGTAATATCCGATACCTTGCCTGCCAAAACCATAACCTTACATTTTCCGCATATACCTTTGCCACCGCAGGGGGCCTCTACATAGATATTGTTATGATGTAAAATATCCATAAGAATGCTGCCCGGCTTAAAATCTACCCTTTTCTCTTGTCCATCCAATAAGATTGTCAGGGTATATTTATCCACTCTATACCTACCTTCCTTTCTTGCCTACAGCTTAGATCATCTATAGCTTCAACCCTTACAAATATAAATTAAAAAAATAACAATCATTTCCACCTTATTAGACCTATGAGTATTTGTCAATGCAAAATTTTATTACTTTTTGTTTAAATGATCTATACTTTAACAAATAAAAAATAAAGATAAAACAAATAAACCGATATTCTACTGTAGCAAATAGAACATCGGTTTATGTTTATATACTATACTTTAAGATACCACTCGCTCTAAAACCTTGCCAATGCTGTCTTTTATTACTAGGTTAGCCCTATCATCATAGGGTGTGGATGATTTATTTATGAGCACTAATCTATCGCCTTCATAGTGGTTGATAAAGCTTGCCGCAGGATTAACTTCCAAGGAGCTTCCGCCTACAATCAACATATCTGCATTTTTTATATAATCTATTGCCCTGTCTACTATATCTGCATCTAATGGCTCCTCATATAACACCACATCAGGTCTTATAATACCATTACAACTGCTACATATGGGAACTAGCACCTCACTGTTTATAACTGCACTTAGAGGATATCTCTCTTCACAATCCATGCAGTAGTTCCTGTATATGGAACCATGCAGCTCCAATACATTTTTGCTTCCTGCAGCCTGATGTAGCCCATCGATATTTTGAGTAATTACAGCTTTAAGTTTTCCCCGTTCTTCCAACTTTGCTAGAGCCAGATGGGCATTATTGGGTTTGGCATCTAAATAGATCATCTTAGACTTATAAAACCTATAAAATTCATCGGGGTATCGGATAAAAAAGCTATGGTTTAGCAGACGCTCAGGAGGATAGGATTGACCTTCCCTGGTTTTGAACAAACCCGCCTCACTCCTAAAATCCGGAATCCCGCTTTCAGTAGATACGCCCGCACCTCCAAAGAATACTACCCGCTGGCTTTCATCAAGCATAGACTTTAATTTTGCTAGACTCATTCCCATCATCCTTTCAACAGCCTATAGGCCCAATACCCATGATGCTATTGAAAAATAGGCCAGTAGAACCAAGGCATCTACTATAGTGGTAATAAGGGGGCCTGCCATAATAGCAGGATCTAGTCCCAGCTTCTTTGCTAGGATAGGTAAGGACCCGCCTATTACTTTGGCTAAAATTACGGTGATCAGCATGCTCACAGACACCGTTGCGGCAATTGTAGCAGATGCTTGTCTCATAATAATGATTCTAGCAAAATTTATTATGGCCAAAATTACTCCTACTATAATGCTTACCCTCAGCTCTTTCCAAAGCACCTTAAAAATATCAGCCAAGGAGATTTCCTCTAGAGCCAAACCCCGGATAATAAGAGTGGCCGATTGGGAACCAGCATTTCCTCCCGTATCCATGAGCATAGGGATAAAATAGGTAAGCGCTACTACCGACTGCAAAACTTCCTCAAACCTTTGTATGATGGTACCAGTAAAGGTAGCGGATATCATTAGTATAAGAAGCCAAATCACACGGTGTTTAGCAAGCTCTGTCACCTTTGTCTTTAAATATTCCTCATCAGATGGCTGTATAGCTGCCATCTTGTGGAAGTCCTCAGTGTTTTCCTCTTCGATTATATCTACAATATCATCAACTGTGATAATACCCACTAGACGATTCTCATTATCCACCACAGGAACAGCTATTAAATCATATTTTCTGAATATGTTAGCTACTTCCTCTTGATCATCAAGGGTATGAACAGATACAAAGTTGGTCTCCATTATGTCCTCGAGAATTTCAGATGGATCGCTAAGGATTAGTTTCCTGATGGGAATGATGCCCTCTAGTTTTCTACTACTGTCAATTACATAGCATATATTAATTGTTTCCTTATCAACCCCATTTTTCCTAATACTTTCTAGGGCCTGATCTACTCTCATTTCCTTTTTTAAATCCACAAACTCTATGGTCATCAAACTGCCTGCGGAATTATCGGGATACTTTAGGAATTGATTTATAAGCTTTCTTCTCTCTTCGCTAGTATTCCTAAGCACTTTTTTGACAACATTGGCAGGCATCTCTTCAATCAAATCCACAGTATCATCCAAAAAGAGCTCATCAATAATGCTTTTTATCTCCCGATCTGCTATGGATTCAATGATAAACTCCTGCTGCTCTTTGGAGAAATGAGAAAACACTTCCGCTGCCATATCTTTAGGAAGCAGTCTAAACAAAACTAAAATCTTGTCATCATCAAGTTCCTCCAACCAGTAGGCAATGTCTACAACATTCATCTGACTAATCCAAGTTCTAGCTTCAGCCAGCCTACCTTGATGTATTAGTCCTAAGATAAAATCTTGCATCATGGCACAACCCTCCTTGACAGGGTCATGCCATTTATATTTTGACGGTCATGACCCTGTCCTTATTATTCACTTTTTGTAAATTACATAAACTAGGTAAAGGCCCAGGATCCACCATCTTCACCAACTTTCCTTTTTATAGATTAAAAAAGGGTCTCTCAACAAGCGAAAGACCCATAAATAGCTATTCTTTCTTCCACTCGTTGAGTTTTAACTCTATACGGCTTAGGCCTATGGCCAGCCACATTAGGCTATACCTTAATTCGATAAAGCCTGTTGGCCCATTGGCGTCTCTCGACGTTTCTGGACAGTGGCGTATATCCGTATAGTAGCCTCACCTAACGAAAATATTCACTTAAATACATTATATACCAACTTTTATATTAATTCAAGCCATTTTTTGATAATTTAAAAATCAGACAGTTTTCATTGACCGTAATAGGCATTTGCGCCATGTTTTCTCAAAAAATGCTTGTCTAGTAGATTTTGATCCATAGGTCCTATATTGGGATTAAGCATATAAGTTCTTAGCGCCATCTTTGCTACTTCCTCTAATACTACAGCATTGTGTACTGCATCAGCTGCATCCTTTCCCCAAGAGAAGGGACCATGCATATTAACCAGCACTCCGGGGACCTCCATGGGATTTATATTAGCAAAAGTTTCTACAATAACATTGCCAGTTTCCTTCTCATAATCCCCTTCTATTTCCTCTTTGGTCATCTTTCTGGTACAAGGAATTTCTCCATAGAAATAATCCCCATGAGTGGTACCAAGTGCCGGAATTCCCCTTCCAGCCTGCGCAAAGCTAGTAGCCCAAGATGAATGAGTGTGAACCACTCCGCCTATTTCCTTGAAATTATTATACAGAACCAAATGAGTTGGGGTATCAGAAGATGGTTTTAAATCCCCTTCCACCTTGTTACCTTCTAGATCAAGCACCACCATATGCTCTGGCTTTAAATCTGGATAGGGCACCCCACTAGGCTTAATTACAAC
This sequence comes from uncultured Bacillota bacterium, assembly GCA_938003915.1. Classification (GTDB taxonomy): domain Bacteria; phylum Bacillota; class Clostridia; order Caldicoprobacterales; family UBA3941; genus JAAYGY01. The sequence goes on along the minus strand of CALKWV010000101.1, from coordinate 19,044 downwards.
AAGCCCTCTATCCCTATCAATACCACTGACATTACCCCATGTAAAGGTTACAAGTCCATATTTGGGAAGATCCATATTGGCCTTCCATACTTGCTCCTTTAAATCTTTAAGCATTATATCACTCCCCATATATTATTTTTTACTTGCCTGCCTCTTGATAGCTTTTAGGCGTTTCATTACATTATTTGTGCCCCTACCAAAGTAGTCATGTAAGATTTTATACTCAGCATATAGTTTATTATATACTTTTACATTCTCTGGGATAGGTCTGTATACTAGATCCTTTAACCTGGCCATTTCTCTAGCTGCATCAACTATAGAGTCGTAACCTCCTCTTTCCTTCCCTGCCGCTACTGCTCCGAACATGGCTGAACCTAATGCCGGAGTTTGGGACGATGCTGATATTCTAATCTCTCTATTAGTTACATCGGAATATATCTGCATAAGGAAAGGATTTTTATGGGCTATACCCCCTGCAGCATACAGCTCCTTAATGGGAACTCCCCTTTCCTCAAAGTTATCTATAATCATCCTTGTTCCGAAAGCTGTGGCCTCAATAAGGGCTCTATATATTTCTTCCGGTTTTGTGAGCAGGGTACAACCTATAATCATACCTGTTAAATCAGCATCCACCAGCACAGAACGGTTGCCGTTCCACCAGTCAAGGGCAATAAGCCCGCTTTCACCCACTGCTAACCCTTGAGCTTTTTGACTTAATAGGTCGTGAATGTTTATTCCCTTATCCCGAGCTTCATCATAGTAACTTTCGGGTACACAGTTATTTATAAACCACTCAAAGTGATCTCCCACACAGCATTGACCCGCCTCATAGCCAAAGAAACCCGGAATAATTCCATCCTCTACCACTCCACATATTCCAGGAACCAGCTTTTCCTCAGTGCCCAGTACCATATGACAGGTTGAAGTACCTATAATCATTAGCATTTTTCCTTGATCTACAATACCGACTGCTGGCATGGATACATGGGCATCTACGTTTCCTACTGCTACAGCAGTGCCAGGCTTTAAACCAGTAAGTTGGGCTGCCTTTTTAGTAATCTCACCAGCTTTGCTTCCAATAGGATATATATCTCTACTTAGTTTTTCATCTACTACGTTTTCTAATCTAGGATCCAATGCTTTAAAAAACTCATTACTGGGATAACCCTTTTGTTTATGCCACATAGCTTTATAGCCCACAGCACAGCTATTTCTCTTTTCCTGCCCTGTTAGCTGCATAACCACCCAGTCAGTGGCCTCTATAAACTTTGCAGCCCTTTCATACACTTCAGGCGCCTCATTTAGTACCTGCCATATTTTCGGAAAAAGCCATTCTGAGGAGATCTTGCCTCCGTATCTATCTAAAAACTCCTCTCCTCTTTCCAGAGCAATCTCATTTATTTTGTTGGCCTCTTCTTGAGCAGCGTGGTGCTTCCACAGCTTAACATAGGCATGGGGATTGGACTTGTATTCATCATACATACATAAGGGAGTTCCTTCTTCATCTACAGGTAGTACAGTACAGGCAGTAAAGTCAATACCTATGCCTATGACATCCTCTGCATTGACATTTGAGTCCTTAAGAAGTTCAGGAATAGTCTCGGCCAGCACTTCTAAATAATCCTGAGGATGTTGTAATGCCCAGTCAGGCTCTAATTGAGTGATCCCATCAGGTAAATACTCATCCATAACCCCATGAGTATACTTCTTAACCGCTGTTGCTACTTCCTTTCCTGTACCTACCTCTACCAATACAGCCCTCCCCGATTGAGTACCAAAATCCACACCAATAGTATACTTTTTACCCATACCTATAACTCCCCTTTTATTTGTGCTCTTTCGCACTATCCCTTATTATAAGCTCCGCTTCCATCCTAATTTTATCTTTGCCCCTACCGCCATTTATTTTATTTATCAAGCTTTCAGCTACTATCCTACCCAGTTTTTGCTGAGGATGGGCAACTGTGGTTAACTTCACATCGGACACAACAGCCAGCTGTGAATCATCGAAGCTAACCAGGGAAATATCATCGGGTATGCTAAGTCCTTTATTTCTAATTGTATTTACAACTTTTAATGCTATCTGATCATTATAGCATACTATAGCCGAACAACTTTTTATAAGATCTTCAAATTTTTCATGATCACGCTTTATAAACTCATCCCTATTATCATCAGTATCAAACCACAAAATATTTGAATCCTTTACCTCTATTTTGCTATCAGCAAGTGCCATCTGATATCCCTTAAAGCGGCAGTGGCCTTGGATATCGTCTATCTTAAATATACCACCAATATTTTTATGCCCTAATTTAATTAAGTAGTCAGTTGCCAAATAGCCAGCTTCAACATCATCTACAACCACATAGGGACAATCCAACTCCTGATAAGAGCCATGGATAAAAAATATGGGGATACCCTTATTAATTATCTGTTTATAAACATCTAAATTGGGGTTTGGCAGGGCACTTTTGGTAGGTTCTATAATAATGCCTTGGACATCAGCTTTGACAAAATTCTCAAGGCATAGTCTTTCCTTATCATGGCGATTATCAGTACATCCCAGCACCATATTATACCCTGCCTTGGATAAGACTTCATCAATACCTAATATGATTGATGGGAATATATAATCATTAAGATAGGTGGTCATTACCCCTATACTCTTAATTTTATTAGATTTTTCCCCTAATCTATCCCCTACAAAAGTACCCTTTCCATGGATTTTATAAAGCCATCCTTCATTGGCCAATTCCCCAATGGCCTGTCTTACAGTATGCCTGCTGACCTTAAATTTTTTGGCCAGCTGGTTTTCAGACCAAATTTTATCCCCAGGTTCCAGCCCCTCTTGCTTAATGGTTTCTATAATATATTCTTTTACTAGCTGATATTTGGGCTTTTGCATCTCCAATCCCTTATCCAAAGGGGTTCTCATCCTTGTACAGCATGGAGGCAGGTTGATTGAAGGAAACATCTTCTACACCAAGCATCTTCATAGCAGCAAACAATACCTTACCAACATGCTTAAAGGCTATGCCCGCATGATGTGGGTATCTCTTAGCTATAAGAACATGACGGTAGAATCTTGCCATCTCCTTTACAGCAAATACACCAATACCTCCAAAGGATTTTGGATCTATATCAATAACTTCTCCTTGGGCTACATAGCTCCTTAAAGTAGTATCAGCAGTACTTTGTAGTCTAAATAGAGTGATCTCTCCAGGTTTTATGGTGCCCTCTAGGGTACCTCTTGTAATGTTTGGCTCCTTATCAGGCTCCAATAGGCTATGCATAATACGCTGGTATTTCATCTCAGCGTTCTTTAGACATGCTTTGGGAGTATTTCCGCAATGGAATCCCATAAACAGGTCGGTCAGCTTATACTCGCCAAATAACTCCCTATTTTCATCGTACATATCCTTAGGAACACTATTGTTTATATCCAACAATGTCGCTGGCTTCCTAGTAGCACAGGTAATTATATATTCGCTCACAGCACCATATATGTCAGTTTCACAGGCCACAGGTATTCCCCTTGCTGCTAGTCTGGAATTTACATAACAGGGAACAAATCCAAACTGTGTTTGGAAAGCAGGCCAGCATTTATTGGCAAAGACAGCGTACTGGGATGCTCCTAGATTTTCCTCCATCCAGTCTAGAAGGGTTAGCTCAAATTGGGCAAGCTTTGGCAAAATACCAGGATATCCATTGCCCTCACCTAATTCCTCTTCCATCTCCTTTACCACATCGGGAATTCTAGGATCATCGGCATGATTGTTAAAGGCCTCAAATAGATCTAGCTCTGAGTTTTCCATAATTTCAACACCTAGATCAAAAAGAGGCTTGATAGGTGCATTACATGCTAAGAAGTCCTGAGGTCTTGGTCCGAAGCTGAATACCTTTAGCCCCTTTAAACCGAGAATAACCCTTGCTATATCCTCAAAATCTATAATCATATCTGCTATTTCCTGAGCTGTACCTACAGGATATTCAGGAATGTATGGGTTTAGCTTCCTTAGTCCTAAGCTGTAAGAAGCGTTGAGCATTCCACAATAAGCATCGCCACGACCAGCTATTAGATTATCTTGCGTTTCCTCTGCTGCCGCAACCACCATGGCTGGTCCTCCAAATTTTTGAATCAACATAGTTTCAGGTCCTTCAGGGCCGAAGTTGCCCAGATAAAGCACTAAGGCATTTACATCTGCTTCCTTTAATTCTTCTAATGCCTTGAGCACGTCCTTTTCGTTTTCTACCGTTGTCTGAACTTCAAAGATGTCAATATTCTTGTCTGCACAAGCTTTTACAACGGCCTTTCTTCTGTTCTCACTGAGCTCTATGGGGAAGCAGTCCCTGCTTACGGCTACAATCCCCAATTTTACACTTGGAATGTTAATCATATGTATTAGCCCCCTTAAATATAAATTGTATAATTTCTACAATAATAATTATATCACAGGCAACTTGTACGTACAAGCTACCTGTGATATTTAATGCCTTAATCTCTTATAGCTGGATCTTTGCAAAATTTCTCTTGCCTACCTGAACAATATCCCCATCTTTTAAAGAGGAAATTTTTATATCACTGATCTTTTCCCCGTTTATCTTTACAGCACCTTGACTTATTAGTCTTCTGGCTTGGCTGGTGCTGGGTGCCATGCCTGCTTCAACAATTAACCTAGCCATATCTATGCCTTCATCAGATATTATATTTTCAGGTACTTTAAAGGTTGGAACATCTTCTGGCACTCCTCCTTTTTGGAATACTGCCTTAAACTGCTCTTCAGCCTTTATTGCCGCTTCTTCACCATGATATAAAGTAGTAATTTCTCTAGCTAGCCTCATCTTAGCATCCCTTGGATGATAGCTTCCATCTTCTAAAGAAGTTTTTATCCTTTCTATTTCATCGGGATGAATATCGGTAGCCAATTCATAATACTTTATCATTAACTCATCAGGTATGGACATAACTTTGCCATACATCTGATCTGGCTCTTCATATATGCCAATGTAGTTGCCTAGGCTTTTACTCATCTTTTCCACGCCGTCGGTCCCTTCCAGCAAAGGCATTAACAAAGCAACCTGGCTTTCTTGACCATAGTCTTTTTGTATGGTCCTTCCCATAAGAAGGTTGAATCTTTGATCGGTGCCTCCCAGCTCTATATCAGCTTCTACTGCTACTGAATCATAGCCTTGCATCAAGGGATAAAAGAACTCATGGATGCCTATGCTCTGCTGGTTTTCAAATCTCTTTTTGAAATCTTCCCTTTCCAGCATTCTAGCCACAGTGTACTTACCCGCCAATTCAATGACATCAGAAAACTTTAGCTCTCCTAGCCATTCACTATTGAAACGAACTTCTGTCTTTTCCTTATCAATAATTTTAAAAATTTGCTCCTGATAGGTACGGGCATTTTCTAATACTTGTTCCCTGCTTAGGGGCGGTCTTGTCTTGGATCTGCCAGTGGGGTCTCCTATCATAGCGGTAAAATCACCAATGATGATTATGGCTTTATGCCCTAAATCCTGCATTTGCTTGATTTTTCTTAGCACTACAGCATGGCCCAAATGGATATCTGGAGCTGTAGGATCCAACCCCAACTTTACTCTTAGAGGCCTGCCTTCCTTTTGGGCTTTGGCAAGCTTATTTTTAAGCTCATCTACATCTATTATTTCGTCTGCTCCTTTAGAAATAATTTTAATCTGTTCTTCAATAGCTACCATTTTACTCCTCCTCCTAAATCTTTATTAAAACAAAAATTCCTATAAATAAAAAATTCTCTATAAACAAAAACTCTCGACCTCTGAACTAGCAGAGGACGAGAGTAAAATCCCGTGTTACCACCTCAATTTATTGATGCTTCGCAGCATCAACCTCATCAGGTACAACGGCACAAGGCTTTAACCTTGGCTTTTTATACCTTAGCACGATAACGGGTGCGGATGACGGTGACAGCCTACTGGATCCATGGCTAGTATAATCCATAGATCTTTCAGTGTACAGCTCCGAGATGTATTCAAAGTGCTGGTCCTTGCCCCTCTCACCAACCGGGAACTCTCTTTAAGGCCTGGGCACTTCTACTCTTTCTCTTCATAGCTTTTTTATTATTAATTTTGTTATGTTATTATATATTATTAGCTAGGAATCCGTCAACCGCATTTTCCTTGTCAAGCCTAGAGATTTATTCCATACAAAGTATAGTGTTTACATCAGCCATATATGGGAAGCAAACCGCAGGAAGATCTGATAAGGGCAATACCTCTTCGGGCAAGTTAATGTTAAGAACTTCCCTCATGAATTTTTGCCTTGCCTTAATTCGCTCATAACAGGAGGGAGAAATTTCTTTGATTTCATTACGAAGTTCTTCATCAGCAACAACAAATCCGTCCTCAACATGAACTACCAAATATGGATCTTGATGCATTCCTGTATAATCACACTGTACCGCCATTCCTGAGCGGATTAGGGTGTTAGAGCCTTCATTGAAGGGGGTATTGGGCCATTCATCAGTGTGGATTAGGTGCCCCGGATTTAAAACAATACCAAACTTTTCAATTCCTCCTGGCTCTCCTCCTCCTAATACTCTATCAACTATATCATATATCTCTCCACAGCTTTTTCCAATCTTAAAGTTCTCATAGTAAGCAGCTATTGAAGCAAAATATGTATGGAAAAATTCCTTTCTTATCTTTCTTTGCTCTTCGGTCAAATCTTCTGGTTTATTAATATATACACCTGCTTTATGAACTGTGCTTCCCCTATGGGCCATACCTACACAGATAGTGTCACCTATTTTTAATTTTTGATGATAAGTTGGACTAGCTATCCCATAGGAAGTATGGATGTCACCAAAATTAACATTTGCATGGAAACACAAAGGTTCACCATCAAGATTCAAAAACTCAGATGCTTCTATCTCGGTCATGCCTTCTTTTAGATTCTTTATTACATTATAAACCTTTCTGGAAGCCTTGGTCCCGTTTAGCTCATGGCGGACAATCTCTTTAGCAGATAGGGTAATTCTCAACCCATAATCATTATGGACAAAAATATCCGTAGCATTATCTATATTTTCTCTTTTTACAATTTGGCATAAGGTTTCAACAATGTAGCTGGGTACATCTATAATGCTGTTTTTTAGTGTGTGCTTAGAATTGTGGTAATACTTCCAGCCTACCAATCCTATTTTTGAATTCTCATCAATTCCACAGTATTTAAAAATATCTAATAAGGTTTGGCCATCATGATCTGGTTGGCCCATGAGACTAAAGGCATTATATAAAATGAGTTCTATATCATAATCTATCTTCTTTGCATATGCATAGCATTCGTTACCTAATATAAACTTTGGGGTCTTACCTTTTTCTAGTATCAAAAGAACCTCTTCAAATCTTGGATCTATACCTGTCAGATAATGAACATTGGAAAAATGCTCTCTATCACCATATATAATTAAGTGAGTATAACCTCTCTCATGGCTGAATCTATATACATTATTAAGCCTTTCCTCATAATCCTCCCTTGTGTATTCTGGAATTTCATCATACTTAATTGGAATTGGATTTTCCACCAGATCAATAGTTACCTTTTTCTCCACTACTTTTCTGACCAAACTTATCAACTCCTTATTTTTCATTTAATACAAATTTTGTAAAAATCTAAAGATATAGTTTATAAAGAATAATAATTAAGGCCTTTATTTGATAACTTGCCCTGTTCTTCTATCTATGGTCAAGGCAACAACAATTACAAAAATAATACCCTTTATTAACTGTTGCACAGCAGTATCATAACCAAGCATTACTAGCCCATTGTTAAGAATGCAATAAATTAGAGTACCAATAACGATATTATAAAAGCGGACTTTTGCTCCTCCAGATATGGGAAATCCTCCAAGCACTAAAGCGATAAGAATCTGGGTCTCCAGCTGACTTCCTGCTGTTGCAGTAATGGATCCCACTTTAATTACATTTAAAAAGGCTGCAAAACCAGTAACAGCTCCAGCAATTACAAACACTAAAAATTTCATGAGCTCAACTCTTACACCAGAAAAAAGTGCTCCTTTCTCTCCAGCACCAATAGCTTTTAAAGTGATACCAAATTTAGTGTAATTAAACACTATATAGGCGATTACCAACACTAAAATTGTCAGCAAAACTTTTAGCCATGTGACGTTATATTTAGTTATGCTAACTATTGCAGCTACAGGCGAATCCGTTGTAAGGTAGGCGCAAAAGCCTCTAAACAGGTACATGGTACAAATAGTTACAATAAAAGATGGAATCCTAAATTTTACATGGAAGAAACCGTTAATAGCCCCCACACATGCACCTACTAAGATACCAGCTAAGATGGCCAATGGAATGCTATAAAAGGATAGATAGCTTACTACTATGGAGGCTAGACCTAGAATAGATCCTTGAGAAAAATCAATTCCACCAGTAGTCATTACCATAAACACACCTGTACAAGCAATCATCAAGACATAAACTTGGCTTAGTATCAAATTGATGCTATGAGATTGCACTATTCTCATATTTGTCAGTATGGAAAAAATAACGATAATGGCAAAAAGCCCTAAAGGTGGTAATAAAGCATTAATGCTATACCTGCTAACAAAATTCCTGAAGGAATGTTTGTCCTCTTTTTGTTTTAGGTCTTCTTGTAAGGTTGGTTCCAACATTTAGTTAACCCCCTAATTAAATCATGGTCTTTATAATATCCTCTTCACTAAGCTCTGGATCCCTCATAAATTCTGCACTAATTTTGCCGTCCTTCATGATAATAATGCGATCGCTCATACCCAAAAGCTCTTGTATTTCCTCTGATATCATGATGATGGATTTCCCTTTACGTCTTAGATCATCCATCAATGAATAAATATCAGCCTTTACCTTCACATCTATTCCTCGAGTTGGACTATCCAAGATGATAATATCTGAATCCTTTCCAAGCCAACGGGCAAGAACTACCTTTTGCTTATTACCTCCAGATAACTCTGATACAAATTGATCAATATTTGCCATCCTTACACTCATCATGTTGGCAAATTTCTCAGCAAATTGCTTTAATTTTTTACTCCATAGCATCCCTTTCTCTGCCAAATCATCAACAGAAGGTAAGCAAATATTATTACGGATAGTTTCAGAGGAAACTAATGATTCGTTATCACGATCTTTAGAAGTATAGGCCATATTATTTTTAATTGCAGTAGGTATTGAATCAATGTTAGTGCCATCTGCCAACTTTACTTGTCCTTCTCTATTGTAAACTGCGCCAAAAATGGCCTTGCCTAGCTCATGCATTCCGCAATCGCTAAGACCACCAAAACCAAGGATCTCTCCCTTGTGAAGTTTAAAGCTGACATTTTCTACATGTCCAGGAATTGATACATTCTCTACAGACAGCACTACTTCATCTGATATGGGTTGACCATAATCAGTCCGGTAATATTTACTGCCTAGCTCACGTCCAACCATCAATAGTTTTAAATCATCTTCAGTGACTTCACTACTTTTTACCGTATCTATTAACTCTCCATCACGCAGTACTGAAATGGTATCGCAGTGTTCAATTACTTCAGTAAGATCATGAGATATAAATATGACTGTACTACCCGCTTCCTTAAGGCGTTTCATATGTTTGTAAAGCTCTTCACGTCCATGCTGACTCAGCGCTGTTGTTGTTTCATCAATTACAAGAATCTTAGGATTAAAATAAGTAGCCTTAACTACCTCGATAAGCTTTCTATCTTCAAATGTATAATGATCAACCATAGTATTTGCTTTGATGTGATAAAAGCCATATTCATTGAGCAGCCTGGATGCTTCACGATTCATGGCTGCAGTATTCTTAATTCCATATTTAACAAATCTATATTCATGCCCTAAAAATATGTTTTCTGCCACAGTAAGACCTGATAAAGTACCCATCTCCTGGACTATTATGGATATTCCGTTAAGATTGGCCTCCACTTGATTTTTTATATTTAATTCCTTTCCTTCAAGAATAAATTTGCCCTCATCCAGGGGATAGATTCCGCACAACATGGAAACAAAGGTTGATTTGCCTGAACCATTTTCTCCAATCAAGCCTCTAATTTCTCCCTTATTAAAGGTTAAAGAAACCTTATTTACAGCTTGGGTTATACCAAAGGCTTTACTGACATTCTGGGCTTCCAATATTATTTCCGCCATGTTCTTCCTCCTTGTTCTGTGTTTTACAACATAGCTCCATTATCAATCACAGGAAATCTACTTAACAACAGTTCCTCTAGGGGCTCTGGCGGTGAAAGCAACAATTATAAGTAGCGTAGCTCCAGTTATTACATTCTGGATAGTGGTTGGAGCACCCAATGCAACAAATCCGTTGAAAATGATGGAAATGATCATTTCTCCTATAATAATGGCAATTACTGGTGAACAATATTTCCTAAAGGCTATACCAAAGAAACAACCCATCAAAGGTGTAAAGTTACGCGCCATTGAGCTCATGCCTGTGACTGCTGTCATAGAAGTGCCATAACTAACAGAAAGGATAGCCATAACCCCTACAAAAAAGTGTAACAATACAAAGCCAAGAATTTTATATCTATTAACATTGATGCCCATATTTTCTGCCATTCGTTCATTGCTTCCAATAGCATAGCAATAGGTACCAATCTTGGTATATTTCAATATTAGACTTGCAAGCAAGAAAACAATTAACGCTAAAATAATATTACCAGGAGCTCTAGCAAATCCCCGCAAAGCAGGGTCTAATGTCTGTTTTTGACCCTGGGCAACAAAATAGGCCAAACTCTCATAGATAAGCATCAAGCCTACAGTAACAATCATAGATGGTATCTTGAGTTTTACATACAAAAAACCATTTATAAAACCAATAAGTGCACCACAAACTAAACATCCTATGAGCAATCCAGCATAGCCGAAGTGTTTAGATAGGACAACACCTACAATGGATGAAAGCACAACATTAGCGCCAATACTAAAATCAAAGAGACCCATAATGACAATAAAATAAAAGCCACAGGCTCCTACTGAATAAATAATACTAGACTGAAAATAGTAAGACATGTTTTTTAGACTACCAAAATTCTCTGGTGACAATATCCTAAATATTAACCAGAAAATAAAAGTAAGAAAGAGTAATAAGAAAATCCCATAATAACTGGAATATCTCCTATCTGTCCTTAATTCCTGAAATCTATGGATTACGTTCATAAGCACCTACCCTTATCATATTTTTTGTTTAGACAGGGTTTTAGATTGCTAAAAAAGCAATCTAAAACCCATAGACTGATAAATAGTCTTAATTTTTTTGGATTATGTATTATTCTCCTCGGCGTGATTTCACTTCTTCTATAGATAAAGATTCAGCAGATTTCTTCAGTTCTTCAAAGGAATACTTAGACATTTCAATTAGCTCTTCCTCATTATAGGGTAATTGATCAACAAAGTATTTTTCATACTCTGCGTACTCTTCAGGGGATGATATATAGATATAAGGGAAGAGTATTTCATAGAAACCATCAGTAGGTACCTCATAGTTTCCTAGTACAGCATTGTAAACTAACATAAAGGCATAAAGTGGATCGCAGAAGTGACCCCCTGATTCAACAGCTATAGCACCTTTTTTTAGTTGTTCTTCAAGATCTGGTAAGAAGTCTGTAGATGCAACATTAACTTTTCCTGTCAAACCTAGTCCTTCAATAGCTTCAATAGCACCAACTAATGGGTCTCCACCTCCACCGGCTACAATCAATGCATCTGCATCAGGATTGGCAGTTAGAATAGCTTCAGCTGTTGCCCTACCGGTATCAGAAGTAGTTCCACCATACTGAGGCTCAAGTAAAACAGCTTGATCGTCCGGGTTGGCTTCATTCCAAGCCTCTACGCCTTTCTTATAACCTTCCCATCTTGCAAGGAAAGTAGAGTCACCAGGTTCCCAACCTTGAAGAGCAATCTTACGGCTGCCCTTCTCACAGAGTATCTGAGCAAGAGTATATCCGTTCTGGACTTCGTCTTCATGTACAGCTCCCACATAGTAAGGTGAAGACACGGCTAAAGCATATTCTTCAGGGTTATCCTCTTCATTAATATAACGATAGAATTGCGCTACATAAACTTTATGCTCATTACATGTGTTTATAATAGATGTCATTTCAGCGGCAGAAGAATTACAAACAATAATTCCATCACAGCCAGCTGCAACTAAAGTTTCAACGGAAGCGGTTACTTGCTCTGATATGTGAGCCTGGTCTACATACATTACTTCGACTCCTAAGGCCTCGGCAGCTGCATCAATCATATCTTTACTAGGTTTACCTAAGGTGTCAGTAGAACTCCAAATAGATACACCAATTTTAATATCTTTTTTAGCAGAGCCCGCATCTTTTTCTGAGCCGCAGGCAGCTAAATTAAATAGAAGTGCAAAAGCCATAAGCAGTACCAAAATTCTCCTCATTTTCATTTCCTCCTTTTATAATAAGGCATTGCCCTTTGTAAGAGCTTGCCTTTAATTTACGCACAATAAAGACTATGCAAATAGCTTGCAAAGTCAAACAGCATCATAAAAGAAGCAATTTACACTGCTTATAATCGTTCTCTGTGCAACTTAGAGGGCAATTGATTTTTATTTTGGTACATATATAAACTGGCATTCTAAAAGAGATAGTTGGTATAGATATTCTACAGATATGCTACATTTTTAAGAATATTGAAAGGTTTTGCATTTAGAGGAGAAAATAAATTACTCTGATTTTACTATATTTTTATTAAATTTATTGTCCTTTTATTACTTGTCTTTTTATTGCTAACCTTGATGTCAAAATGCTTATAACATAAGATGTGACTATCTATAGATAATAATTTGAATATTTTAATAGAGCAAGCATTCATATACTATCGTGTATAAATTATTATATATTAGTATAAAATATCCGAAAAATTTTGTCAAGTGAAGCTTTTTATACAATTTAAAATTGAAGATAGCAATATTTATATGCTATCTTCATGTGCTATCTTTTATTGACTTGACTTTATATCAATTTAACGCTTTAATCAAAAGCCTATAGGAAGCTGCCATAGCCTCTTCCAGGGTGATGTCATGGTTAAAATTCTTATAACCAAAATATTGAGAAAAGCCCATTATTGCACTGGAGACGGCCATATAACGGTAATATGAATTTTCTACTTTATCTATGATCTTCTCCCTAAATCCGGCTTCCAGTAAATCATCAAAAATCTGATTTATCTTAGAAACATATTGGGATAGGTCCTGTTTGTAATCTGATAGATATTCATAAAATTTCTGGATTCCACCATCAGATAACAAGACTCTGAATATATATATATTACTATCTATACATTCAGCTATGATATGGAGAAGCTCATAAAACTTTTCTTTAAAACCCTCCTTATCCTTTATCCTAGAATAAACATTTTCTATTTCATTTCTTATACCAAAAAGAATGGCTTCGGATATGGCCTCCTCTTTGGATGCAAAATAATCATAGATGGTTCCTTTACCTATATTAGCAGCCTTAGCTATATCGGATACTTTGATGGAATAGGGGTTAATCCCCTTTTCCATCAAAGCTATTATTCCCTTAAATATGGCTATTTCCTTTTCTGAATATAAATCATGATCCACTTTTATGCCCCTCCTTCCCCTACGGCTTTATCCTTTGAATCCTTATGAAGGAGATGATACATTACCGGTACTACCAAGAGGGTAAGGGCAGTAGCATAGGTTAGACCTCCGATAGATACTATGGCTAAGGGTTGTAGCATCTCTGCTCCCATACCTACCCCTAAGGCTAGAGTAAATAGACCCAGTATAGTAGTGATAGCAGTCATAAATATTGGCTTTAGACGGGTCTTACCTGCCTCCATCAAAGCTTCAGTTTTATTTAAACCTCTCTCCCTTAGCTGATTAGTAAAGTCCACGAATACTATACCATTGTTTACTACCACACCGCTTAAAACTAAGAATCCAAGTAATGAAACCACACTTATTACATGCCCTGTTATGGCTAGAGCTATCAATCCCCCTGTAAAGGCTAGAGGAATGGTAAACATAACTATAAAGGGAGATAATAGGGACTGAAACTGGGCTACCATTATCAGATAGATAAAGGCAACGGCAAGTAGAATCATAAATCCTAAGTCCTGCAAGAAATCATCAATCAATTTATTTTCACCAGAGAATTCAATTTTATAGCCATCAGGTAATTGGTAATCCTTTAGCTTGTTTTCAAACTCACGGCTGACCAGCCCAATATTATAATCCGGATCAATACCTGCAGATACTGATAGATATCGCTCATGGGAGTCTCTTCTTATGGCCGCTAACCCTCTACCTTCAACCACCTTAGCAATATCACCAATGGTAATTTCTACTTCTTCGCCGTCCTTGGTACCTTTTATGGTAATCCCTTCCAGGCTTTCTTTGGTCATATCCTGCCTTGCTTTGTCTATAACTATTACAGGATAATCCTTGTTATCCACGGACAGAGTGGTAGCGGTTTTACCCTTAGATATGACGAAATTGACATTGGAGAAAACTTGGGCTACGGTCAATCCATTTTCCATGGCTTTTTCCTTATCTACAATAATCCTCAGTTCTGTCATAGTCTCCTCTATACCATCGGAAACATCAATAGTTCCCTCTGTCTCCTCCAAAATCTTAGCTATATCCGACGCTATATCCTGTAGGGTATCTACATCTCTACCTTTTACTAATACTTCTATACCTGCTCCTCCTAAAGCTGAAAGATCCATATTGGAGGTGCTAACACTTATATGGCATTCCAAATCATCTGTTAGTTCATAAATCTGTTTTTCAATTTCTCTATTGCTTATCTTTTTATTTTCATCCAAGAGTAAATACAGGTTGACAACATTGTTGCTGGAACCTCCACTGCCTCCTATACCCTCCATTAATCCACTTTGGAAGGCACCTATGGTATTAATACCTTCTATCTCCATTATCCTTTCAACTACTTTATCCGACATCTGTACGGTATCTTCCATAGAAGATTCTTTTGGCATCTCTATGGTTACAGACATTTGGGGAGTGTCCATATCAGGTATAAAGGCTGTACCCATGGATGCACCCAAATATATGCTAACACCCATTAAAGCCACAACAACAATCATAACCAAAGCCCTGTGCCTTAAGGACCATGCTAGTATTCTGCTATATAAATTTGTAAAGCTCTCGAAGGTCTTGTTCCGTTTTTCGCTAACCCTTACTAGCATATTTGATGCCATAGCTGGTACTAGGGTAAGGGCTACTATTAGGCTGGCAATGAGGGAATAGGCAATGGTCAAGCCCATATCTGCAAAGACCTGTCTTGATATACCTTTAACAAAGACTATGGGCAAAAAGACGCATATTGTTGTCAGGGTAGAAGACATAATGGCTCCCGCTATCTCCTTAGCTCCTTCTACAGCTGCTTCTTTGGGGGGTCTGCCTAATTGTCTTAGGCGATATATATTTTCAATAACCACTATGGAGTTGTCCACTAGCATACCCACTCCCAAAGCCAAGCCACCTAAGGATATGACATTTATAGTTACCCCTGTAAAGTACATCATAGCGATAGCGAAAATCAAGCTTATGGGTATGGATACAGCTATAACAATAGTGGGTCTAAAGTCCTTTAAGAATAGTATAAGAACTAAAATAGCCAATATACCGCCATAAATAACATTCTCTAGAACTGAATCCACAACTATATCAATATATACACCTTGATCCATAAGGGTGGTTATATGTAAACCTTTGTGCTGAGAAGATAATTCCTCAAACTTTTCCCTTATGCTGGCTGCAACTTCAGCTGTGGAAAAATTGCTCTGTTTTTGGAAAGTTAGCATGACTGCGTTATTACCATTGACCTTTGCATAAGTCTCCCCGGAATTATCTAGCTCAGAGATATTGGCTACATCTTTTAGATAAATCTTACCGATTCCCTTATCACCAGTATCAAACAGCACTAAATTCTCCAGCTCTTCTACATCCTTGATTTCTTCTCCAACCTTAACCAGGTATTCTCCACCATCATCTGAAATAGAACCGGCTGGCATGGAAAAGTTTTGTGCTGTCAGTATATTAGAGACCATCTCCGGTGTTATAACACCGTCTAGTGATGCTTTCTTAAAGGCTTCTTCTTTAGCCTTTTCAAATTCTTCCAGCTTTTCATTTAGGGTTTGTTCACCCATCTCAAGCTGATTCTTGGCTTTATCCATCTCCATAGTAAGCATAAGCTTACCTGTAGCAAGCTCCTGCTCCTTGGATCTAAGTTCATCCTTCTTGGATGCCAGCAGTGTTTTCTGTTTTATCAGCTCTTCTTTTTGCTGGGTTATCTGCTCCAAACCTTTTTCAATCTCTGCTTTACCTGTAGAGATTAGCTGCAGGTTGTTTTCCAATTCTTGCGAAAAGCTTTCAATAGCCTGTTTTATCTCACCAAGTCTTAACTTATCACCAGCCAATAGAGATTGCTCCAGTTTATCTAATTGCTGTCCTATCTTATCTTTAATCTCTTCTGGCAGGTTTTTAAATATATTTAATAGGGCTTCTCTTGCCTCATCTTGTTTCATTTTAGGCAATTTACTTTCTAAATCACCCAGCAATTCTTGTACAGTTTTCAATTGTCTTTCTTGCTGCTCTAATTCGCTTAATTTAATTCTTAATTCACTTTCAGCTTTATTAAGCTCCAACTCCCCAGCCGCCATTTGAGCCTCGGCTTCCTCAATCTGTTTCTTAGCTGCATCCAATGCATCTTGCCCCTGGGCTAGCTTTTGACTTTGTTTTTTCTCCTCTGCTTCCAGCCTTGACTTTCCACTTTCTATTTCCTGCTTTGCTTTCATTAACTCTTCCTCAGCCTGGGCAAGCTCTGAATCCACTGTAGCTAAAATTTTCTTGTTTAAATCATCTATCTTTTCACCGTCTACAATTACTTCTATCTTCTCTTCTAATAATCCCACTCCTGTAACAGCAGCTACTCCATTTATACTCTCAAGCTCGGGAATTATATCCTGGCTAACTAGCTGGGAAATTTCAACAAGGTCCATATCCTCAACATCCACTGATGCTACCATTATAGGCAGCATATCAGGATTTAAGCGCATTACCATAGGAGAACCTACGCTATCTGGCCATGCCGGTTTTACCAGATCCAGCATGCTGTTTATCTCTATAGTGGCTGAATCTAGGTTTACATCATTATTGAATTCCAAAATTACTACAGAAGAATTCTCCCTCGATATGGAGCTTACATTTTTTATATTGCTCACCGTTGCCACTGCCTGCTCAATAGGTTTTGTAACCACCATCTCTACTTCTTCGGGACTGGCTCCCGGATAGCTAGTTGCTATTAAAATATAAGGCAGATCTATACTAGGCAGTAAATCTGTTTGTAGGTTAATAAACGATATTGCTCCTAGTATCAGCACCATTATAACTGCTACTACTACCGTATATGGTCGTCTTACACTAAATTTAGATAACATCTTATTCCCCCTGTTGCTTTATTTTCCGACCGACCAGTCGGTCGGTTTTTTATAAAAACGAAGGCCTCTTTCAATTAATATGTAAAATAGAAGCCCCTTATCTTCTACTTATTATACGCTACATTCTTTAATAATAACAAAGGAGCACTAATTGTCAAATCAACTATTACAGTTTTATTATTCCCTTAACAATGTTATATTGGATTAATTCTGATAAATTGCCTTGTTATGATTTTTTAGCTATAGTAGAATGGAATTAATAGTAAAATAAAATTCCTATTATGGTAAAGTGTAACGGTATCAATCAAGCTTTTAATGACATATTGCCCTTAAGGAGGTCATTTTATGGGTCACCATAGATTCACTTTGACCACTAGAGACAATACTCCCATTAATGTAAACAAATGGGATGTAGACAAAAACAACTCTCCCAAAGGAATAGTCCAGATATCTCATGGTATGGCTGAATGGGCATACCGATATGACAGCTTTGCCAAAGCTTTAAATCAAGCCGGCTATATAGTCTATGCTAATGATCACAGGGGACACGGACTAACCGCTCCTAGAAAAGAGGATATAGGTTACATCCCAAATAACGATGGATTTGCCTGTATGGTTGAAGATATGGCTGAGCTTAATGAATTTATTAGAAAAGAGCATCCCCATTTGCCTATAGTGCTTTTTGGCCATAGCATGGGCTCCTTTTTAAGCCAAAGGTTTATTCAGCTTTATGGTTCAAATATCCACGGTCTTATCCTATCGGGCAGCAACGGGAAACAAGGACCTATTATAAATCTGGGAATAATACTGGCATATATAGAGATGAAGATAAAGGGCAGAAAGTATAGGAGCCAGCTTCTCAATAAACTAACCTTTGATAGCTACAACAGGGCATTTGCTCCCAATAGAACAAACTTTGATTGGCTGTCTAGAGATGAAAGGCAAGTAGATCTGTATATAGAAGATCCTTATTGTGGCGGTATTTTTACTTCCTCCTTCTTCTATGATTTTCTTAGAGGCTTAAAGCTTATAACTAAGAAAAGAAATTTAAAGACTATACCCAAAGACCTCCCAATCTTTATCTTCAGTGGCAGTATGGATCCCGTTGGTTTCTTTGGCAAAGGAATAGAGAATCTAGTTAATATGTACAAGTCCATAGGCATGACAAATATATCCTATAAAATATATCCTGGCGGCCGTCATGAGATGCTTAATGAACTCAACAAAGATGAGGTAATAGAAGATATTATCACCTGGCTTAATGCTATAACCAAAAATTGATATTGACAAAATCCAAAACATATATTAAGATATAATGTGTTCTGTT
Source organism: uncultured Bacillota bacterium (assembly GCA_938003915.1). GTDB lineage: Bacteria > Bacillota > Clostridia > Caldicoprobacterales > UBA3941 > JAAYGY01. Next base: position 203 of record CALKWV010000101.1, on the reverse strand, counting down.
AGCACACTAAGTTTTATATATAATAGCTACTGGACATTCTGTCCAGTAGCAGCATGGAGAGATGGCTGAGTTGGTCGAAGGCGCACGACTGGAAATCGTGTATACCCTTAACGGGGTATCGAGGGTTCGAATCCCTCTCTCTCCGCCAAAGAAAAGGGTTTGCAAAAATTTGCAAACCCTTTTTACATACTATTTTTTCTGCT
>CALKWV010000100.1 GCA_938003915.1 uncultured Bacillota bacterium | reverse complement strand
TGGAGGAGGAACTATTATAGCACTAACCCTGGATCCAAAGAGAACCATAGCCGCTTTGAAAGAGGCAGGAGCTGAGGAATTTATAGAGCTGGATCCTTTAGCGCAAGGGGTTATGGCAGAAAAAATAAATACAGGGAGCGATTATGTTACCGCTAGTATATAGATATCAAGTAGGCTTAGTGAGGCCTACTTTTTTTTATATCATTTTTTGCACACCCTATTGACAAATATTTAACAATACCTTATAATTATATTGGATAACTTTTTAGTTATTTGACAGAAAAAAGTCATATAACTGAAAAAATCCACTAAAAAAATGCATATTCCTGTGGTTATGCGTATAAAACTTACCCAGGAAATATTTTTTTAACCTATATAGTTAAAATATTAACAAACATTTGGTTATAATTGTATATGTACTAAATGAACAGTCTCATATTTTAAGTGAAAATATCAGGTGCCCCAAGAGGGCCCTGATAATATAAATTTTTTAAATTTTTAAAGAAAGGATAGAAAGGTATGAAAAGAGAGGTTGATAAAGAGAAGAATATCAAAGAAGAAAATATGGAAGAGATAAAAGCTAATATTGATTCTTTGGTAGAAAGGGCCCAAGCTGCCTTAGCAGAGTTTATGACCATGTCCCAAGAACAGGTGGATCGCATAGTCAAAGCCATGACTTTGGCTGGCTTGGAGAAACATATGGAGCTGGCAAAGCTGGCAGTAGAGGAGACAAAAAGAGGTGTTTATGAGGATAAGGTCATAAAAAATCTTTTTGCAACTGAATATGTCTATCATAGTATCAAATATGAAAAGACAGTAGGGGTTATAGAAGAAAATGAATTAGAGGATTATGTAGAAGTAGCTGAACCAGTAGGTGTAATAGCAGGGATTACTCCAGTAACCAATCCTACTTCCACTACTATGTTTAAGGCTTTAATTTCTATGAAGACTAGAAACCCTATAATTTTCGCTTTTCATCCATCGGCCCAAAAATGCAGCAGTGAGGCAGCAAGGGTGATGCTAGAAGCTGCAATAGCTGAGGGAGCACCCAAACACTGCATTCAATGGATAGAGCAGCCTGCCCTAGAGGCTACCCAGACCCTTATGGCTCATCCTGGGGTATCACTTATATTAGCAACTGGTGGAGCAGGAATGGTGAAATCTGCCTATAGCTGCGGAAAACCTGCCCTTGGAGTTGGACCGGGCAATGTACCCTGTTATATTGAGAGGACTGCTGATATCAAAAGGGCTGTAACTGATTTGATTCTTTCCAAGAGCTTTGATAACGGAATGATATGCGCTTCAGAACAGGCAGTTATATTGGATAGGGAGATTGCTGATGAAGCTATAGAATATATGAAGGAAAATGGCTGCTATTTTCTTTATGGAGAAGAGCTAAAGAAAGTAGAAGCCACTGTGATCAATATAGAAAAGGGTGCTGTAAATCCGGCAGTAGTAGGTCAAGCAGCTTACAAAATAGCCAAGATGGCAGGGGTTGATGTGCCCGAGGATACCAAGATATTGGTTGCACCCCTTGAAGGAGTAGGCCCTGAATATCCCCTATCCAGGGAAAAGTTAAGTCCGGTTCTTGCCCTCTATGTGGTAGATAGTCATGAAGAGGGAATGAGAAGAGCAGAGGAAATGGTAGCTTTCGGTGGAATGGGTCATTCAGCGGTAATTCATTCTGAAGATGAAAAAATAATACAAGAGTTTTCGGAACGTATCAAAGCAGGACGGCTTATAATCAATTCTCCATCAACTCATGGGGCTATTGGAGATATATACAATACAAATATGCCATCTCTCACTCTAGGCTGTGGTTCATTTGGACGTAACTCAACCACATCCAATGTATCAGCAGTAAACCTAATTAATAAAAAGAGAGTGGCCAGGAGGAGAGTAAATATGCAGTGGTTTAAGATACCCAACAGAATATATTTTGAACCAGGCTCCATACAGTACTTGGAGAAGATGCC
>CALKWV010000099.1 GCA_938003915.1 uncultured Bacillota bacterium | reverse complement strand
GCTGCCGGATTTCAATATATTTTTAAAACCTCAAGGAAAATTCCTTGAGGTTTTTATTTTTTGGAGAATTATAGGAAGGTTATTTCATACTTTTACAGAATAAAATAATTAAAATCTTTTATCAAAAATTTTATCAATAAAGTAGATTTCTGTAATCCGATTGTTAATAGCATTTTTGTCAGTTATGATTAGGCTATGATTATATGATGAATAGGATGCTAAATAACTGATGATAAATAGTTGAATAACTGATGTTAAATATTTCAGGGAACCAAATAATAAATAAGCAGTATGGAAAACACCAGCATTTAATGAAAAGAAGAATGAAATAGATAACTGAAGTTTATTAAATAGATAACTGAAGTTTATTAATATGAAATACAAAAATGAAAGGATGATATGTATGGCTTTAGTAATAGCTCACAGAGGTGCTTCAGCCTACGCTCCTGAAAATACTATGCCTGCATTTGAAAAAGCCTTGGAATTAGGAGCAGAAGGCATTGAACTTGATGTACACATGACTGCTGATGGTGAGATAGTAGTTATTCACGACCATACCATTGATAGGACCAGCAATGGAAAGGGCATGGTAAAGGATTTGACATTAGATGAGATAAAAAAATTTGATTTTGGTAGCTGGTTTGATCCAAGCTTTAAAGGGGTAAGTATACCTACACTAAGAGAAGTTATGGAGCTACTAAGAAATTGGAATGGACTGCTTAATATTGAAATTAAAAGTGGGCCTATTTTTTATCCAGGGATTGAGAAAAAGCTTATTGATATGGTGAGAGAATATGAGTTCAATGACAGAGTAATATTTTCTTCCTTTAATCATTATAGTTTGCGTGATATAAAATCCATTGATCCTTCTATGAAAATTGGGCTTTTGTATATGGCTGGATTAGTAGAACCCTATAACTATGCAAAGAGTTTAGGGGCAGAGGCTCTGCATCCCTATTACTACAATATAGTGCCAGAAGTGGTAGCAGGTTGTAAAAAGAATGGAATAAAGCTAAATCCCTTTACTATAAATGATAAAAGGGAAATTGAAATGATAATGAAAGCGGGGGTAGATGGTATTATAACCGATTATCCCGATAGAGCTCTTGAGGTAAAAGCAAAATAAATATATAGAAGATGTAGAGTGTAATAAGAGCTTTTTAAATATATTATCATGAGGGGGGCCATATTGTGAAACTGGATTATAAAAAGACTTTTATTTTAGGGCTGGGTTTCTTCTCAGCAAGTATAATTTGGCCAATTTACAACAACTACGTTCCTATAATGCTGGAGACCTACATAAAAAGCGGCACCTTTATTGGTGCTATAATGACTATAGATAATATTTTTGCCGTTGTATTTCAACCTTTTTTTGGTGCTTTAAGTGATAGAACTAATACAAGGTTTGGACGGCGTATGCCCTTTCTTTTGATTGGTGTTCCCTTAGCGGCTATATTTTGTTCTTTAATTCCCTCTTCAAATTCACTGATATCTTTAATGACCTTTATAATAATAATGAACTTTGCCATGAGTATATATAGGGCACCCACCGTGGCTTTAATGCCAGACGTTACGCCGAGTCCACTCCGTAGCAAGGCCAATGGAGTAATTAACTTTATGGGCGGCTTGGCGGCGGTAATAGCTTATGGCTTGGGCGGGGTTCTCTATAAAGTTAATCCAGGATATCCTTTTTACATGGCATCTATAATCATGCTTGCAGCCCTGATACTTTTATATACTAATATAAAAGAGCCAGAGCTTATAGAAATAGAAAAGAAAGAAGAGAAACCAAAAAAAGATGCTGCGAAAAATAAAAGTCTTATCTTTATGCTCCTGGCCATATTCTTTTGGTTTACAGGCTTTAATGCCGTAGAGACTTTCTTTTCTTTGTATGGTCAGCATATACTAGGTATAGAACCAGGCACATCTTCAATAGTCCTAACTTCATTTTCCCTAGCATTTTTAATCTTTGCCATACCAGCAGGCTTTGTTGCATCCAAACTGGGCAGACGAAAAACCATACTTTTAGGCATAATTGGTGCATTAGTAGTATTTGTGCCTTTAATCTTTATCAGAAATGCTATTGTTATCTCCATTATATTGATATCAGGAGGAATATTCTGGGCCCTTATAAATATAAACTCCTATCCTATGATAGTGGAGATGGCTCCTAAAGGGTTAACTGGAGCATATACCGGATATTATTATTTCTTTTCCTCCACCGCTGCAATAGTAAGCCCCATCCTATTTGGCTGGATAAAGGATCTGGTAGGGAGCTATAGTCCCTTATTTGTATATGCTAGCATGGGATTTGTTTTGGCCTTTATATGTATGCAATTTGTAAAGCATGGTGATGTCAAAGAGTTAGATGAAGAGAAAATTAAAGCTATAGAATCAGGACCGTAACCGGGACTGTGATTTTACAAGCAAGCTGATTAAATTCCAGCTTGCTTTTTTTGTAACAGTTTTTTATCTGTTTCATAGAATATATCAAGGTCAATATAGAGATGGGAGGTATCATCGTGTACAACAATGGAGATTATTATGTAAGGTATCCAGTAGATGCATACTATGGTTATTATGACACTTATGGTGATAATCACTATGGTATGCCACCGGGTCATTATGAACCTTATCCCCCAATGCCATGTCCTGAACCTCCACCTATTCATCCTGCTCCACCCACAGATGTGATGCCTGGAATGAGAGAGAGGTGCCTGATGCATTTAAGGGATTTGTTAGAAAGATTAATGCACAAAAAGGTATCATTTATTATAGAAGGGGCAAGGGGAAATTTCGACTGCACAAAGATAATCAGAGTTAATGATTGTACAGTGGTAGTAGAAACCAAGAATGGTGTATGCGTTATTCCTTTAATGGAAATAACAGCTGTATGCATGTCTAAGGATGTGGCTAAGGATATTATAGGAGATGCAGATTAAAAACATTAATAGATATAATTACTTAAGAACCTACAAAATTTTATTAAAGCACTGCTTTGGCGGTGCTTTTTTCTATATGCAATTCCTTTGTATATGATATAATATATCCCAGTAATGCATATTAACTGGTATGTTAGTTCAACAGTTGCCATTAAATTTAACAATTTATTATGGTTATTGATAAAAAATAACAAACTAGCATAATGAGTAAATTCAATATAAATTATGATAAATCATGAAGGGTAAGGAGTATAAAGATGTATAGTGAAATTGTAAAGGCTATTGATGATAAGAAGCAGTCTGCACTTGGGACAAGTTTTGGATTGGTGATACTGTTAATATTAATTGTGGGCTTTTCCAATTTTATATATAACAGATATGGTATAACCTACGGCGGCTATATAGCCTTTTTATTGTATGTACTCATTGGCATATACGTATATAGAAAAAAAATTCTCAGCTACCGATATTCACTTGTAAATCATGAGCTTATATTCGAAAGTTTGGCAGGGGGGCGAAGTAAAGAAATAATTAGGGTAAGCTTAAAAAAGATTTTGTACTTTTGTCCTCTCTCCCACGAGAGACTAGATAAAGGGACTGATTATAAAAACCATTATATAATCCATAATAAGAAATCTCCAAAGGCTTGGGTACTGGCTTTCAAAGCTGGGAAAAAAATTCACAGGATAATCTTTGAGCCCAGTGAAAAATTAGTAGAATTAATTAAAAATTCATGAGCTATTTGCACAATACAGCGTAAATTAGAATAAAATAGTAAAAACAGGAAATCCTTTAGATAATCAAAAGTGATCTCATGAGGCGGTGTAAAAATGATTCATATAGTTGAATGCTGTATGTGCAAAAAGATGACCAAAGCCAATCTTATTTTAAGAAACAGCAATATTTGTGCAGACTGTGAGAAAAAAATCATAGGAACAAAAACTCATCACAAGGATTATTTAAAGTACAAAGAAGGAATAAAACGTTTGATATGTTATAGTTACAAGGGTAAATAGGACTAAATATTCCAATATGGAGGGTGTTTTTTGAAGGAAAAACAAATGCCATTGATAGAGGCACTTTTTGAGTACATAAAACAAGATATAACCAGATACCATATGCCTGGACACAAGGGAGGGCAAGGATTTAGTAGGGAAATTTTAGATAAGCTTGCCCAAATGGATGTTACAGAAGTTCCAGGATTGGATAACTTGCACAGCCCTCAAGGGGCAATATATCATGCTCAAAAGTTAGCATCAGATGCCTTTGGCTCAGATCAAACTTGGTTTTTGGTAAACGGATCTACTAGTGGAATTCACGCCATGATACTGGCTGCCTGCCCTCCCGGAAGCAGCCTAATAGTACCTCGGAATTGCCACAAATCTGTAATCAATGCCTTAATTATGGGAGACATTACTCCCATTTATATATTACCTGAATATGATGAGGATAGGGAGCTGGTTACTCAAGTCTCCCCTCAGGCAATAGAAAAGGCTTTAGAATGTAATCCTCACGCTTGTGGAGTATTACTAGTCAGTCCAAACTATTATGGAATGTGCTCTAATGTAGAGGAAATTGCTAAAATCGTTCATAAAGCAGGAAAAGTATTATTGGTGGATGAGGCTCATGGAGCCCATTTTCCTTTTAATGGTCGACTACCTTCTTCAGCAGGTGAGCTAGGAGCAGATTTATGGGTTCATAGTGCTCATAAAACTTTGCCCTCCTTTACTCAGACAGCCTATCTTCATATAAAAGGCAATAGGGTAGACAAGGATAGGGTGTCTAGAATACTATCTATGAATCAGACAAGCAGTCCATCCTACATCTTTATGGCTTCCCTAGATTGGGCTAGACATATTATGGAAACTAAAGGGCATGATCTATTAGAAAATCTCATGGATAATTTGGATAAAGTACGGCATCAGCTTAAAAAAATTGGCATTGATAGTATAAATGCATCCATTTGGCCAGAAGTCAAGAACTTAGATCCTACCCGTTTAGTACTGGACTTTAAGGAATTAGGGCTTACAGGCTATCAGGTTGAAAAGCTTCTAAGGAAGGAAGAAGGGCTTCAAATTGAAATGTCGGATCATCGCTATGGGGTACTAATATGTACCGTGGCAGATACTATGTCAGATTTACAAAAAATAGTACAAGCCTTTCAAAATCTTTGGGAAAAACACAGGAAAAATAAAAACTTTCATTTCCCAATGTCGATTTCCCGGGAAATACCCAAACAAATGATGTCGCCTAGGCAGGCTTTTTATAGTAAAACACAAAAGATTCCTCTTAATGAGAGCCAAGGTAGAATAGCTGCCGGCACTATAGGTGCTTATCCCCCAGGCATACCTAGATATTGTCCAGGTGAACTAATTGAAAAGGATGGAATTGAAGAACTCATTGCCATACATAGAAAGGGTGGAACTCTCTCTGGGGTCGAACAGGGAAATTATATTGATGTAGTTGTGGAGTAAAGAAATGCAATGTGTTATTGAACCTTCACTCCAGCACTGGTTTGACAAATCTATCAATAGCCATTATAAAATATGAATAAATACTTTTGAATTAGCATAATAAATTAACTTATGCTTTCAATAGTTTTTATAATTGTAATTATTAGATAATAAATATAAGTAATTTGGAATATGTATATATAGATAGGAGTATATGAGAATGAAGGGATATTTTATAACCTTTGAGGGTCCCGATGGATCCGGTAAATCAACACAGATAAATTTATTAAAGGATTATTTAATAAATAAGGGATACGATATACTAGTCACCCGGGAGCCGGGAGGAACACCTATAAGCGAAGCCATAAGGGAAATTATTTTGGATACCAAATATAAAGAAATGAATCCTATAACAGAAATGCTGTTATATGCTGCATCTAGAGCCCAGCATGTAGCTCAGCTAATAAAGCCGGCCCTGGATCAAGGGAAGATAGTGTTATGTGATAGATTTGTAGATTCCAGTATCGCCTATCAAGGAATTGGTAGAAGTTTAGGAATTGAGATAGTGGAGGAGATAAACAGAGTAGCACTTCAAGGACTTGTTCCTGATCTGACACTATTTTTTGATATCGATCCTGAGATAGGATTGAAGAGAGGAATGGGAAGAGATAGAAAGGCAGATAGATTGGAGCTGGAGGATCTAGAATTCCATAAAAAAGTGTATGAGGGATTTTGTATGTTATGCTCCCGATATCCAGATAGGTTTAAACGCATCAATGCAGAGGCTGATATACAGGAAATTCATCAACAAATAATTAATGAAATTGAACAATTGTCTAGGTATGGAAAATAGTATATAATATACATAGGAAAGAGAAGGTTAGACCAGCATCTAAATCCCAAAAAATTGAAAAATAAGGAGGTATTTCCGGGATGAAATTAATTATTGCGGTAGTGCAGGATGAAGATTCCCAAAAACTCATTGCAAGGCTAATGAAAGCAGGCTATGGTGTTACTAAGTTAGCTACTACTGGTGGTTTTCTTAGGTCAGGCAATACTACTTTATTAATTGGTGTGGACAATGAGAAAGTGGAAAATGCTATGAGTATAATTGAACAGGTATGTAAAAGCCGTAAACAGGTGGCTACATCACCGTCACCTATGGGTGGAGCAACAGGCATGTATGTGCCTTATCCCGTTGAAGTAACGGTAGGAGGCGCTACAGTATTTGTGGTTGATGTTGAGGAGTTTAGAAAGATATGAGAATACAAAAAGCTGACAGCCGCCCTAGAGGCCATGGTGCTGGGGGGCCAAGAGGTGTCAATAGCCCTGTAAACACAGCCCAGGGCAAATCCTTTGACAGCTTTTTGCATGACAACCAGTATAGAGCTATGAAGGAAAAGCTAGCTTTGCTCATGGATAATATAAAGGAACAGGGGCAGAAGCTAGCAGATAGGGTAACCTTGGAAGATTTAATGCTCTACAAGAAGATGATAGCTCAGTTTCTGGATATCTCCGTAAGACAGATGCTGCAATTTAAAAAGGATAACTATTTAGACCCAAGAGGAAGGCATCATATCTATGCCTTAGTAAAAAAAGTAGATGAAAATCTTGATGCTTTAACTAAAGAGGTGCTAAGTTCCCAAAAGGATCAGATAAAAATTCTCAGCTATATAGACGATATTAGGGGATTACTGATGGATATGATGCTTTAATGTACATCTGAAGGAGAGTATAAAAATGGATAGCTTTGATATTATTGGACAATCCACCCTAATCCGCAGATTAAGAAATATGATGGATAGTGGTAGGATTGTTCATTCTTATTTATTCACTGGTCCGACTGGTGCCGGAAAGAAAACCATATCTAATTATTTTGCTAAAATGCTCCAGTGTGAAGGAAGGGAGCGGCCTTGCAATACATGTAAATCCTGCAGACAGATGGAGTCTGGTAATCATCCCGATATCATTAGGATAGCAAGTGAATCCAATAATATAAAAGTAGAATCCATTAGGGAATTAAGGAAAGATATATCCATTAAACCCTTTCAAAGTCAGAGAAAGATATACATTATAGAAGAAGGACACAAAATGAATCATCAATCTCAAAACGCCTTATTAAAAACTCTGGAAGAACCTCCTGAACATGCCGTTATTATTATACTAGCGGAGAATTTAGCTAGCTTGCTACCTACTATAGTATCTAGGTGTCAGATAATAAGGATACCTCCATTATCCACCCAGGAAATAGCCCAAATTATTGAATCTAGAGTTGAGATACCCCATGATAAGGCATTAGTCTTTGCTAAGCTGGCCCAGGGGATTCCTGGTAGAGGGGTGGAGCTAGCATTATCTGAAGAGTATCAACAGATGCGGGATGAGTCTTTGGAGCTTCTGATAAAGCTTGCGAAAAGCTCAATTGCACAAGCAATGGGATATGTGGACTACTTCCTGGATAAAAGAGACAGTGTTATTGAGATATTGGATATGATAGAATTATGGCTAAGGGATGTATTAGTATTGAAGCAAGGCAATTTACGGAAAATTATTGTGAACATTGATAAAATATCTTATCTTGAGGATCTGGCAAATAGCTTTACAATCCGAGATATACAATGTATTATAGACAATATAGAACAAAGCAAAAGAATGCTAATGTCTCATGCAAATTTTCATTTAACCATAGAAAATTTGCTGATGAAAATACAAGGAAGTGGTGAACATGCACAAGGTAGTAGGAGTCCGGTTTAAAGAAGCCGGTAAAATATATTATTTTGACCCCCATGATTTAGAGTTGGAGACGGGAGAATATGCTATAGTAGAAACCTCTCGTGGAGTAGAATATGGCAAGATAGTAGTAGGGCCCAAGGAAGTACCTGATGAGGATATAGTATCCCCTTTAAAAAAGGTTATAAGAAAGGCTACAAAGGAGGATGCTGAGAAAGTAGCGGACAACCAGAAAAAGGAAAGTAAAGCTTTTGATATATGCTTAGAAAAAATTAAAGAACATGGGTTGCCTATGAAATTAATAGATGTTGAGTATACCTTTGATAATAGTAAGGTTATTTTTTATTTTACCGCAGAAGGTAGAGTGGACTTTAGGGAATTAGTTAAGGATTTGGCTGCCATATTTAGAACCCGAATTGAGTTGAGGCAGATAGGCGTGAGGGATGAAGCTAAGATGATAGGAGGGCTGGGTCCTTGTGGAAGGTTTTTATGCTGTAAGAGTTTTTTAGGGGAATTTGAGCCAGTATCCATAAAAATGGCCAAAGAACAAAATTTATCCCTCAATCCCACTAAAATTTCTGGTATTTGTGGGCGACTTATGTGTTGTCTAAAGTATGAGCAGGAGTATTATGAAGAAATAGGCAAAAAAATGCCTAAAGTTAATAAAGAGGTTATGACTCCCCAGGGACTAGGTGTGGTTATAAGCTGCAACGTCCTGACTGAAAAAGTAAAAACCAAAGTGATTCAAGAGGACGGTACTCCTGCAGTTTTGGAATTTCATTATAGTGAAATTACACCTGTAGAAGAAAGTAATCCAGATGAAAATGAAGATAATAGTGAGAATGATAATAATGATGAATTATTATATGATTCAGATGATATAGATGAAGCCATGGCCTCCTTATTAAACGACTAAAAAGTAAAAAAGTTTGTTAAAAAACTTGCATTTTTTATTAGAGGTGATAAAATTATATAGGTGCTTTATAAAAAACACCTATATAAGGGGTTTTGATGTGGGAGGTGACCAGTGATGGCTTATAAGATTAGTGATGAGTGTATTGCATGTGGAGTATGTGAAGCAGAATGCCCAACAGAAGCTATTTCAGCTGGCGATGATAAATATGTAATTGATGCTGATACATGCATTGATTGCGGAGCTTGCGCCGATGTTTGTCCTGTAGACGCTCCTCAACCTGCTTAATACACCCAACAATACACAGTAATAAAATAGATTGGTACTTAGTTTGGAATGTAAGCTGTTAACAAAATAACGTTAACAGCTTTTTTCATGGTCATGAAAAATAGTAAAAAAGTACTAAAATGCTACTTGCCTTATATTATTCATCAATTTAGGCAGGAATTTGACAAGCTTTGGCGAATTAAATATAGATAAAGAAATGTGTAAAGGTGGTATAAAATGTTTAGGAGAGTCTTAGCATTTGTAGTTAGCTTCTTGGTTTGTATCAACTTAATGTGGGTTCCGCCTGCCCTGGCTGCCAGCGATAATAGTACTATTAGAGTAAAGCTTTCATCCCTTGGCGCAACTAAGAGTTTGAATATAGTAGTTGATGGGACTTATGGAATACCCCAGATAGACAAGAATAATATTCTCAATAAGGGAAACTATACAGTGCGCGTCCAATCTGGACAACTAGTATTGGATGATAAAACTGGCAGCAAAACCCAATCTACATCTCTAGGCAGCAGCTTTACTTTTAAGAGATATCAAGACTCTGGTACAAATCGCTTGAAAATAGGTAATTACTATTATTTAGGAGATATGGAAGTTCGTTTAGTTGGCGGCAACATCGAACTTATAAATCATGTTCATATTGAGACTTACCTTTATGGAGTAGTCCCCTATGAGATGGGTGCTAACTGGCCTTTAGAGGCTCAAAAAGCTCAAGCTGTAGCAGCACGTACATATGCAATGAGGAAGAAGAATAATAAAAATCATTATGATGTAGTGGATACCACCAATGATCAGGTATATAGAGGATATAATAGTGCTTATAAGAATTCTATACAAGCAGTTAATGATACTTTTGGTGAAGTTTTAAAATACAATGGCGGTTATGCTGAGACTTTCTATTCCTCAAGTAACGGAGGAATGGTTGAAGCATCCGGAAACTTATGGGGTTCTCTGCCTTATTCCAAGGTAAAAGAGGATCCTTACGATGCTAATAATCCTGATAATCCTAACAGGAGCTGGACTAAGGCTTATTATAAAAATCCAGTGGATTCCAAACTATTAGAACGGCTTGATTTTAAAAACAAACTGAAAGAAAAAGGTTTGCAAGAGAAGGATATAGAAAATCTTGAAATAAGAGCATTAGAATTTACTTACAATGAGAGTGGTAGGGCAGATAAGGGAAAAATCGTCCTGGCCATGAACAAAAAGCAGGATTCCAATAAAGAGACTGAGCCAGAGGAAATAATTGTAGAGATTGGTCTTAGTAATAGAAATATTCGTACCATATTTGATCTAAAAAGTTTGCTGTTTAATGTAGTAGACAAAAAGCTAGAAAATGGAAAGGACGCTTTTGTATTTGAAGGTAAAGGTTATGGTCATGGAATAGGTATGAGCCAGTATGGTGCTCACCAAATGGCTAAGGAAG
>CALKWV010000098.1 GCA_938003915.1 uncultured Bacillota bacterium | reverse complement strand
GAAATTTGGTATTTGCGGCAACAATTTTGTATTGCATTCACCAATAAAATGTGCAATAATAAACTAAAATTTTTTAATGAAAGGTAGTGATGTTAGGGTTGGAGAAAAAGCTAGCGTTGTACGGATTTAATAACCTTACAAAGTCTCTTAGCTTTAACATCTATGATGTATGCTATGCAGAAAGCGACCGGGAACAGAAAGATTATATTAAATACATCGATGAACAATACAATTCAGAGCGGCTTACTAAAATTTTATGCAAAGTAACCGAGATAATTGGTGCCCATATTCTTCATATTTCAAAGCAAGACTATGATCCACAAGGCGCTTCCGTGAACATACTGATAACAGAAGGAGAAGTACCGCCAGACCAGGTAGATGCGTCTTGCAATCAGGGAAAATTTGTAAATATGCTTGATATGAAGAGGGATACTATTCATGCGCATCTAGACAAAAGCCATGTTACTGTTCATACTTATCCAGAATATCACCCGAATAATGCTATTTCTACCTTTCGCGTAGATATTGATGTATCTACATGTGGAAAGATTTCTCCTCTTAACGCTCTGAATTTTTTAATAGATAGCTTTGACTCGGATATTATTACTATTGACTATCGGGTCAGAGGTTTTACGAGAGATGTTAATGGGAAGAAACATTTTATAGATCATGAGATTAGATCAATCCAAGATTATATAGATGAAAAAACCCTAAAGGAATACGATGCAGTTGATATAAATATTTACCAAACCAATACTTTTCATACAAAAATGCTTGTCAAAGAAATAGATCTTCAAAATTACCTTTTTAACAAAGACGTATATGAGATACCGCCTAAAAAAAGGCTGGAGATAGCAGAGAAGCTTCGCAAGGAAATGATTGAAATTTTCAGCGGTACAAATATATATTAGGTAATGGAGAGGGAGGCGGCCAAATGGACCAAAATAGAGCTCCTCTCTATGAGGCGTTGGAAAAACATAGATTGGATAGAGTAGTCCATTTTGATGTGCCAGGACATAAGGGAGGAAGGGGAAATAAAGAGCTTACCCAGTTCCTCGGAGAAAGATGTCTTAAAGTGGATGTGAACTCTATGAAATCCCTTGATAACTTAAACCATCCTGTGTCAGTGATAAAGGAGGCACAGGATTTGGCTGCAGAAGCTTTTGGAGCAAAAAGCTGCTTTTTTATGGTTAATGGAACGACTTCAGCTGTCCAAGCGATGATAATGACGGCGTGCAAAGCTGGAGATAAAATTATTATGCCCCGTAATGTGCACAGAAGTGCAATAAACGCCCTTGTTATATGCGGGGCAATTCCAGTGTACGTTAATCCGGGCATCAATAAAAGGCTGGGTATAGCCTTGGGAATGTCTATTGCAGATATAGAAAAGGCAGTAAGAGAGAACCCCGATGCCAAGGCAATTTTAGTCAATAATCCCACTTATTATGGAATTTGCTCTGATTTAAAAAGAATAGTAGAAATTGCACATAAGCATAATATGCTGGTGCTTGTTGATGAAGCCCATGGCACTCATTTTTATTTTGGAGAGAATTTGCCCATTTCAGCTATGAAAGCCGGGGCTGATATGGCAGCGGTGAGTGTCCATAAAACGGGAGGCTCATTGACCCAAAGTTCAATATTATTATGCGGAGAAAATGTTAATAGCGACTATGTCAGGCAAATAATTAGCCTTACCCAAACCACAAGTGCTTCATATTTGTTATTGGCCTCCCTGGATCTTGCTAGGAAAAACTTAAGTTTGAACGGCATAGAGATATTTAGGAAGACTGTAGAGCTAACAGAGTACGCAAGGAGCGAAATAAACAAGCTAGGTGGCTACTATGCTTTCTCTACCGAAATTATTGATAATGACGCCATATATGATTTTGACATCACAAAACTTTCAATAAATACTAGAGACATTGGGCTTGCAGGTATTGAAGTATATGATATTCTTCGAGAGGAATACGGAATTCAGGTTGAATTTGGGGATCTAGGTAATATACTGGCAATAGTATCGGCTGGGGACAGGGCTATGGAAATTGAAAGGCTTGTTTCCGCCCTTTACGAAATTAAAAGGATTTATTCAAAAGATCCAACAGGTATGTATGTTCACAACTATATAGAGCCTGAGGTAGTATATACTCCTCAGGAAGCCTTTTATAGCCGTAAGAAAGCTTTGCCCATAAAAGAGAGTCAGGAGATGATAAGCGGCGAATTTGTAATGGCATATCCTCCAGGTATTCCTATTTTAGCTCCAGGGGAGCGGATAACAGAGGAGATAGTAAATTATATACATTATGCAAAAGAAAAAGGAATCTTATTAATGGGAACCGAGGATATGAATGTAGATAATATAAATGTTGTGGAGGGCGAATAGTATGGAACTATGGTACACGGAAAAACATACGGAAAATGCAGAGTTTTCAATTAAAGTGAAGAAACAGCTTGTTAGCAAAAAAAGTGAATTTCAAAGGATAGACATTTTTGAATCGTATGATTTTGGGAAGGTTTTAGTCATCGATGGTTATTTAATGCTTACCGAAAAAGATGAATTTATTTACCATGAGATGATAACCCATGTGCCTATGGCGGTGAATCCAGAGATTAAAGATGTCCTTGTAGTTGGGGCCGGTGATGGTGGCACTGTAAGAGAGCTTACTAGATATGAAACCATAGAGAATATTGATATGGTTGAAATAGACAGGCTCGTAGTTGATCTGTGTAGAGAATATATACCTCAAACGTCTTCCAAGTTAGATGATGACAGGGTGAATATATACTATGAAGATGGACTTAAATTTGTTCGGGAAAAGGAAAACAAATATGACTTAATAATTGTTGATTCTACTGATCCTTTTGGCCCTGGTGAGGATCTTTTTACAAAGGAGTTCTATGGAAATTGTTATAAAGCATTGAAAGAGAATGGGATTTTGGTTAATCAGCATGAAAGTCCCTACTATCCAAATGATGCAGTGGCGATGCAAAGAGCCCATAGCAAGATAAAATCTATTTTCCCCGTAGCCCTTGTTTACCAGGCTCATATTCCCACCTATCCTTCGGGTCATTGGCTATTTGGCTTTGCATCCAAAGGGCTTGACCCTATAGCTGATTTAAAAGAAGAAGAGTGGAATTCATTAGGTTTAAAAACAAAGTACTATAACACTGATTTGCATAAAGGCTGTTTTGCTATTCCGAACTATGTAAAGGAGCTTTTAAAAAATGCATGATAGAAATGTCCATACTATATTGGGCTGTGATAATGATTATGATGAAAGCAAAATAGTAGTGTTTGGGGCTCCCTTCGACGGTACTACTTCATACCGTCCGGGAGCCAGATTTGCAAGTGCGGCCATTAGGAATGAGAGCTATTCAATAGAGACTTATAGCATTTATCAAGATAAAGATTTAGAAGATATATGTGTATTCGACAGTGGGGATTTAGAGCTTCCTTTTGGTAACGTACCAAAAATATTAGATAAAATTGAAAAATTTGTTTTGAAGTTAATGAACGATGGCAAAATTCCACTCATGATTGGCGGTGAACATTTAGTAACTCTAGGGGCAGTTAGGGGAGCAGTGAAAAAACATAAAGATCTCCATATAATTCACTTTGATGCCCATGCCGATTTAAGGGATGAATATCTAGGTGAGAAATTGTCCCATGCTACGGTTATAAGGAGATGCTGGGATTTAGTCGGGGACAACAGAATTTTCCAATTCGGGATTAGGAGTGGCTGTAGGGAGGAAATCTATTGGGGAAGAAAACATGTGGAAACTTGCTTCTTTAATTTTGCTAATTTAGGTTCTATAGTCGAAAAATTAGAAAACAAGCCTGTTTATTTGACCATTGATCTGGATGTATTAGATCCTTCAGTGTTTCCCGGGACTGGGACTCCTGAAGCGGGAGGAGTAAGCTTTGATGAGCTATTAAATGCTATTGAGCAGGTATCAAAGTTAAATATTGTGGCTTTGGATATAACTGAATTATCTCCACCTTTGGATCCAACAGGAGCTTCAACGGTATTGGCTTATAAGCTTCTTAGGGAAATACTATTGTTAATTTATAGATGAATTAAAGAGATGAATATACTGAACTATGTAAGATTGATTTTATGAAGAGAACGAAAGTCTTAGTTTTTATTGTTATATGTATTTGCATATGGATATTTTTGTATTTTGAAAATAACTTCTAGCCCATGGACCCGAGATGTTTTCATTATATAGCGAGTATGAATTCGATTTAGTTTTAGCTGGCCATGCCCACGGTGGACAGGTAAGGCTTCCATTCATAGGTGAATTGGTTGCGCCAAATCAGGGATTTTTTTCTAAATATACATCAGGTAAATATAAAAGAGGAAACTGCACTATGATTGTAAGCAGGGGGCAAGGAGCTATTGCTAGGCTAGACCAATTAGATTTGCAATAGCTCCTTTGATTCTCTTAATTGTTATTTCATTACAAATGTTGCGCAATCCGTTTCTTCCGTATTTTTAGCTCCAGGTGGTTGGATTTCAATTTTTGCTGCATTGCAGTATTTACCAGCGTTATTATAATAACAACTTGTAACAGTACATTTTACCCCAGGCAAAGGTTGATCATTATATGGGACTTTCCCTTTCATATTCTAATTCCTCCTTAAATTATTTAGTTTTGTTAACTAAAAATATTTTGCCCTAATGTAAAAGAGTTTTATTCGTTAAATTATAAATAGTATAAAGTAACACAACTTAATTATTATTTCTAAATTGACAAAAAATAAACAATAAGGGTTTCTTTTTTTGTCAAAATGTTTTATAATCATTTTATA
>CALKWV010000097.1 GCA_938003915.1 uncultured Bacillota bacterium | reverse complement strand
AAATATATTACCCTTATCATGGTCAGACGTTGATAAGTCTTCCATCCAGCAAATCAGACATGCCAGCCAAAGAATTTTTGCAATGGCATAACGAGAATATCTATTTGGGCTAATACGTGTTTGTAAATTTTTTACAATCTCATATGAAAAATTTGTAGCCTTGTTATGGCTGTTTTTAAAATTGTGCTTGCTCTCATCATATCAGTTTTATTTCCCAGTAAGACGACCATCAGCCATACTTATCCTTATAATACTAAATTAGGGATTGGATCTTTTTTCATCTATCATATGCACTCTATCCCAGTTTTTTTATAAGTTCTTCTATCTTTATTTAAAATGTTTCTAGAATAAAAATCAGGTTATTTATAAATCATAGATTTTAACTAAGGCTATAAGGAGTGTACAAAAGAAATGAAAAAAATATTAATGTTCACCATGGAAAGATGTCCTTATTGTAAAGAAGCCAGAAAATACATGGAAGAACTTTTTGATAAATATCCTGAATATAAGGAGCTTGATATTGAGATCATTGATGAGGTAGAACACCCCGATATCGCTGACCAATATGATTATTATTACGTACCTACCTATTACTTGGATGGGGAGAAATTCCATGAAGGAATACCCAACCGTGAAATGGTAGCTGAATTATTCAAGAAGGCTTATGAGGAATAGAAGGCAACCTATTATCAGGTTGCTTCTATTCTTCTTCTATTTATCCTTCTAATGTTGAATTAGGGTCCTGCTATTCCAATACTGCCATTGATCACCTCTTATCCAGTATAAATACCACAGTATTGCTGAATGATTAGATACTTTTCTTGTACTTGCTCCTCCTTTTCGTATTTCGTCAAAGACTGTCTTGTCTACTATACATATTATGTGTCTTTAATAGCTTTTACATATTTCCCGTATATATGATACCGACCAGTTATCAATTCATATTCATAAAAAAAGCCACGTATAAAAACAATTCCCCATCCCCTTTATTTATAATAGTATAGATTCATTGTTCTTATAGGAACTTAGATATTTATTGTAATTAGTCTCTGCTTGGACTTCTGAATAATTTGCATAGCAGTATTGGCATTTATGATTACAAGTATTGTACTGCCCTATGTCCTTACTCACAATACAGCCACAAGATTTTCTTTGGCCTTTGTCTTTAAGATTATTCTTGATCTCAGGCTTTCCAATTAATGATAGCTGTTGGGCACTAGAAACCCCTAAAAACTCCATTAACACCCTGTCTTTAGAAAATAATCTAATCATTAATTCATCATCAATGCATTTGTTTTTCTTTATGCCATATTCATTCAAGTCGATTTCTTCACAACAGGTCGCTAAATCTAAGCCCCAATCCCGGTTTATATCCCTTAGTCCTTTAGCCACCTCCACCATATCATCAGCTTGAAATTCGATATATTTTACTCCAGACCTTTTCAGATTTCTCTGTACCTTTAAATAAGTTGATATATCAGCAAAACTAAATACTAGTTTTTCAGTATAATTATGTATTTCATCTCCTACTTTTTTTATCTTTGCCAATAACTCCTCAATTCCCAAATTCTCCGTTAGTATTAGGGGATCAAACCTCCAAATAACCCTCTCCTTGCCCAGCATATTAGACAATTTTTTGAAAGTCTCTATTCTATCTTCTAACTTTGGAATATTGCCTTCCAACCCCTCTTTTTCGTAATCATTCAGGGTATATTGAAAATAATAATCTATATTCATTTCATCCAGTTCTTTTAATCTATTCATAATAGGCTTGGCATTTTTAGTCCAAAAAACTATGACTCTGGCTTTTTTAAAGGAAATATACTGAGGTCTTCTATTAAAAGGATTTATCCATTTTGCATATCCCTCTTTTAACCTATTAAAGAGCCACTCTGAATAAAAAGCTGGAATATCTGTAGATCTACTGGCAGAGATAATCAGTGGAGCAATGCCTAATTTTACCCCGTCTATAGTCTCAATAGTTACTTTTTGCCAGGATTTAAAACTCATTTCATCAACTCCGATTATATACTTGACTCTCGTAATATATAGTTATAGCTATGAAATATTCACTGCTGTGCTTTTGTTAAAAATCAAACTAGATATCTTTATATGCTTTGTATCTGAATTTCTTTTGAGCATGATAATATACCAGAGAGGCAGAAGGGATCCTTTTAGTATACTGGAGATACTGATAGCCCACCACACTCCGTTTAGTCCAAGAGAGCTTGATGATAGTATAAGGGCTGTAGGTATCCTCAAGGCATTTAAGCTTATGCTTGTTACTGACGGCGGGATGGTTTTGCCTAAGCCATTAAAAGCTCCTGCTGTTACCGCTTCAGTACACATAAACAACTGGGATAATCCTAATATTTTAAGGTAGGTTACCCCATATTGAATTGTTTCTTTTTCAGCTATAAACACAGAAAATATAGGTTTACCGGCGAATATTAAAAGTCCAGAGGCAAATAATCCAAAAACTGCCATAATCCCTAGCCCAATTAAATATCCCTTGATAACCCTAGCCCATTTTTTTGCTCCAAAATTTTGTCCAGCAAAAGCACTCATTGCTGTCTGAAAGCCTCCAGCAGTCATCCAGGATATGGATTCTATCTGTGAACCCACCTTATTAACGGCAATTGGTATAGGTCCCCACTGGGCAATTATCCTTGCTATTATCATGGAAAACCCGGTAAATAATCCACTTTGAATGGCTACAGGCAAACCTAGTTTAGTAATCTTTTTTATGCGTTCTAAGTCTGGAGCTGTTAATAGGGATAACCCTGAAAATAGTTTTGACTTTCTCATAGCTACTAATATGAAAATGATAGTTACCGTTGCCTGGGCTATTACGGTAGCTAATGCAGCGCCCACAACTTCCATTCTTGGAAATGGACCTATCCCTAGTATTAATAGAGGATCTAGCATCATATTCGTAACCAGACCAGTTGAATTAACTAGAAATGGTGTTCTACTTTCCCCATAACCATTGAATATGGCTGACAATACTGAATTGATGAAGGGAAATACCATGCCTGAAGCTACGATTACCAAATAGATGATGGCATCATTTACTATATCTGCTTCATTTATATTAAAAAAACCAATAAGAGACCTTCTAAATATTATTAATATAGACGAGTAAAATAGGGCAAGTAATACAACCATCTGAATGCTATGCTTTATGTACATCTTTGCCTCATCTATGTCCTGTCTTCCTACTGATTGGGCAACCCCTACCTCTGCACCTATTCTGGGAATTAGGATAAAGGCCATGGACATCCAGGTGTAAAAGCCAGCTGTTCCTACTGCTGCAACAGCCCTAGTTCCAACCCTTCCTACCCAAATCATATCAGTCATATTGTAAGCCATCTGGACAAAGGATGTACCTACTACAGGTAGTGCAAGTCTAAAGAGTGCTTTGAAGATACTGCCTTGTATCAAACTATCTTTTTTGTCCACTACAGTACTTACCTCCTTACTCCATTCACCAAAAACCTTTTATATCCTTTATTAGCATTATTGCGCCTTTTGAATCACATATATTATATAACATAAAACTTATAAACTATAGATAAATACTTTTATTGAGCATTAAACAATATTAGAATTAATAAAAATTTTCAGGAAATAATACAAAAACAAGTAGGATATTTTGCATTAGCGTAGAATATATATGTAGTAACTTAACAGTTTTGTAAAGAATCGAAACAGAACTGTAACAGACAAGCTTAATGGAGGTTACCATGAAAAAATCAAGGATCCTAATGTGCGTTGTGTTTTTGTCTTTGCTGATGATAATCCCATCTATTCCTGCTAGAGCCTATACCAAGGATTCATCTACTCTATACTTTATGTATGTTAACGATCAGCAGGTAGGGATTGTCAAGTATCCTGCAATGGCATTGTCAATCTATGATACTGTGGAAAGGAGGGAAAGAGAAAAGTATCAAGAAGAAGTCTTTATTGATTCAAAGATTTATTTCGCCGAAGCCAATGCTACTTTGGACCAGCCTACCCACAGAGATGTACTGGCCAAAGCTATTGAAAAGGCTATTGATGTCAAAGTAAATTCTGTTTCTATAAACATTGATGGGACAAAGCTATGCAATGTAAAAGACATTGAAACAGCACAAAAGCTAATTGATGATATAAAAGCCCCATACATAGAGAAAATTGAGGAACAAGAGGATAGTCAATTAGAGGATATTTCAATTAAACAAGATATTGATTTTAAGGAAGAAATTGTATCAGTAAAAAATATAATAAGCCTGGAAGAAGCAATGGATATTATCTTACAAGGAAACCAAGAATTTATAGAGTATCAAGTTCAAGAAGGGGATTCTCTCTGGTCAATAGCATATCAAAATAATGTAAGTGTAACGGATCTTGAGCTTATAAATCCTCAACTGGATGATGAAATTATTCAACCTGGAGATATAATTAAAATAGGCCAGCAAAAGAAATTACTGACAGTAGTAACTAAAGAAAAGATCCAGTATTCTGAGGAGATACCCTTTGAAACCGAAGTCAGGGAAGATAATAGTCTGGAAAAAGGAAAAACCAAGGTAATTCAGCAAGGTGAAAAAGGTCAAAAGGACATTGTCGCTTTGGTGACCAAAGAAGATGGACAGGAAATTGCCCGTGATATATTGGAAGAAAAGATAGTAAAAGAGCCTGTAAAGCATATTGAAGCCAAGGGAACAAAGGTAAAACCCAGAAGAACTACAACCAGATCTAGCTCCGGCTCTTCCACTACTATAGTCAGCAGAGGTGGCAGTGGATCTGGCAGTGCAGTAGTAAACTACGCTATGAACTTCAAAGGCTATAAATATGTTTATGGTGCTTCAGGTCCTAATGCTTTTGACTGCTCTGGTTTCACTAAATACGTTTACGGCCATTTTGGAGTAGACCTTCCCCGTACTTCCTCAGCCCAGCGCTCTGCAGGCAAGGCTGTATCCAGAAAAAACTTACAACCAGGTGATCTCCTTTGTTTTCCAGGACATGTTGGTATATACATAGGCAATAATAAATTTATCCATGCAGCTAACAGGAGAGACGGAGTTAAGGTAAGTAGCCTGAGCAGTTTTAATAAGCCCCTTATAACAGCTAGAAGAATATTTAATTAAGTACCAGCAAAATAAGTGACGTTAATAAGGTAGTTAAATAAGTTAGTTACATAATAAAATGAGCCACTTCCTCAATTTGGGGAGTGGCTCATTTTGTTCAACTGATTCCGTCTATTTTAACTTAAATTTCATAGGCTGCAGCATGTCCCGATCTTACCGCCATGCCAATGTTTTGTACTTCATGAGCATCACCTATCACTTTTACTACGCTAGCAGTATCCGAAAAGCTATCTAAATACTCCTTATCCGGCTTGTAGCCAACTGCCAATACTACTGCATCCACCTTCCGCTTTACTTTTTCTCCACTTTTTAAATTCTCCATTATAATAGTATCATCATCAATTTCAATTAGTTTATGAGAAGTTAGGTACTCGGTTTTGTCCTCTGCTAACCTGCTGAGTACATCCATGAGATTTTGCACATATGCACCTGGAGCTATTTCATCTAGCATCTCTACTATCAAAGTCTTGTTGCCATCCACTTGCAGCATCTCTGCCACTTCTAAACCTGTCAAGCCGGAACCTACTACAGCAACAGTTTTATCCTTTAGATCAGCTTCACCTTTTAGTACTTGTTCTACGGAGTATACATTTGGGCCTGTTTCACCAGGAATATTAAGAGTAATGGGCTTGGCTCCAACACCAAGAAGCACTATATCGGGATTCATGGCCTTAACAGTTTCAGGATTTGCTTCCTGATTGAAACGGATATCTACATCATAGTCCTTAATAAATTTTTCATAATAATCCATAAACCAGCCCAACTGATCTTTCTTGGGAGGATTCATACCAATGCGTACCTGACCGCCAATGCTGTCAGATTTTTCAAATATGACTACTTCATGTCCATGCCTTATAAGCGTTTCTGCTGCCGAAAGCCCAGCTGGTCCCGCACCAACTATAACCACCTTTTTGGGCTTATCTGTCTTGCCTCGTTCTGGATATTTAGCTTCAAAACCTGTTAGGGGATTGACTGCACAAACTACATGACTACCTTTTAGCAATTCCTCAAAGCAGAATAAGCAGGAGATACATTTACGTATGCTCTCATCCTCTCCTCGAATAGCTTTATTTGCAAAATCCGGATCAGCTAATAGAGGACGTCCAAGAGCAGCAAAGTCCACCACGCCTTCCTGCAGTAATTCTTCAATCACAGATGGCTCACGAAGCTTAGAAACAGCAATAACTGGAATATTTACTGAATCCTTTACCGCTTTAATAAAATTTTTTCGCCAATTTTGAGGGAAAGATACTGGCTCAATTGCAAAGTTCATACTCTCATAAGTACCACAGGATACATTAATCGCATCTACCCCTTCAGCCTCACAGGCTTTGGCAATCCTTATACCTTCTTCTAAATTTATATATGGCTCATCTATTCCAACCTCTGCTAAGAATTCGTCCACAGAAAGACGAACTGATACTGCAATCTTGCGCTGGGTTTTTTCAAAAACATCCTGAATTATCTCCCTTAAGAAACGCATACGGTTTTCAAAGGAACCACCATACTCGTCATCTCGCTTGTTGGAGAAGGGACTTAAAAATTGGTTAATAAGATATCCGTGTGCACCGTGTATCTCCACTCCATCTGCACCAGCTTCCATAGCTCTTCGTGCCGTGTCGCCAAACTGCCCTACTAACCTTTTGATTTGTTCCTTAGTTAACGCCTTAGTAGGTTGCTTAGTAACTGCACTTGGTATTGCAGATGGAGCTAGTACATGATCCAGTCCTGTATAAGCCGCTACTCCTTGCCTGCCTGAATGCTGAATCTGCACAAATACCTTGGCACCATGACCATGTATCTCATCTACTAATCGCTTGAATCCTGGGATATAGGAGTCATCAGCCAAACTAAGCTGATTAGGACCCGCAGTTCCATCTTCATTATTAATTCTTACGATACCTGTAATAATAAGTCCTACATCACCCTTTGCCCTTGCACCATAATAGGCGATTGTTTTGTCAGATACTGTACCATCTGGATTTGCTGTTAAATCACCCATAGGCGCCATAACCAACCGATTCTTTAACTCCACATTTCCAATCTTACCTTTTTGAGCCAATAATCTTGACATATTATCCCTCTCTTTCTCATTTGTATATACATACAGTTTTTATACCACTATATACCACTAACCACTTATTTAACTTTTTCAAACTTATGATTTCTGATTTATTTGTTAATCTCAGTGCATAACATTTATAGTATTTCCTAATTTTTAATTCCTTTTCATTCTAATCCTTAGGATTTATTATCCAATAATATAAGTGCAAAACTGCAAGTCATCAGCTATGAGATATTACTAGATCATAAAAAATCCCCTAGCTCTAGTTTGATCTAGACACTAAGGGATGTTTTATTGTGCAGTACATGTAAGCAGTTTTTAGATTTTGCCGAATAATTTTTGATGCTCTTAGTCTGGCAATCCAATATCAGCAATCTTTTTAACCTTTAAATTACGTTTTGTTAGAAACTCCAAGCCTTTAGCCATAGTTGACCTGGGGTGGGCATAGATGTCTTTATCAATTTCTATAGGTTCGTCTACTATATATAGATAGCCATATTCCTTTCCATTATGATAAATTGAATTATTATCATCTATGGAAAGTATTGTTGGTTGATGGGAAAAGGCTTCTGCCAGTTCCCTCCATTGTGTAATGGTGCTACCTTCATTAAGAATTTCAAATTCCTTATTTGATCCATGATACCAAATTCCTTTTGGATCAATAGTAAATTCCATTTTGCCCTTCGCCTCCATGTATATTTTTAATCTCACATTTTTTCTGATATATTTGCTTATCTTATCTAATTTTTTCTGAACTTACCATATTGCTGTGCTCTCGTGCCAGCTTTACATAATAATCCGCCGAAGTTTTTATATTCATAATTTCCTCTTTTGTAAGTTCCCTTACCACCTTAGCTGGCGAACCCATTACTAAGGTATTGGAAGATATTTTCTTCCCTGGAGGTACCAAGGAGCCTGCTGCAATTATTACATTATCCCCTATCTCTGCACCGTCTAGAACTATAGCACCCATGCCAATTAGTACATTGTTGCCTACTTTGCAGGCATGAACTGTAGCTCCGTGGCCTATGGTGACGTTGTCTCCTATTATAGTAGGTTTATCTTTAGCAATGTGTATGGTGCAGTTATCCTGTATGTTTGTATTCTCTCCTATAGCGACAAAATTGTCATCTCCGCGAATTACTGTACCATACCAAACGCTGGCGTTCTTTTTTAATGTAACTTGCCCTATGATGGTGCTATTTTCTGCCACAAAGCAGGTGCTGTGTATCTC
>CALKWV010000096.1 GCA_938003915.1 uncultured Bacillota bacterium | reverse complement strand
GCTACCCCATGTAGGGCTTCATTCCACCAGTTGTAAGCAGGAATATTAAGGCGTTCTATAGCAGGTGCATCATATCTAAGCTGTGACGCCCTTTCCTCTATAGTCATCTGTTCAACTAGCTCACGGGCTCGCTTTTCAGCTTCCTGGGTAGTAATTCTTTTGCTCATTATCTATCCCCCTTATAATTCATAACATTTGTAAAAACAGC
Source organism: uncultured Bacillota bacterium (assembly GCA_938003915.1). GTDB lineage: Bacteria > Bacillota > Clostridia > Caldicoprobacterales > UBA3941 > JAAYGY01. Next base: position 8,224 of record CALKWV010000096.1, on the reverse strand, counting down.
CATTATCCATAACAATTGCTAGTACTGTAAATCTATATGCTTATAAATACTTATAATGGACTACTAATAGTAGCCCATTATAAGCATACATCATAGTTCATTTGGATTTGGCATGGGTAAGGGACTAGGCTGTTGACAGGTGCTCTCCAGTTCAATATGCCTGCCCTGTTGTGATGCATCGTGAAAGCCATGCATTATATCTAAAACATGATACATCATTTGTCCATTAGCCCTATGGGCTCCACCTTCCCTTAGTGCCCTAGCCATATCTGAAACTCCTAGGCCCCGACTATTCTCCGCATAACCATGGGACAGGGGCATCTCTATCCAATCCTGATCTCCAGCCCTCTTTATGTATACAGGACCACCAAAGGTGTTTGGATCAGGAACTATCATACTGCCTGTAGTTCCATAAACTTCGATTCTAGGCAGTTGTGAATCCCAGACATCAAAACTGGTAAGGATGGTACCAATTGCCCCACTTTCAAAATCCATTATGCCTGCAACATGAGTAGGTACATCTACAGTAATTTTGGTACCATATTTAGGCTCACTAGTAATAACCCTTTCAGGGAAGGTTATTCTGGCAGAGCCAGTTACCCTCTTGACAGGTCCCATTAAAGCTATTAGGGCGGTTAGATAGTAAGGCCCCATATCAAACATAGGACCTCCCCCGACCTTATAATAAAATTCAGGGTCTGGATGCCAGCTTTCATGGCCATGATTAACCATAAAAGCAGTGGCCCCTATAGGCTCTCCAATCCAGCCATCATCGATAAGCTTGCGACAAGTCTGAATTCCTGCACCCAAGAAGGTATCTGGTGCTCCCCCTACTAAAAGGCCTTTCTCCTTAGCAAGCTCTAATATTTTTTTGCCATCCTCGCGGGTAATTGCCAGCGGCTTTTCCACGTATACATTTTTGCCTGCCTTCAAGGCTGCTAAGCAAACCTCCGCATGGGCATCGGGAGTAGTAAGATTTACTACTATTTCTATTTCAGGATCCCTTAACAATTCTTCAACTGAGCAAGCCTTAGCTAAATTATACTGCTCAGCCTTAGCCTGGGCCCTTTCGTGTATAAGATCAGCACAGGCCACAACTTCCAGATTGTCAAAAACCTGGGTGCAGTTCTTCAAATATATATCGCTAATATTTCCACAACCGATTATGCCAATTTTTACTTTATTCACTAACATCACCCTAATTAAAACATTTTCCTAAGGTTTTCGTATTTCTTTACACCTTGCTTTCTAGCAATTTCTCTGCCTTCTGCTGCCCATAGGAATCCTCTACGCATAATTTCTGGCAGAGGATCTTTCTCTAAAACATCAGCATGATGCCCTAAGGCATTATAGAAGACCCTCCCTGCTCCCCATCTCTTTGTCCAAATCTGGGGTACATCCACCTCACCATTGGCAGCATGAGGACCATCCACTACAGGGAAGCGAGTGGTAGCCAATACTTCTATGGCAGGATCAACATGCAGGTAATACTGTTCAGTCTTTACTGAAAAGTCTTTAATGCCTTCAACAATTGGGCTAGAACCTCTTTTAATGTTAATAACGTGTTCAACCCCATCGCCACCGGGATGAGAAACCCAGTTCCCTCCTGTCATAAACTGCCATTGTACGCAGTTTCTAAAGGCATCACACATTCCTCCATGGCAGCCAGCAATTCCAACCCCTTCTGCTACAGCTTCTACAACAGGCCACATTTGCTCAGGGGTTATCTCTCCCATAGTCCATACAGGAATAATCAAGTCAAGAGTTAATAATTTTTCCTTATCAAGGAATGAATCTAGAGTATCGGATAGTTCCACTTCAAAATCCGATTCTTCTAAGATTCTTTTAAACAACTGGGATACCTTCACAGGTTCATGACCATCCCAACCCCCATGTACTATTAAAGCTTTCTTACTCATCTTATATCCTCCTTACATATGCTCTAGTCTATATGCATCTCCTTAAAAAATCCTTTTAAGCTAGGATACAGCTTCTTGAATACTTCATATCTTTGATTGTATAGCTCAACAATTTCAGGATCTGGCTCTACTGTTTCTTTGATTTTTACTACTTTCTGTGCAATCTCTTCAACAGAGCTGTATAGTCCGCAGCCAACTGCTGCTAGCATGGCTCCGCCAAGAGCTGGTCCTTCTTCAACTTCCAAAATATCTACCTTTAAGTTTAGTACATTGGCTAATATCTTTCTCCAAAGGGGACTCTTAGCTCCTCCTCCACACATGTTGGTACGTTCTATATTAATGCCCAGGGATTTTGCAATTTCATAAGAATCTCTTATAGCAAATGTAACCCCTTCCATCATTGCCAGGGTCATGTCTTCCCTGCTTGTTTCCATGGTCATGCCTACAAAAGTAGCCCTAGCGTTAGGATCATTATGAGGAGAACGTTCGCCCATCAGATATGGGAGGAAATATACATGGTTTTTACCAAGATTTTTAATATTCTTTTGCTCACCTGCAAAGTCGGTAGTCTTTAATATATCCTCCATCCACCATTTATTGCAGGATGCAGCGCTTAAAACTACTCCCATAAGATGATAATTTCCATCTGCATGTGCAAAGGAATGTAGGGCATTATTTTTATCTACTCCAAAACTCTTACTGGATATAAATATGGTACCAGAAGTACCAAGGGAAATATTGCATTTACCATCGCCAACAGTTCCAGTTCCAACCGCGGCAGCAGCATTATCCCCGGCACCTGCCACAACTTTTACATCTTTTCTTAACCCTAACTCCTCAGCTATGTCCTCTTTTATAGTACCAACAACTTCATAGCTTTCGTACACCGTTGGCAGTTGATCCTCTCTAATGCCACATATTTCCATCATTTCTTTTGACCAGCGCTTGTTCTTAACGTCATAAAATATAGTTCCTGATGCATCAGAGGGATCTGAGCAATGTACGCCAGTCAGCTTATAAGCGATATAGTCCTTTGGCAGCATTATTTTTGCTATACGTTCAAAGTTTTCGGGCTCATGCTTTCTCATCCATAGTATTTTTGGAGCTGTAAATCCAGCAAAAGCAATATTAGCCGTATATTCGGATAATTTATCCTTACCTATCTCATAATTTAAGTAATCTGTCTCTGCTGCAGTTCTGTTATCATTCCATAATATAGTTGGACGGATAACATTATCATCCTTGTCTAAGACTACCAGACCATGCATTTGGCCACCAAAGCCTATACCCGCTACTTGCTCTTTGTCTATATCTGATAATAGTTCTTTCAGTCCGTCTATTGTTTGTACATACCAGTCCTCTGGATTTTGCTCAGCCCATCCCAGCTTGGGAAAGAGAATAGGGTAGTCTCTAGACGCAATTTTTATAATTTTTCCATCTTGGTCCATCAGCAGTAGTTTTACTGCTGATGTACCAAGGTCTATTCCAATAAAATACATAAAATCCCCCCTAAGAGCTATAACCCATTACTTTTGTCCAAAGAGTATGCTATTTACAATGCTCTGTAGATACTCTTGTCTTCCAGAAGCAGGTAGCTCAGGAGCACCTAATTTTTCTGCATACTCTGCCAACTCAACTAGGTTTGTTTCGCCCTTTACTATTTTTTCTCCTATACCGGTCTTAAAGCTTGCATATCTTTCTTCTACAAACTTATCAATTCTACCATCTTCTATTAAGGCAGCAGCTTTAATTAGACCTAATGCAAAGGTATCCATTCCTAGGATAAATCCATAGAACAGATCCTCTACTGTATAGCTGGGACGACGACTCTTAGCATCAAAGTTGAGTCCTCCATTTTTCAAGCCACCAGCTTTTAGAACTTCGTACATGCACATGGTTGCTTCATATACATCAAAGGGGAACTCATCTGTATCCCAACCTAGCAGTAAATCTCCCTGGTTAGCATCAATGCTGCCCAGCATTCCATGCATAGCACTTACTCGAAGCTCATGTTGGAAAGTATGTCCTGCCAATGTTGCATGATTTGCTTCAATGTTTAGCTTAAAGTCTTTATCAAGACCGTATTCCTTCAAGAAAGCAATAGCTGTTGCTGCATCAAAATCATATTGATGTTTAGTAGGCTCTTTGGGTTTAGGCTCAATATAGAAATCTCCGTCAAAGCCAATGCTTCGACCATAATCTACTGCCATCTTCATAAGCCTTGCTATATTATCCAGTTCAAACTTCATATCTGTATTTAGCAAGGTCTCATAGCCTTCTCTTCCTCCCCAGAATACGTAGCCTTTACCACCTAATTTAACAGTTAAATCTAAGGCCTTCTTAACCTGTGCAGCAGCAAAAGCATAAACATCTGCTGAGTTAGTGCTTCCAGCACCGTTCATGTATCTTGGGTTGCTGAACAAGTTAGCTGTACCCCAAAGAAGTTTTTTGCCAGTAGCATCCATTTTTTCTTTGATATAATCTGTGATCTCATCTAAGCGTTTGTTAGTTTCAGCTATTGTATCAGCCTCAGGCACTAAGTCCACATCATGGAAGCAGAAATACTCAATACCTAGCTTATCCATTAACTCGAAACCTGCATCTACTTTAGCCTTTGCATGTTCCATGGTGCCCACTTCTGCGCCAAAGCTCTTATCTGCAGTACCTACACCAAACATATCAGTACCTGTTGCACATAGTGTATGCCACCATGCCATAGAAAAGCGTAGATGCTCTTTCATTGGTTTTCCCATAATGACTCTATCAGGATCATAAAACTTAAATGCCAATGGGTTGTCACTAGATGGTCCCTCATATTTTATCTTAGGAATATTTTTGAAAATTTCAGCCATAGTACATCCTCCTTTTTATTTTCCATTGATATAAGTATATATTATTATATATTATTGTATACCATATATTTTTTTTAAGCTGTTCATAGATTGCCCTTTGATTATCAAAAATTGCTATTTCCTTTTTTTGTTTTGCCTCTTCTATATTCAGTTGGAGTGCAGCCCTTACTTTTTTTAAATACCCTGTTAAAGGTTTGAATACTATTGAAACCAGCCATATATGCTACCTCTGTTATTGGCAGATCCATGTCCTGCAGGAACTCCTCAGCTTTTTTTACCCTCACTGAATTTAAATACTCATTAAATGTCATACCCGTGGTATCCTTAAAAAACCTTGTAAAATGATAAGGACTATAATTTGCTACATCGGATACTTCACTAAGTGTCAATTTTTTATCATAATTTGTGTCAATATAATTCAAAACCCTATTCAATCTCTTCAAGCGGCTAATTCGTATATTTTTCTCTCTAGATGAAAAATGCTGCATAGGTACTTCTCTAATCATTATCACCATAAGATCAAAAAGACGTGCCTTTAAAGCCATTTGATATCCTTCTTTTTTCTCTTCATTTTCCTGTACCATGGCTAATATTTGTTCTTCTAATGCAGCATGTACGCGAGTGTCCATATTTGTATCTAATTTTTTTGATACTCCTAACAATGGGCTTACAAATTGACAATCTCGAATAATGGATGAAAAAGGGCCAAACAAAGACAAGCCAAATTGAATTATAACTGAATGATTAGGTTCATCAGGAGAAACAAAGTGGTGCACATTTCTTCGACCTATCATAAATATATCTCTAGGTTCTAATAAATAGGTCTCATTGTTAAGTACTATTTGCATATTACCCTCAAGCATATAAACAATCTCAATTTCTTCATGCCAATGAGGAGGAAACTCTAAATTATCAGCAATTCCTAAGGAGAAAGGAAAATCCGGTTCCAAAAGATTTTTCTGATGCATTGCCATTATAATTACACCGCCTATAGCAAGTTTCTTATCCTTGTCCTAAAAATATGATAATATGAAATGAAAAAGATTACAAGGCCTTGTACTAAGCTATATACCTAGCAAAATCAAAAATATTATAAAAGAATTGAGGACGATTTCCTATACATAGCCTAAGAAACCGTCCTCAATGTCTTATTCATCAACTGTCAGCCAATTCCTCTACTTTATCTAGCATTTTATGAACTGCTTCCTTATTTACAATAAACTCTGCCTTACCACTTCTAAAAACTGCATAAAAATCATTGTCGTAGGGCACATAGTTAACATGAATTTCCCTATTAGTACCCTTGTTTAGATAAAATGTAGTCTTAATTTCAGGATTTTCTTCCAGTTGCTTACTATTTTCAGCGTCTACAAGAATACCTATGATACTTTGATAAGTTTTCTTGAAGGCCTCTTCTTCCACTTCTTTTCCATTTACCATATATGTGGTTACTAGCTCATCCTCTTGGTCCTCATTTTCAGCCTTCTTGGTTTCACGACTTAAAGTAAGAGTATGAGTCTTGCCTCTGCCCTCCACCACTACCTTGTCTACATCATCTATATTTACAATAAAGGCAAACTTTTCCACTAGCTCAAAGGGCTTTAGATCAGTAAATTCAATATTGCTTTTTTTCATGCCATAAACAGAATTGGAATCAGGGGTTTTAAAATAAATCTTATTCTCGCCGTATTCATCTCCAAAGAGTAGGTGTATGGTGTTCTCTTTATCCTTTGCAATAAGCTCTAAAGAAGGCTCTTCCAACCCATACTTAGCTAAATCCTCAACCCCGTCCTCAATAAATTCTTCAATGGCAAGATTATTAATACTAGTCAGGACTTGTTCAAAAGCATTACTATCCACACCCATTGGTTCATTATAAGGCTTTATCATTTGCCATGCGCCAACGCCAAACCGCGCTTCATCCTCGGACTGCTTTTCATTTTTCTTAATCTCAATAGGTTTGCCATCGTTTTTATCTACCAAATAATAGGCTAACTCCTGAGTATTAATCTGAGGTAAACTCTTGTCTCTTACATCAGATAAGGTATACAGGAGATGTTGTCCATGGTTCATCCACACCTCATATACCCTGGGGTCTCCTTCTACCATTAAATAATAGGTATTACCTTTTGGGGTTTCATTTCCCAGATAAAGTATTTTCTCTGAGCCATCCTTAAGGGTAGCTTTGCCTACAGCCTGAGGATTGTCTAATCCATATATAGACAAATCTTCGGGAGTTTCCTCTTCGATAACTCTTTCGGCACTTAGGCTGGCAAAGGTAGAGGCTATATCAACAACATTTATCTGTTTTAATTCCACTTCATAGGGATACTCTACTTCCCACATGGATTTCTTGACCTTTTGTATCTCTCCATCCTTCTCTTCCTCTACTTCTTTTTCCACTCTATGGAAAGTAAGTTCCCCGTTTATAGATTTAAGTTCTATTTTTATAATATCGTTTTTATCAAATTTGAGTATAGTAACACTTTCATCTTGAGTTTTTTCTTCGTCATTTTTAGGTCTGTTGGCAAGGAAAAAATAAGATCCCGCCAACAAACCTAATATCACTACTAAGACAATAAGATTCCTGGTTTTCCTCATAGATGTCTCCTCCTCAACCACATTACAAATCCAGCACCTAGAATAACTAATGGAATGAGGATTACAACAATTCCAGCAATTACTAATTTCTGGAATGCGTTTATTCTCAGATAGCGAGTTGTCAAACTCTTAGGTCTTATAGATATACTCTCCTGCTCATCATGCAACCAGTTAAGAGAGTTGAGGATAAAGTCAGTATTTCCTATGCTTGCAAATTGGGGATTTAAAAGCTCCGAATCTCCTACTACTATCAATTTGGTCTCATCATATTCTGAAGTTTCATCATTCCATTCCTTGTCTGCTATAGCCACTGCAACATTGAAAGGACCGTCCAAATCCCCTTCTTCTTTCTCAACAGTAGTTGAAGACAGATCTGTTCTTCCCCAAGCGTTGTCACTAGTTACCAGTAAGGGGCTTACTTCAATGCTCCTTTTCTTTTCATCTAGTATTTCAATACCTTGTGCACCAATTGCCAGCACCTGCATCTTATTGCTTCTCATAGGGGTAATAATCTCATGGCTTTCCATATTGGGAATTATCCATGCAGGATTTTGGAAATAGTTGTTTCTATCCCCTTCAATCACCAAAGCTCTATTTAATGCTACTCCATAGCTTTTTAGAAGGCTGCTAAAGTTGGGCATCTCATTTTCTGTAATTTCCATCAAAAATATTGCTCGACCTTGATTTTCAAGATACTCCCTAATCTTTTGCTCCTCTTCAGCAGTAATATCCCTTTGTGGGGCTACAACCATCAATACAGTTGCATCGGATGGTACACTTTCTTCGGTTAGAAGGGATAGGGTTTTGATTTCATAGTTTTCTAACTCCAGTTGTTGTCTTAGCTCATAAGGC
>CALKWV010000095.1 GCA_938003915.1 uncultured Bacillota bacterium | reverse complement strand
GCCCAGCCTCTAAAACCAAGACCTAGCAAGTCCTTTAAGGTTAGGCTGGTATTATACTCCTTCTCATCCACAATGGTAGCTTTGCCTATATCCATTGCTGCTCTTAAAATCTTTCCCAACAGCTCTTCTAAAGAAATTGATGAATAATATTCTCCCTTCTCCCTGGCAGTCTGCTGAGCCTTGCTGAAATCTCGCTGCCTTTGTTCATTATAATAATATTGCTTGCTCCGCGCCTTAAAGCATCATATTCTTTTCTTAATTTAGGGTCTATCAATATCTCATAGGCTTCAGTTATTTCAATAAATCTTTCATGGGCAATTGGGACTTTTATTAACGTCTGGGTGCCATTGTTTAGCTAGTTTTCTATACGCTCTCTTTATATCTTCTTCTTGTGCTTCTTCATTTACCAAGTATTTTGTAGTAATCCTTCATCTTCATCTCCTGGTTAAATATACTTCTATATTATTATTCGACATATATCTCTAATATCCTACTTTTGTTATATTAACTATTATACCAGCCAGAGCATATAATGTGTTAAGTGTATTATACGAGGTGATAATGCTATGGCTCTTCAAGATTTGATAGATGCTGCTCCACCTGACAGTACAGTTTTTATACCAGCAGGTATATACAATGAGCAGATAACAATAAACAAGCCGCTTACGCTGCAGCCTGAACCGGGAGCTACTGCCACTATAGATGCTGCCGGTCTTGATCCTAGTCTACCCACTGTTTTGATATTAAGCAGTGATGTAACAATTAGGGATCTAATTATACAAAATGGTCCTTTTCACGGAATACAAGTAGGCAGTGCTTCGGCTACTAATTTAACTAATATTTCAATATTAAATAATGAAATCAAAGGACATGCTAATGCTGGAATAATAACTAATCATAATGCTTCCATGACAATTTCCAACAATACCATTGAAAATAACGGCACTGGAGCGGGGTTTAACCGCGTAGGCATCGTTCTCTATCCCCATGGGCAAACCTCTATACTCAACAATTTTATAATTAATAATAACATAGATGGCATTTTTGCTAGAGGCAGTGATGCTGGGCTGACTATAGTGGGAAATATAATAGAAGATCATTTAAATAGTGGTATCACACTAGCTTGGGACCAGAAAAATACAAGTATAGAATTTAATATAATAAATAATTGTGGTTCTGGGAGTGCTGATGAGCAGGGCGGTATTGTAATTATCCAATCCATGGCTGAAACCATTGGAAATAACGTTATTGACAGCTGTAACCCTTCCGGAATATTCTGGGGCTGGGTTCCCACTACTGGAGATGCTCCCGATGAAATTCTCATAAGCTACAATCAAATTTCAAATTCTGCCCGTGATGCCATTTTTCTGTTTAGCCAAGGTCCAGGAGGCTTTATATCTCCAGATAACTTTCCTTTAGAGCCAGTAATCAAAAATAATTATTTGTTAAACAACGGAAGAGCAGGGGTATACGTAAGCAATCTGTACTACTATAGCCCAGGTAATGCTAATCCAACTATTAACAATAACAACATATTAGATAACCAATGGGGAGTTTTTAATGCTACAACACAAACCGTAAATGCAATTGACAATTGGTGGGGCAGTAACACAGGACCCTATCATCCTACTCTCAATCCCCAGGGAACAGGAAATCCTGTAAGTGATAATGTGGATTTTATTCCATGGTCAACTCAAGTACAAGTTATTGAGGTTACAGGATGCTCTATCCAAGATGTAAGCCTGGAGAATTATAATATATCCCCTTTTACCAATGGAGACTCTAAGGTAAAACTGGTAATGAAGGTTACAGGATATGTAGAAGTTAAGCCTACTGATGCAGTATCTTTGATATTGCCTTTTGATAAATGGTTTACCAAAAGCTTTATTATGCAAATACCTGAGCTAAACAATATTAAACCTGTAATAACAGCTACATCTGCCTGTAATGCTAGCCTAATTGGAGAGGTTATCTATATTGAGATGGCACTATGTGTTGTTGTAGATATTGAAGGCAAGCGTACCATTTTAATATCAGCTATTGGCCCTTGTTCTCCCCGTACTAACTTAACTGACTTTAATATACAGAAAAGAAAATCAAGGGAAATAAAGGAGGATAAATGCCAAGAAATATATATTGAGGAATGCATAAATGCCCAAGTAATATTTGCTACCTGCCAGTTTAAACAGCCCTTATTGAAAACTATAGATATATCAGATCTACTTTAAATAAACTAAATGTTAGAAAGGTGTTCACTTAGCAATATTCCTTATGTCTGGCTGAAGATACAGAACTTATACTATATATTAATTAAACAATTTAAAAAAGACCATAAGCTTTATGCAAGCTTATGGTCTTTTAAATTTTATCTCGGCCTCTTATAGTCTATAATACTATTTATTCGCCGGTATCCAAGGATACCTTTCCTTAAGGGAATTTGTAAAAGCCTCTAGCTCCCTCATAAGTTCAAGCTTTTTCTCTATTTCACAGAGATCTGCCAATTCATTTAGATAAGCCATTCCTTCTTCCGCAATTTTCTCCCTTGCTTCTGGAGTGGGAATATCCCTTGTAGGCGCATGATCAATGTGCTCTCCAAAATAGTATCCAATAGCGCCACTTTGATAAGCTGAGCCAAATAGCTCGTTGAACCTCTCCACGCTTTGGGGAGTGTAATTGCTGTATTCTGTGGTTAATGGAACATCCTCCAAGCGATTTCTAAGCTTATATCCAGCTAATATCATAGCATCAAATTGCTGCATCATCTCAATAGGGTCACGGCTAATTAGCAAGGAAGCGCTCCATGCATCTCCACTGGTCCAACTGGAACAAAAATTACATCGTTTTCCTTTAAATAGTCTTCAACCTCTTGATTGTTTAATGTCGGTAAAAAATGACTTCTTAGCTTCAATTCTCCACCCCTTTATCCTGATTATTTATTTAGCTGAGCAATTCTCTTTTTGTCTTCCTCATTAATATTCCATACATACTTAATGGACAGCCAGCATATAAGCATACAAATAGCTGGGATAAAGGTAATTAGCCCTTTGATGCCTGTTAAGGCTGCTGGTGTCTGAGAAGCAGCGTTAGGCATAAAACCTATTACTGGAAGGAGTGCAACTGCTGCCAGAGGAGCCGATAGCCTGTCCAATCCTTCTCATTAGATTAAAGGTCCCGTAAATTGACCCCTCCGTTCTTTTACCTACTACTACTTCATTGTAATCTATAACTGTTCCCATCATACCCCATTGCATTAGAACTGTAGTCGCACCAATTCCAGTAGCTAAGGAACTAGCAATCAAAAATACATAAGGGCTTGTGGGTAAAATAAAGGTTATTATAAACAGTATTACACTTATAAACTGGGAAGCTCGCACAGTCTTCTCCAAGCCCAACTTAGCAGTAATGGATGGGATAATGGCCATTAATATAAAGTTAGATCCCATGGTGAGCACTACAGAAACACTCATAAGTGTTAAGGCTCCTAGTACATCTCTGTACATATAGATTTGTAAGGTAGTAACTATATATTGCTGAATACAATACGCCACTCCCACAATGCACATTGCCACAAAGGCACGATTCTTTCTAAATACATGTAGAATATCGGTGACTTTTATATCGTTAACTTCCGCTTCTATAGCGTCCTCATCTTTTAGCTGGGTATCGAGATTTCGCTCCACTGTCCACATAACACTTAGTACACAAGCCACAAATCCTATTATGGCACAAATTGTGACTCCTAAAGTATATCCCATAGCTTGATTGTGTTGAAAATAATCCAAAATCAGCGGGAAAAATACCAGTGGGAGCAAGTTTCCGATAGCTGCTCCAAATCCTCTGGCACTGGAAAACTTAGAACGTTCCTCGTCGTTATTGGCCATTGCTGCCAGCAGTGAGCCATAGGGAATGTTAAACATAGTGTAACTTGCCTCATAAAGTAAGTAGGTTACATAGGCAACTATTGTTCTCAATACCCCATCAGTATAGGTTGGAGCTGTAAACATAAGGATGGCAGATATAAGTAGTAGTGGCGCCGCTCTCATCATCCAAGGTCGGAATTTTCCATGCTTGTTGCGGGATCTTGCAAATGCCTTGTCCAAAATTACACCCATCAAAGGATCATTGATTGCATCCCAGATTTTAATAAGCATGAACATTAAAGCTACGTCAGCGGGGGACATACCAGCAACTTCAAGATAGTATGGGGTTAGAAAAGATCCTAGGATGGCAAAGGTCATACAGCCTCCCAGATCACCTAAGGCATAACCTAAGTAATTTTTGAACGTTACCGGTTTTTTGGATTGTTGCAATCCAACTTCTTTACTTGAAATAGCCATGGTTACCTCCTAATTTTTTTGTAACAAGGTTACATTATTTTATTGAACTAGTGGACACAGGTGAGTTAATTCTATTCAGTGATGTAAAAAATTAGACTGACTAAGACTAAAGCTGATTTTTCTAATGTATGCATTATAGACTAGAACATGGTCCACCTAGATTGAATGCGTTTACATCTTCATACCACTAATAATTTAATTGCTAATAAAAAACTAATCCAATATAATAGTTTATTTGCATTAATTTGTCTCTCTTTGTTGGCTTATTTCATTTTTTGCATATAAACTAGTTAATTATATTATATTTATATAAATAACAATTTATATTGTTATTTTTCTATTTTTTATTGTTAACTTTACAAAGATATGTTATTCTATTTACAAAATAAAGATTTTTCTAAAAATGCGGGAGGATACAATGAAAGATATTCATAAACAACATATTGAGTTGGCTGTGGCGTATAAGACTAATAAGAATTTTAAAGCAAAATACGACCAATTAAGAAAAGAATTGGGCAAAATTAATAGAAAAACCTATGACGATATTGGGATGAAATATAACGATGTCCATTTAAACTACGATGTGAATACAACTAGTGATATTATTCCTCAGCACAGCCATGCTTTTACTGAGATTTTATACTGTGAAGGCGGCTCCGTTGGCTATTTATTAGATGGAAGAAAGTTTCCATTTTCTAAGGGAGATCTTATTTTTATTCGTCCTGGTACTCCTCACCAGCCTTTGTTTTCTGAAGATGTTCAATACCCCTATGAGCGGTATGCCCTTTGGCTAAGCAATAGCTTTATGCAAAAAATGAGTGAAAACATAGAGAGTATTAGGCTACTAGATAAATACTTGGATGAAAATCAACAGTTTTTATTCCATCTAAATGAAGAAGAGTCTTATAAAACAGAAACCATCCTAGAAAGCATTATAAACGAATATAAAGAAGAAAAAATGGGATGGGAAACCATGATCCTTTCTAAGGTATTAGAACTAATGATAGATTTTTGTCGGATTATCATGAACCATGAAACTACGAAAAGAGAAACATCTAACGAAGACTTAGTTGATCAAATTATATCCTATATAAATAATCATCTGTCAGAAAAAATAACTGTTGACACTCTAAGCGAGAGATTTTATGTTAGTACTTCTACAATATACAATCACTTTATGGAAAAGCTCCACGTATCTCCCTATAGGTTTATTCTACAAAGGAGACTTATACGAGCCAAAAATCTTATATTAGAAGGTGAAAAGCTAAATTCTATTTGGCAACAGTGTGGTTTTTCAGATTATTCTGCTTTTTATAGGGCATTTAAAAAAGAATACTCTATATCTCCAAGGCAATATAGGGAATTGCTCTCTCAAAGCAGCAATTAAGTTATTTTGCTAAAAACCGTTAATGAGCTAACAAGCCAATCAATCAACTTATTTCAAGTTCAATATCTTTAACCAAATATAAAGGCTATTGATAAGTAAGTGCCTTCACTGATTTGTTTAGAAAAACTGGTTTCAATTTTCCCCAACTCAGTGAATAAGCAAACCATCAATAGCCTTTATTAATTGATTCATGATAACTGTTTAATTAAGAAGATGTTAGGAAGTTGCGCAGTATCATATTTAGTATGCCTCCATGTAGATAGTATTCTAGTTCCACATTGCTATCTAACCGTGCCACTACCTGAAACTCTGATGTGCTGCCATCTTCCCTTATCATCTCAACCTTTAGCTTTTTGTTGGGCGCAAGCTTTTCAATCCCTGTAATATTAAGCCTTTCATATCCAGTAATACCAAGCTGCTCAGCATTCTCGCCCTTGATAAATTCCAAAGGTAGCACGCCCATGCCTATAAGGTTGCTCCTATGAATTCTCTCAAAGCTTTGTGCTATAACTGCTTTTACCCCTAGCAGTGCTGTTCCCTTTGCAGCCCAATCCCTGGAGCTGCCTGTTCCATATTCTTTGCCTGCAATGACAACCAATGGGATATTGTCCTCCTTGTATTTCATACAGGCCTTGTATATGGACATTATTTCACCACTGGGTATATGCTTAGTAAATCCTCCTTCAATATGAGGAACCATTTTATTGCGGATACGAATATTGGCAAAAGTGCCTCTCATCATAACCTCGTGGGATCCCCTACGAGAACCATAGGAGTTAAAATATGGTGGTTTTACATTCTGTGAGGTAAGATGAATTCCAGCATCAGAGGTCTCCGGGATACTTCCAGCAGGGGATATATGATCCGTGGTAACCGAATCCCCAAATATAGCCAGAATATTTGCACCCCTAATATCCTTAGCTTTTTCTGGCTGTAATTTCATATTATCAAAGAAAGGCGGCCTTTTTATATAAGTAGAAGATTCCCTCCATTGATATAGCTTTTCAGAGGTGGCAGGCAGGTTATTCCAAAGCTCATTTTCTCCTAAAATATTTTTATACTTATTTATATACATCTCCGGCTCAATTGCTCTGCGGATAGTGTCTTCAATTTCCTGTGGGCTAGGCCAAATATCCTTTAAATAAACAGGCTTGTTTTGGGGAGTGTATCCAATAGGGTCGGAATTAAAGTCAATTTTAACGGTACCGGCCAATCCAAAGGCAACTACAAGCATAGGGGAGGCTAGAAAGTTCATCTTTGTAAGTGGATGTATCCGACCTTCAAAGTTGCGGTTGCCGCTAAGGACAGATGCTACCGTTAGGCCATATTTTTCAATAGCCTCTGTTATTTCTTCCTCCAAAGGGCCGCTATTGCCAATGCAAGTAGTACAGCCATAGCCTACTATATGATAGCCTAGCTCCTCAAGGTAGGGAAGTAAGCCTGACTTCTTTAGGTATTCCGTCACTACCAAAGACCCAGGAGCCAAACTGCTCTTTACATATCTAGGTTTTTTCAGGCCTAGCTCTACTGCTTTTTTGGCCAAAAGTCCCGCACCAATGATAACAAAAGGATTGGAAGTATTGGTACAGCTGGTAATGGCAGATATAACTACTGCACCTGTTTTAAGTTCCTCTGTAGTCCCATCTTTATATTTTATTTCAACGGATTTATTGACCTGTTCTTCGTCCAGCTCATATCCACCTTCTTCAATGGCACTGGTTTCTAGCCGGGCTACTGTCTCTTTGAGATTCCTTAATAGAATAAGGTCTTGCGGTCTTCTGGGTCCAGCCACACTGGGCTCAATGGTAGATAAATCCAAATGCAGCTCATCTGTAAAAATAGGCTTAGGAGAATTATCGCTGCGGAACATTCCCTGAGCTTTATAGTACTCTTCTACAAGGGCTATTTGTTCTTCACTGCGACCAGTAGCCCTTAAATATTCCAAGGTCTTATCATCAACAGGGAAATATGCCGCAGTGGCGCCATATTCAGGACACATATTTGAAATAGTTGCCCTATCCTCGACACTAATATTGCTAACGCCATCGCCATAAAACTCAATAAACTTACCAACTACTCCTTTTTTACGCAAGATATTGGTTATAGTCAGGACAAGATCCGTAGCAGTGGTGCCAACAGGCAAGTTTCCTGTTAGTTTAAAACCTATCACATCGGGCAGCAAGAAATACAAGGGCTGGCCCAGCATACAAGCCTCGGCCTCAATACCTCCTACTCCCCAGCCTAAGACACCAATCCCGTTAATCATGGTGGTATGGGAATCTGTACCAACAAGGGTATCTGGAAATATCACATTCTCTCCTTCAACCTCTTTGGTAGATACCACCGTTGCTATATACTCAAGGTTTACCTGATGTACAATCCCAATGGAGGGTGGAAATACCCGGAAGTTAGAAAAAGCATTTTGGGCCCATTTAAGTAGCTCATAGCGTTCAATATTTCTGTCAAATTCTCTGGCAACATTATACTTTAAAGATTCCCTGGAACCAAAAGAATCTACAATTACTGAATGATCTATAACCAAATCTACAGGGACCGAGGGATTGATTTTTCCTGCATCACCACCCATTTCATCCATCTTTTGCCTCATTGCCGCCATGTCCACTACTACAGGAACACCGGTGAAATCTTGGAGAATGATCCTTGAAGGGATAAATGGTATTTCCTGATCTGTACCTTTCCCAGACCAGCCTGCAATCCTTTCTATATGCTCCTTGGTTACCAGCTTTCCGTCATAGTTTCTCAAAGCACACTCTAAAAGGATTTTTAAGGTATAAGGCAATCCCGATATATCCCAACCAGCCTGTTCCAAAGATGAGATATCATAATAGGTGTATTTTTTACCTTCTACTAATAAGGTCTTTTTATTTTTCAAAGATTTGCTTGTCATTTTGATACCCCTCTTTTATTGATTTTATATAGGTTATAAGTATTATAACCCTAATTTAAAAATACAAACCATGTCTTATAGAGATTAATATACGAAATATAACAAGCTTTAATGCACATAAAAATACGGGATTTTTGCATTTATCAAAATGCAAGATCCCGTATAAATCCCAATCCATAATGAAGCCAAAGTTTAATTGCCACTATGTAAGGGTTATTGAATCAAAACCTGGTCTTATTAATATAATGTCTAAGTACTGTATAGTTGCTATATAAATTAAGTAGATTTAAATTTAACTTGATAACTTATTCAACAGTCTTAAGTAATGATTTGCCTCACGAAGCACATGATCCGCCAAAAGTGGAGCAAAGATAGATTTAATTTCACAACCTAATGAACCTATTGTTGCTGCCTTTTTGTAATCTCTAATGCCTACTGTGGCGTCCTTGCTTCTTTCAAGCACATCCTTTTCTGCAGATTCAACGCACTCTTTTACCAACCTTTCAATTTTTTTTGCAAAAGCTGCCGCTGTATCCTTTAGTTGTCTCTCTGATGGATCTAATAATCCATCTATGAACTGTGCATGTTCCCCCATTATATTATTCCAGAAATTAAGTTCATCACATATGGTTTTGTCAGGGAGCTTTCTTTGTTGAAGGGCTATCAATATTTCTCTGTAGTATATAGCTTCACGGGTTATGTGTTCTAACAATTCTACATACAAAGCAATTAATATTTTGCACTTCAATGATAGATCAATTAATTTCTTTTTAAAGGCAATTACCTCTCCCAGCATATTTATGGTTCTATTATTTAAATCACAGACTATTCTTTCTAGTCTTTCTCCGTAATCAAAATGTGGATTGCTGGTCAATTGCAGTTCCCGCTTGGTAATCATTGTATCAAGGTCTGCTCCTGTTAAACGGCTAGATATATTTTCTGCATCTAAGGTATAAGGTGTTACGAATTCATTGGATTTAATAGCATCTTCTGATATTGCTCCATTTGCGTAATAGACTGTTTCTGCCAAAAGATGTTCAAAGCTTTCTTTAAGTACCCTAGCCTCATCAATATTGGCTGCTTCAACGGGTTGTAAACTGGTTTCTATAAAAAACAGGTGTTCCTTCATGATTCTCTGAAAAAATAAATTTATTTCCAGAGAAATCTTAATAAACTCTTCTCTTGATAACAAAATTGATCCCCCCTCAGAAAATTCTATCTATTCTATTACATATTATTACCTTAGGCAAAAAATGTGTGTACTACATAAGATTTATTCATTTATTATGTCCATGTGTAACAAAGAACTAACTTTTTAATATTATATAATATACAATGATTAGAAAGGGTGAAGACTCGTGGACAATATCTATAATAATGATGTAAGATATGACGCTTCTCAACTTCCTCCATGTCCTGGCGGTACCTATTATACCATACGGGCTGGTGATACGTTGTTTTCATTAGCTAGACGTTTTAATACAACTGTTGATGCTATATTACGAGCTAATCCTGGGCTGGATCCTATGAACCTGCAGGTTGGCCGTATAATATGTATTCCTACAGCACCTCAGCCCGCTCAATGCCCTGGAGGTTTCCCATATCAAATAGTTGCTGGCGACACCTACTACAGTTTGGCACGAAGATTCAACACTACAGTGGAAGCTCTTATAGCTGCTAATCCTGGTGTTGATCCCAATAGACTAATGATAGGTCAAATTATATGTATCCCTGTACCACCTACGCCAGGTCCTTGTCCAGGAGGAACCTATCAAATAAGAGCTGGAGATACCTTCTTTAGTATTGCAAGAAGATTCAACACCACTGTAGAAGCATTGATCGCTGCCAATCCTGGAGTTGACCCCAATAGATTAATGGTTGGTCAGATTATTTGTCTGCCACCAGGAATACCTGGTCCTATCCCCTGCCCAGGAGGCACCATCTACCGTGTTCAAGCTGGCGACTCCATGTTCCTTATAGCTCAAAGGTTTGGTATACCACTAAATACGCTTATAGCTGCCAACCCACAGATATCTGATCCTAGCCGTTTAACCATAGGTCAGCCCATATGCATACCTCCTAGAGCGTAAGAAAAGAATTAAAATAAGGGGTCTGTCCGACCCCTTATTTTAATTTTCTACTTCGTTTTACCCTACTTAGTGTAAAATCACCTTAGGTAAAATTTCAAAAATAAAAGGAAAGAATATCTTCCCTTAATATTATTGACTTGATTTTCTCAAAGAAACTTGTATAATAAAATTAGGCTTAGTCAGAAGGTCTGATTAGACAGTAATCAGAAGGCTGGGCAATAGGCATGGCTTAAAATAAGGATATCATTTGCTGGCATAGCTCAATGGGTAGAGCAGCTGACTTGTAATCAGCAGGTTGGGGGT
>CALKWV010000094.1 GCA_938003915.1 uncultured Bacillota bacterium | reverse complement strand
AATCATCGTAGTCAGGCGCTCTATGATCATGGGGCTTACCTGAATTTAGGGCATGACCAATCTGCATTAAAAACACTGCCCCTTTCTCTTTGGCAATCTCATTTTCTCTCTCCTCTGGTGTTAAATGAGGATAGAGATCTTCCAGCTCTTGAGTAGTAATGAAGAAAATATCTTCAGGCAAATAAGCTTCTAATTTTGGATATAGATCGCATATATATTTTTCAGTCCTTTTAAAGACCTTGTAGATCTTTTTAACGGTGGCCTTTAGGGTGTCCATATTTCGTTCTTCTTTGGAAATAACCTTTTCCCAATCCCACTGATCAACATAGATAGAATGAAGGTTATCCAGCTCTTCATCCCTTCGGATAGCATTCATGTCCGTATAAAGGCCTTCGCCCACATGGAAACCATAGCGCTTTAAGGCAAATCTTTTCCATTTTGCCAATGAATGGACGATCTCCGCTGTACCGCCAATGGCCTTAACATCAAAGGAAACTGGCCTTTCCACTCCACTTAGATTATCATTGAGTCCAGTCTCAGGCCTTACAAAAAGGGGTGCGGAAACCCTTGTTAAATTTAGTTCATCAGCTAGTTGCCTTTCAAAATAATCCTTTAAAAATTTAATAGCCGCTACTGTTTGCCTAACATCAAGCTTTGATTTATATTGTGGCGGAAAATATGTTTTACATACCGTTTGCATGAAAGCATGAACCCCCTAGAAATTTATAGCTTTGATTATAACACTATTGTAAAGGAAAGGCTAGTATTTTTTGCATATATTCTGACTAATACCACCTTAAACCTTTAGGATAATGATTTTTTAAGGTTCCATTAGATGCTTTTGCCCAGCCAAGAGAGTAGCCGTCTACCATAACTAACATCCAACCTCTATAGTTTTCTGAAACCGGGATTGTTTCTCCTTTCAAATAAGCTTCTATGAAAGGGGAAGATGCATCAAAGGATATACTCTGTTTCACGTCCTTGGCCTC
This sequence comes from uncultured Bacillota bacterium, assembly GCA_938003915.1. Classification (GTDB taxonomy): domain Bacteria; phylum Bacillota; class Clostridia; order Caldicoprobacterales; family UBA3941; genus JAAYGY01. The sequence goes on along the minus strand of CALKWV010000094.1, from coordinate 29,775 downwards.
TAAAAAGAGAGCCAGAGCATGGGAAGGCACAAATCTCTTTTTCATCAGGGTGCCCAAATGCAGTCCCGGCCTTACTATCCTTAGACCGTCCAGGTTAGGAATATCACTGGAAGGAAGGATATACAGCTGCTGTCCAAATTTTATAAGATTTTCTTTAAAAGTAATATTTAAATATTGTTGACAGAATTCTAGGTAATATTTCATTTCATCCTTAGTAGGAATTAGTTCCTTGGTCCTTTTAGAAAATAGGGTCTTAGGGGATGGGGTAAATTTATTGCCATCTATATATGCTCTATCAGCTTTTTTCATTATGGCTATAAAATGGCCTTCCCCTTTTAGTTTATGGGGCCACAATCTAATGGTACGGCTTATTTGGACTTCCTTACTATTAGTCCATTGAATTCTCCCTCTGTCGAAAGAAGGGTGAACCATAGAGCTTTCTGCCAGTTGGAAATCCCTATATTTTAATAAAAACCTTTCTATAACCTGTTCATTTTCTTCAGGTGAAAAAGTGCAGGTAGAATATACTAAAATTCCTCCCGGCGCCAGCATCTTTTGGGCGTCATCTAAAATATCCATCTGTCTAGCAGCACACATAGCTACATTATCAAGGCTCCATTCATGGCAGGCTTGAGGGTTTTTTCGGAACATGCCCTCTCCGGAGCAGGGGGCATCCACCAGTATGCGATGAAAGAACCCTTCAAATCTTTTAGCCAGGTTAGATGGAGTTTCATTGGTAACTATAGCATTTTTTATTCCCATCCTCTCAATGTTTTGGGAGAGTATCTTTGCCCTTGAGGGATGAATCTCATTGGATATAATAAGTCCTGTATTTTTCATGGCAGCAGCTATATGGGTAGACTTACCTCCCGGAGCAGCACAGAGATCCAATACCCTTTCCCCTGGCTGTGCATCCAATAAATGAGCTACTGCCATAGCACTGGGCTCTTGAATGTAGTATAATCCAGCTTCATGGTAAGGATGTTTGCCTGGCTCATGGACAGGGGAATAATAAAAACCATCCTGGGTCCATGGAACAGGTTCCAGACTAAAAGAACATAGGGATAAAAATTTTTGCTTGTCTATTTTTAATGGATTAACCCGCAAGGCCGAAGCTTTAGGCTGGTCATAGCTTTTTATAAAATCATCATATTCAGGTCCTAATAGGCTTTCCATCTTTTTTGTAAAATCTATTGGCAACTTGATCATATTATCACCTGTCTTATTTAATTATAGCTTACACTTATCATAGCACATATTAATATCTATATATTGATATCAATGAACCAAAGATATATTTAAATGTCAATAAATATACCCTGCTAGTCCAAAAGCTCTTATCCGTCATTTTCCTGCCGGCAGGACGCCGGTTTGGAAACAGTAGGATTTTTCAAATATATCATATATTATATGAGATTTTACGTGCAAAAAGTAGACAAAATCATGGCTTTTTGTTAAGATATGAAAGAATAGGATTATAGTCTGAAAAATGAAAGATTTTGAATTTTGATTGTAATCTTACATAAATTTAGAGGGTAAAAATGAGGAGGAAGTTTCATGAGTGTCACACTGGTTAAGGAGATTTATAGGGATGCCGAGAAATTTAAGGACAAAATGGTTACACTTGCTGGATGGGTGAGGACAGTTAGGGCATCAAAAAGGTTCGGATTTATTGAGTTAAATGATGGTAGCTTCTTTAAGAATATTCAGATAGTATATGAGGATAATTTGGACAACTTTAAAGAGATATCCAAATTTAACGTTGGTTCTGCCATTAGAGTAGAAGGAAAATTAGTTCTAACACCAGAGGCTAAGCAGCCCTTTGAAGTAAAGGCTACAAAGGTAGTTCTGGAGGGCAGCTCTACTCCAGAGTATCCCCTGCAGAAAAAGAGACATTCCTTTGAGTTTTTAAGGGAGATTGCTCACTTAAGAGCCAGAAGCAACACTTTCTCTGCAGTTTTTAGGGTGCGATCAATAGCAGCTTATGCTATACACAAGTTCTTTAATGAGAGAAATTTTGTTTATGTCCATACCCCTATTATTACCGGCAGTGACGCCGAAGGGGCAGGACAGATGTTTAAGGTGACTACTTTAGATTTTGATAACTTAGTTTTAGATGAATCAGGCAAGGTAGATTATTCCCGTGACTTTTTTGGTAAAAAGGTTAATCTAACAGTAAGCGGGCAGCTGGAAGGTGAAGCCTTTGCCCATGCCTTTAGAAATATCTATACTTTTGGTCCTACCTTTAGAGCAGAAAACTCCAACACTGCAAGGCATGCTGCAGAATTTTGGATGCTGGAGCCAGAGATGGCCTTTGCAGACTTAGAGGATAATATGGCTCTAGCAGAAGAAATGCTGAAGTATATTATTTCCTATGTTTTAGAAAATGCGCCCGAAGAGATGGAATTCTTCAATAAATTTATAGAAAAGGGACTTTTAGACAGGCTTGATTTAATAGTAAATTCAGAATTTGGAAGGATTACCTACACAGAAGCCATCGATATTCTACAAAAATCAGGGCAGCAGTTTGAGTATCCCGTAGAGTGGGGCTGCGATCTGCAGACTGAGCATGAAAGGTACCTGTCGGAGAAGGTATTCAAAAAACCAGTATTTGTAACTGATTATCCTAAGGATATAAAGGCCTTTTATATGAGGCAAAACGATGATGGAAAAACAGTAGCTGCCATGGATCTTTTGGTTCCTGGCGTGGGTGAAATAATTGGCGGCAGTCAGAGGGAAGAGAGGCTTGATGTGCTAGAGAGACGTATGGATGAGCTAGGAATGAAAAAAGAAGATTATTGGTGGTATTTAGAGCTTAGAAAATATGGCGGTACTAAACATGCAGGATATGGATTAGGCTTTGAAAGGGCTATTATGTATATGACAGGAATGTCCAACATTCGCGATGTCATTCCCTTCCCTAGAACTGTAAGATCAGCTGAATTTTAGCATAGTTGATTTGTGATTCACTGATGAAGCTATATAATTGTATCTGTTTGGGTTTATTGTTTTTAAGGAAAAATGGATTTACATAATCCATTTTTCCTTATATATGCACAATTGTGGAAATAAAATGAAATAAACTTAAAATAGTAAGGAGTCATAGAATTGGAAAATAATCCTGTAGTGGGACAGGTAATGGTATTATTTCTTACAATGATAGTAGGTATAATAGCAGCTAAGCAAAACATTATTGATGACCATGCAAGAAAAAAGCTATCAGATTTGCTGCTATACATTACCTCTCCCTTTTTAGTTATATCATCTTTCAACTTTAAGTTTTCATCGGATATGCTGGTAAGTGCAGGGATAGTTTTTACCTTCTCATTAGCTATCCACTTTTTTTCAATATTTTTGGGAAAGCTGTTATTTGCAAAATATCCTTACGAAAAACAAAGTGTACTAAAATTTATCCTGGTTTTTTCAAACTGTGGTTTTATGGGGTTCCCGGTTTTGGAAGGTTTGTTTGGAAAAACAGGAGTGTTTTATGGATCTATTTATGTTGCCGTATTTAACGCCTTTATTTGGACCTATGGAGTTATGTTGTTCAGTAAAGGAAGCCAGCAAAGTTCTGTCAAAAAAGCTTTGATAAATCCCGGTATTATATCAGTGGTGGTTGGTTTCTTTATTTTTCTATTTTCCATAGAGCTTCCAAAACCTGTTCTTCAAACATTGGATATGGTGGGGAGTATGACATCACCAATATCCATGCTTGTAATAGGCGCCATACTAGCTGAAACCAATTTGAAAGACATTTTTACAGGCTTTGAAGTATACTATGGCACTGTACTCCGACTCGTTGTTATGCCTTTAATTGCCATTTTAGCTTTAACCCTGATAGGAATAGATAGGGAGCTACTTAGGGTATGCGTAGTATTGGTGGCCATGCCGGCAGCGGCTAACACGGTTATATTTGCAGAAAAATATGAGGCTAATTCCCTATTAGCCTCCCGTTGTGTAGCACTATCCACAATTTTATCTATAGTTACTATTCCCCTTATCATGATGCTTATATAAATAACTGTATGTTGGAGTTAATGGCATCTCGTAAGTAATCCTGGGCTGTGATTACTTGCAGCTCGGGAATTAGCTCTTCCTCCTTAAGCCCCATAATATCCATAGATAACTTACAGCCAAAAAAAGTGATTTTATTATCTCTTGCTTCCTGGATAAGATCTATAAGCCGGGGAGCATTTTTATCTTTCATCATATTAATAAGCATTTGTTTACCAAAACCGCCCATATTCATTTTAGATAGAGGCAGGCTTTCTGGATCATCGGGGGTGACAGAGCTGAAGATTTTCTCATAGAAGCTTTTGTCGTTTTCTACTGTCTTTTCTGGCTGTCTCATCAAAAACAGTCCCCAAAAAGCGAAGAACATGGTAACATCTATACCAATATCCTTTGCGCTATTTGCAAGAATAAAGCCGGCTAAAGCCTTATCATAGTCGCTGCTAAACATAAGTAAGTTCATCTTATTGTTCATAACTTATATTTCCTCCTTTGTTATCTTTTACTGTCAATAAATTCAGACAGTACTCACATGTCTCCCGGGTTTACTCATTTGTTTTTATCTTATCCGGTAAGTGGAAAAGTATGAAAAAGAAGTAAAATTAGATTGGCCTATATTTATCCTTATACTCATTTGGGTTTAAGGCAATTTCCCAGAGTTTATCTACTAGAATATCAACCTCCTCTTTGGTATTGTATAGGCCAAAACTTACCCTAACCATGCCAGCAAAAGGAGATTTAAAAGTTCTAATTTGCTTTTGAATTTCCTCGGGTGATATGCCCAAAAGTTTTTGTATGTACGGATGAGCACAAAAGCATCCGCTGCGAACAGATATAGCAGATTCATATGCTAGGACAGCTGCAACCAAGCCATGGGGCAGGCCTTTGATGTTAAAACTAATAATGGATATACGATTATCTATATTTTCAATATCACCATATATTTTTATATTTGGTATGGAAGCCATCTTGTTAATGGCGTACCTTGTCAATTCCCTTTCATAAGCCTCAATATTAGCCATGCCTATGGAGTTTAAAATGTCTATGGCTGTGGATAAGGCTACCACTCCCATGAGATTTGGGGTTCCGGCTTCTTCTTTATGGGGTGGATCAGCCCAGCAAACAAAATCATGGGTAACTGCCTTAACTGTACCTCCACCTCTTAATTCTGGAGCTCCATTCTTAAAAAAATCTTTAGGGCCAATGAGGACGCCTATGCCAAAGGGTGCATACATTTTATGACCTGAAAAGGTTAAAAAGTCTATGTGCTCAGGTGAAAAAAAGGGTCTCATATCTATGGGGGCATGGGGAACCAACTGGGCTCCGTCAACCAATATTTTAGCGCCGTGGCTATGTGTCATTTCAGCAATTTTATGTATGGGATTTATATGTCCAGTTACATTGGAAGCGCCTGTTATCGTTACCAAGGCAACCTTACCTCTATATTTTTTTAGCTTGTCTTCTAAATCATCTAGCATAAGCCTGCCCTTACCATCTATGCATATATAATCTACATGGAACTTATCCCGCCAAGGCAGGTCATTGGAATGGTGTTCCATGTCTGAACATAGTATTACCTGTTTATTATTAGCATCCCATAGTCTGTAGGCAAGCTTGTTGATGGCTTCTGTAGTATTTCTTACGAAAATAACATCGTGAACAGTAGGACTGGCCTTTACAAAAGATGCCACTTTATATCTGGCCAATTCATAGATATGAGATGAAAGCTGGGACTTATATCCTGATCCCCTATGTATGGATGAGTACCAGGGTGCAAAATTACATATATTTTTAATAACTGCTTTAAAGGGCGGAGTGGTGGCGGCATTATCAAAATTGATAGCTGTAGCCATCATTCCATTGCCAAGAGGAACTTTGGTATCAAGGCCTACCACCTGATCCCTCCACCACTGCAGCATAGGATTACTAATCAACATCCTTAACCCCCTTCACTAACACCATATCATCATATTATTCTTTATGGGAAAAGGATGTGAACTATAAATATAGCTTTTGATTAGTGAACCATATTCACCTGAACAGGCTGTCTTGTTTCTATAGATGAAAGAATATCAAATACCATCTTAAGGTCTCCATAAGTCTTTTCTGGTGTAGATAGTATCTCTTGATTGCCTGTTAAAGCTTCATAGAAGTTCAACAATTCATTATAGTAGCCTCTGCCGGGTTGATAGTTTATTTGCTGGCTGCTTCCATCAGCATAATTGACGTGTATGATACCACTAGTCTTTTCTTCTAGATATATCTCTCCCTGGGTACCGTAGATTCGAAAACCTACCATAGGTTTTTGCAGCTCCTTGGCATAGCTGGTATAGTTATACTGCCCAATTACTCCGCTCTTAAAAAGGATCTGGACGTTGATGGATTTATAGGGGCTAAATGCCTCCTGCTGAGGCTGACCTAATGCGCATACACATTCAACCGCGCCGAATATATGACGAAGAGCAGCTATATCATGTATACCAGCATCTAAAAAGGTACCACCTCTATAGTTGGGATATTGACGCCATTCTGTGGCTGCAAAGGTGTTGCCCTTCATTTCTTCCTTAAAATCTACCATATTATTTTGGATAAAGTATATGACATCGCCAATTTTGCCTTGACTTATAATATCCTTGATAATATTGTTTTCTTCGTTATACCTGTAATTTTCAGCTACCAGTACCTTAACAGGTTTTGTGCGCGATAGTTCTACCAATTTTTGAGCACCCTCTAAGGTGGCTGCTAGGGGTTTTTCGGCAATTAGGTTTTTGCCAGATTCAATAACGGCTGCAGCAATCTCAAAGTTATCCTGTATAGGCACCAATACATCTACAGCATCTAGATCATCTCTTTTTAGCATTTCTCTATAATCTTGATAAACATTTTCTAAACCCAGATTAATACTGTTGGCAAAATTCTCGGCGTCCTCTTTTGTTCGGTTGCATACTGCTACTACTTCGTATTTATCCCCTAACTCCTGTATGGCTGGCCAATGAAGGCGTTCCCATGCCATACCAGTTCCTATAACTCCTAATCTAATTTTTTGCATTGCTTTTTTCCTCCTTTTTAGTGTAAAATATTTAATTAAGCAATTAGCAGTAGGTTTTTCAAGTAAAATAGATCCTTAGTTTCTAAATCAGTAATAATGCAAAGGGTCAATAGCCCATTATGATCATATAGTGCTAGCTTATCCATGTAGAAAAATTCTTATATTAGTATGCTCAAAAAAGATGTTTAAATTTATACTTGACAAAATCCAGCTTTTTGGAGTATTATGAAATATGCTGGATATTTGTGAATTTTTAAATAAAAGGCTATGAATGGGAGAGTAGTAAAGGAGTTTTGTTTTCAGAGAGATAATCGTTTGGTGAGAGATTATCACAAAACCCTTTATGAAGATCACCCGGGAGCCGGATATCTGAACGCATAGCTTTTATGCCATTAAGATATCACGCAGAGGTGCGTTAAACCAAAATGAGCGATAGGCATACCTATATTTACTATAGCTATGCCTATAAGCTGGGTGGTAACACGGCATGGTCGTCCCTGAGTTTTTAACTCAGGTTTTTTTGTTATATAGGAATAAATTAGCCCAGATAATATAGATAGAAAGGAAGATGAAGCATGGGAGTGTTCAAACCTCTGTCCAATCTGCCGGTTAGTGAAAACGAGAAAAGGATTTCAGAGTTTTGGGAAGAAATTGATATTCTTCAAAAAAGCATAGATAGCCGAGAAGGACAAAAGCCCTTTATATTCTATGAAGGTCCGCCCACAGCTAATGGTCGTCCTGGTATTCATCACGTTATTTCCAGGACTTTAAAGGATATTGTGTGTAGATATAAGACCATGACAGGTCATCAGGTAAAGAGAAAGGCTGGCTGGGATACCCACGGGCTACCTGTAGAAATAGAGGTAGAAAAGCAATTAGGCTTAAATAATAAACAAGAGATTGAGGAATATGGTATAGAAAAGTTCAATCAAAAATGCCGTGAATCCGTATTCACCTATGAAAAACAGTGGCGTGAAATGACTAAGAGAATGGCATATGAGATTGATCTTGATAATCCCTATATCACTCTTGATAATGATTATATAGAAACTGAATGGTGGATATTGGACAAGTTTTTCAAGGAAGGGTATATATACGAAGGACATAAGATACTGCCCTATTGTTCCCGTTGTGGTACTGGACTTGCTTCCCATGAGGTTGCCCAAGGCTACAAGGAGATAAAAACTGATACGGTATATGTTAAGTTTAAGCGCAAAGATGCTGACGAATACTTCCTAGTATGGACCACTACTCCTTGGACTTTGGCATCTAACGTGGCACTTACCGTTAACCCAGAGGAGACCTATCTAAAGATTAGGCATAAGGATGAAGTATACTATGTAGCAAAGGCACTGGCTGAGCAGGTGGTTGGTGAGGATTACGAAGTTATAGAGGAGCTAAAGGGTAAGGATTTGGAATATGTGGAATATGAACAGCTAATGCCCTTTGTCAGTGTTCCCGAAGGTAAAAAAGCCTTTATAGTAACCCTTGCTGATTATGTAACCGTTGATGATGGTACTGGTATTGTTCATACTGCCCCTGCCTTTGGTGAGGATGACTATAATACTGGTATGAGGTATGATTTGCCAGTATTGCAGCCAGTAGATGAGGACGGAAAGTATACTGAGACTCCTTGGAAGGGTACCTTTGTAATGGATGCAGATCCTGAAATAATAAGATGGCTGGCTGAGGAGGGCAAGCTTTTCAGAAAGCAAAAGGTAAGCCATAATTATCCTCATTGCTGGAGATGTAGTACACCACTACTGTACTATGCAAAGCCCAGCTGGTATATTGAGATGACCAAGCTTAAGGATAAGCTAATAGAAAATAATAATAGCGTAGAATGGTATCCGCCTTTTGTGGGAGAAAAAAGGTTTGGAAACTGGCTGGAAAACCTTAACGACTGGGCTATATCTAGAAGCAGGTATTGGGGTACACCCCTTAATATTTGGAGATGTGAATGTGGCCATGATGAGAGTATTGGCTCCCGAAAGGAATTGGTAGAGCGGGCCATTGAGGATATAGATGAGAACATTGAGCTTCATAGGCCCTATGTGGATGAGGTCCATATAGAGTGTCCAAAATGCGGTGGCACCATGACCAGGGTTAAAGATGTAATCGACTGCTGGTTTGATAGCGGTTCCATGCCCTTTGCTCAGCATCATTATCCTTTTGAAAATAAGGAAAAATTTGATGAGCTTTTCCCTGCAGACTTTATATGCGAAGGAATAGACCAGACTAGGGGATGGTTCTATTCACTCATGGCAATCTCCACATTTGTCATGGGAGTATCACCCTATAAGCGAGTATTGGTAAACGATTTGATTCTGGATAAAGAGGGCAAGAAGATGTCCAAGTCCAGAGGCAACACCGTTGATCCCTTTGAGCTATTTGATGAGTACGGCGCTGATGCCCTGAGATGGTATCTCATATACGTATCACCGCCTTGGGTACCTACTCGTTTCGATATTGATGGGCTAAAAGAGGTTGTTAGCAAGTTCTTTGTTACCATAAAGAACGTATACAATTTCTTTACCCTATATGCCAATACCGATAATTTAGATCCCAGGGAATTCTTTGTGGACTATAAGGATCGTGCAGAGCTAGATAGATGGATACTGTCCAAATACAATAACTTGAAAAAAGCTGTAGAAGAGGATATGGAAGCCTATGATCTAACTAGGGCTGTAAGGCGAATCCAGGATTTTGCCAACGAAGATTTGTCCAACTGGTATATCCGTCGCTCTAGGAGAAGGTTCTGGGATCCTGAGCTGACAGATGATAAAAAGGCGGTATACAATACCACCTATGAAATATTGGTGGGACTATCCCAGATGATAGCGCCCTTTGCTCCTTTTATAGCAGAGGAGATGTATAAGAATCTAACAGGGGAGCTATCAGTTCACTTGAGCTACTATCCAAAAGCTAACTTGGAGCTTATAGATGAGAAAGTCGAAGAGCGAATGGATCTGGTAAGGAGCATGGTTACTTTAGGTCGTGCGGCCAGAGAATCAGCCCGTATCAAGGTACGTCAACCCTTACAGAAAATCTATGTTGATGGCAAATACCAAGATTTAATCTCTGATCTGGTGCCCTTGATCAAGGAAGAGCTAAATATCAAAGAGGTAGTATTTGCCAAGGACTTAAATCAGTATATGGACTTTAGCATTAAGCCAAACTTTAGGGTATTGGGCCCTGTCCTTGGACCAAAGCTGAAGGATTTCCAAAAAGCTTTGGCTCAGCTGGATGCATCAGTGGTTGCGCCCATGATAGAAGCAGGGCAAAGCTATACCATTGACCTAGATGGTGAGCCCTTTGAAATAAATGGCGAGAATGTACTGATAACCATCTCAGCTAAAGAAGGCTTTAATGTGATGATGGAAAACAACATCTTTGTAATCTTGGATACCACCATCACTCCTGAACTTAGGGATGAAGGATATGCAAGGGAATTTATCTCTAAGATTCAGCAAATGAGAAAGAATAATGACTACGAGGTAACAGACAATATCCGCATCTACTTTGATGGTGATGAAGAGATTACAAGTGCCCTAGAGAAGTATGAGGATTATATCAAGAATGAGACCTTGGCAGTTAGCCTGGAAAAGGTATCAGACTCTTCAATGGAGAGATTTGATATAAACGATCATGATACTGGTATCATGATAGAAAGAGTATAAGCAGAAAACTAAATAAGACAGTTCGAAACCATCCTGTCTATAAACAAAACTACGGAGACCAATACCCTGGGGGTAATTTGCGTTCTCCAGGGTATTTTTAATATTCAATACGATAGTGTCAACTAAGTTATAAAACATAAGGGATGAAAGAAGCATCATGAATAGTAGAAAAAATATTGTAAATTTAATATAAAGTGGGTGAGAGAATGAACATTGATTTGAATAAAAGAACAAGGTTTATTGTAGAAGCTGCTATTCTGGCAGCAATTTACGCTGTTATAACCATAATTTTAGCTCCTATTAGCTATGGACAGATTCAAGTAAGGATATCAGAAGCCCTGACTATCCTGCCTTACTTTACACCAGCAGCAATACCAGGGCTTTTTGTAGGCTGTATTGTTTCCAATATTTTTGGAGGCGGGGGAATAATTGATATAGTTTTTGGAAGTTTAGCTACTTTAATAGCCGCTATATTGTCCAGAATGATGAGAAAAAGGTGGTTGGTTCCCCTGCCACCGGTAGTTATTAACGGCTTTGTCATCGGATGGGTCTTATATAGAGTATATGGACTACCCTATTGGCCTAGTGTGGGAACCGTAACAGCGGGACAGCTGGTAGCCTGTTATGGGTTAGGTTATCCACTGCTGTTGCTGCTAGAAAAACATAAGGAAAAAATATTTGGCAGAGATAACTAAGAAGCATATGGTGAAGATTGGAACAATCTTTTTGCTTTAAGGGTTGCTACTAGGAATATGGCAGCTATAAGGGCAATAAGGGCTTCTGTAATCCATATTCCTAGTGGCTCCAAAAGCAAGGATAATACCAGGTTAATTAGGGCATGTATTAAAATTGCATACAATAAATAGATATATTTTTTATTCCTTACACCATATAGAACTAATAGGGATAAACCTATATGAATAAATATGGTGAATAACCTTTCTAGACCTCCGGCCAGAAAAGTAACTGGCGCTACTGATGTAAGCTGTTCTTTTATCATATCAGCCATTTCAGTTGGAAGGCCTTTTACTAGGCTGTCAAATGTACCAGAATTAATAGCTAGGCTAACTAAGATATTGTTAACATTAGTTAAGGCTCCAAACTGTATAGCCTCTATTCCACCATGGCCTATACCAAAAGCCACTCCGTCCTTCCATTCTAATTCATTCTTTAAAATATATCGGAAGCTTAAGAATCTACCTACTTCCTCAAATACACCAGCGGAAAGGGCAAGAATAAGAGTTGCAAGAAAAGTGCTGGAGTTTACCAGATTTTTATACCAATCCGTTAGTTGTAATAATTGAAGTAGGGGTATCCTAATTAAAATCTGTGTTACTGTAAAGCAAAGCACTCCCACTAAGAAGGATTTTATTGATACCCTTTCTTTTTTGTATAAAAATATACCTAGAATAATGGGGGACATAAGCTGAATGATTAGTGCCAGACCCATAAAAATTATAGATAAGTTACTTACCATAAATAACACTCCTTTAAGATCATCAAACAGGGCAATCACCTATTACGATAGTGTTCCCTATAAGCATTGGCAAAGGATGGAGTGGACAATTCATACCATTCCTTTGCTTTATAGGATAATACTACAGCTATAGCGGCTATTAAAGCTAACAGGGCTTCAGTACCCCATACACCAATTATTTTTTTCAAATAGGGCAAGGGTAAGTGTATTAAAACATGTAGTACTACTGCATACATAGAATATTTGTGCTTGTCAGTTCTTATTCCATAAAGAGCCAATAAGGTTAGTCCTATTTGTATGCATAGAATAAATAAACTTTCAATGCCAGCTGCCAAAATAAGGCCGGGAGCTGTGGTTATTAGTAGTTTTCTCATGGAAACAGCAACTTTAATTTTTGCAAGGACCTTATAATTGACAGCAAGGCTGCTTATGATTTTTTTAGCAGTATCTAGTCCTGAAAATATAGATTCCATTCCGCCAAATCCTAAACCCAGAGCTACACCATCTTCCCATTCCCATTGATTTTTTAGAAAAAGGGTAAACCCTTTTACTCTAGCTATTTCTTCCAAAATTCCTACTAAAGAGACAATAATCAAGCTTGCCAGGAATAGATTAGATTTGGTTAAATTCTTATACCAAGATGTTGATTGTAGTCCCTGGTCTAATAAAATTGTAATAACCATATGGCTTATGGTAAAGGATATAATCCCTATCAGGGTAGATTTTAGTGCTATTTTTCCCTTTTTATATATATAAATAGTTATAACCATAGGAAATATAAATTGGATAATAAAAGCTATAATCATATAAAATATGGATAAATTACTTACTGTGGCATTATCTATCATGACCAACACCCCTTAGAAGTTATGATTATAAAAAATAATCATTTTTACGCCCATAAATAATAGTATACTATACAATTAAAGATTTGGCACTTAAAAATTAAACTGTTTACGCTGATGGTAAATAGTGATAACATATACATAAACAGATGCTTAAGCTATGAGCATATTATTTATCAAAGTTTAATTGAGGAGGTTTTCAGTGGAGAATACTAAGATAAAGGATTTTCAAATAGGTAAGATAACTCAAGGATATTTTATGATAAAATCAGCTACTGTTAGGATGACTACCACCAATAGCCAGTATATGGACTTTATATTGTCAGATAAGACCGGTGAGATTAATGCAAAATGGTGGGAATACAAAAAAGAATTAGGGGATAGTTTTTTACCTGGCACAATAGTAAAAGTGCGGGGAATGGTCACTGAATGGCAAGGAAGACTACAATACAGAGTTGATAGAATAAGGCTTATTAATTCACAAGACAATATTAACCCGGAGGATTTTGTTCCTACTGCTCCATTGAAGCCGGAGGATATGCTAGGGGAGATTCTCAAATACGTTATACAGATTAAGAATAGGGATATTAAAGAGATAGTTAGCCGTGCTTTAAATGAAAAAAAAGAAGAACTTATGTATTATCCTGCTGCCATGAAAAATCATCATTCTATACGTTCCGGTCTTCTTTACCATATTATGACTATGCTTAGGCTGGCTGAAAGGGTATGTGAGGTTTATACTCATTTAAATAAGGATCTACTGTATGGAGGAGTCATTCTTCATGATTTAGAAAAAGTAGGTGAAATGGACTCCAATGAATTAGGTGTTGTTGGCAGCTATACTAGGGAAGGAATGCTGCTAGGTCATATAGTACAAGGGATAAAGATGATAGACAGAATTGGCAAACAGGTGAATGCAGATCCAGAGATAGTGATATTACTTCAACATATGCTGCTAACCCATCACTATGAACCGGAATTTGGAAGCCCCAAAAGACCTATGATACCTGAAGCAGAGATACTCCATTATTTAGATGTAATGGATGCGCGGATGTACGATATGCAAAAGGAATTAGAAGAAATTAAGCAAGGAGAGTTTACTGACAAGATCTGGGTATTACATAATAGGCAATTATATAAACACGGTTTAGAAGATAATGAAATGGAAGAAGAATCCATTAGGAATAATTAGGTATTGAAGAAACAAGAGGAAGGTAAATTACCTTCCTCTTATTATTCCATGCCCAGTTCTTCAGTCATTTGATCAGCATATTCAGGAATCTTTTTAACAAATTTGCTTAAACTATCGTCCTCTTCTAAGGTAGTTATTTTAAGTAAATGCATTATAGGACAAAATCTACTAATTCCTGTAGCTATTTTCAGGGCTCCCAAAGTTACCATGCTTTTTGAAGAACTAATTATACCCATACCCAATAGGGAAAATCCTAAAGTAAGGCGTATATGAGCATCTAAAGTTCCTACATTTTTTTTCATAAACTCATCCCCTTGAAATTTGCTTATGATTCAGTGATTATTAGTCTTCCCTATTTATTTTGTTATATTCCTTTCATTATTAGATTTTTTGTTATATAATAAATTTAAAAGATAGTATAACAATTGTTGATATTTAAAAAATTAAGGCCAATTAAAGGATATCTCATATTCCTGTCTAATTAAGTATAAGGGGTGGGGCAGATGGAAGCAATTATTAGAACCGTGGATCTTTGTAGGGATTTCCCATCTGGCGGGGGAGTAGTCCATGCACTTAAAAATGTAAACATTTCTATAAAGCCAGGAACCTTAACCATTTTAAGAGGAAGGTCCGGATCAGGTAAAACTACTTTGATAAATCTCTTAGGCGCTTTAGATAGACCTACTGGTGGTGAAATATATTTATACGATCAAAAAGTTTCGGATATGCCTGAGAAAAAGCGGGATGAATTACGTCGTACTAACATGGGATTTGTATTTCAATCCGTGGCATTAATTGGATTAATGTCGGCCTATGAAAATGTAGAATTTGCTCTTAGAGTAGCTGGATATGATAAAAAGAAAAGAAAAGAGCGTGCCCAGCAATGTCTGGAATTTGTAGGGCTGGGCAATAGGATGGATCACAGGCCCCATGAATTGTCCGGTGGAGAACAGCAAAGGGTAGCTATTGCCCGTGCCATAGCTCATCATCCTAAAGTTTTATTTGCTGATGAACCAACTGCTGAATTGGATACCCAGATGGGGCTTCAGGTGGTTAAGGTGTTTCGGGATCTGGTGGCTAAAGAAAAGCTTACCGTGGTTATGACAACCCACGATCCCAATATGATGGAATTGGCTGATCATGTCTATACTTTAGAAGACGGTGAAGTAATAGAAGCTATATAGTAGGGCTAAAGAGAGGATGGATGTTCCCATGATTGTATGTGAAAATTTAGTTAAAATTTATAAAACTAATGAGATTGAGGTTGTGGCTTTGCAGGGTCTGGATTTGGTGATAGAGGCCGGCGAACTCATGGCTATTATAGGAAATAGCGGTAGCGGCAAATCTACCCTTCTTAATATGATAGGCGGCTTGGATCGACCTTCGGCGGGCAAACTCTACGTAGATGGGAAGGATCTCCTAAAGTTTACTGATAAGGAGCTAGTAAAATATAAAAGGGAAACCGTAGGATTTGTGTGGCAAAATAATGCTAGAAATCTAATACCCTACCTAACAGCACAAGAAAATGTAGAGCTTCCCATGCTGTTTTTAAAAAATCAGCATGATAGGCGAAATAGGGCGATAGAATTATTGGACATGGTTGGTTTGAGTCATAGGCGTAAAAATAGACTGGAGGAACTATCTGGAGGAGAGCAGCAACGTGTAGCTATAGCCATAGCGCTAGCTAATAATCCAAAGATATTATTAGCAGATGAGCCTACTGGAGCAGTAGATACTAAAACAGCTACACAGATCTTAGATGTATTTCGGGAACTTAATAATAGCCTAGGATTAACCATTGTAATAGTTACCCATGATCAACAAATATCGAGAAAAGTAGACCGTGTTGTAGCCATCAGGGATGGAAGGACCAGTAGTGAATTTATCCGCAGGCGATCCTATAAAGAGGAGCTTGAGGCTATGGAAAGTCAAGAGGGTATGGAAGAACAGCAGGATACCCATGAGGAACTGGCGGTTTTAGATAGAGCTGGCAGACTACAGATACCTAGAGAGTATCTGGAGCACTTGGGTCTGTGGGGTGCCAAGAAAATAAAAGTTGAATTAGAAGATGATCGCATTGTATTAGTTAATCCCGAAAGAAAAGCCCAAGCAAAATAACAAAAGTATAGTTTGAGCATAGGATAATAGGGTTAACGGAATACTAGCTAGAACAATGGGATGGTTTTAAAATTAATTTAAGAATAAGGTATGGTGGAAAATATGGCTGTAAAATATAAAAGACAGTACAGCCTTATAATCGAAGATCTGGTGGAGGCCATAAAGCATTTGGATGGATACTATAGGCTAATCGGATTAGATTATAGAGGCTGGAGTAAACTGGATAAAGAAGAACAAAACGAGTGTTTAAAGACCATGTCCCACGATATAATTTATGGTTTAGGTAAGGAGCCCGTAATTTATGTGGGTAATGGCAAAGTTGAATACGAATCACAATTAGCCCAAATTAGAGTATTTGATGGAAACAATTGTGTACATGTAGTTAGGCTAAATTAATTTTATTCCAATAAGGGATTTAACTATAAGGGGATAATAGATTTTATTATCTCCTTTTTTCTTTGCCTTGGAACCCCCTTTATAAATGTACTTGTAATAATATAACAGTTGATAGTCATATATAGGACGTGTTAGTATATCCATACATATATAACAATATATATCTTAATATATGGAATATATATATCACTGGATATATTTCATATACTTATAGAAGCTTAAAGGGGTGCTCAAGGTGGACGGAATAAAACTGTTAAAGCAAGAGGCACAATGCTGCTTTAACTTTTTTTGGGACTACGCCAATAGTGATAGCAAAAGCCCAGGATATGGCTTAATAATAGATTCTACAGCTAGACCGGAGGTAGCCAGCATTGCATCAGTGGGCTTTGGGCTTAGCGCTATACCCATAGGGGTAGAAAGGGGATGGATAAGCTGTAGTCAAGGTTATGAAAGGGCTTATGGCATATTAAAAACTTTAATGAATAATGTAGATCATTACAAGGGTTTTTACCCTCATTTTATAGATATAAAAACTGGCATCAGGCATAATAACTGTGAATACTCCACCATAGACACTGCAATTATGATAAATGGTGCTATTACTTGTGGAGAATATTTTGGTGAATCAATAAAGGTGCTGGCTGAAGAAATATATAAGAGAGTAGACTGGAACTTTATAGTGGATAGGGACAACAACTGGTTCTATATGCACTACTGGCCGGAAATTTACCCTGAAGGTCATTCCGGTTTAGGGGGACAATGGGATTATTTTGCCGAACAATTGATGATGTATATATTAGCTGCGGGCTCTTCTACTTCTAAAGTGGGACCTGAGCTATATTACAATATGGGTAAATTAATAGGCAGATATAAAAATGATATATACATTAGGGGATGGTATAATTCCCTGTTCATACACCAGTTTTCCCATGCATGGTTTGATTCAAAAAACTTTGTTGACAGAGACGGTATCAATTGGTTTGACAACTCTGTTAAAGCTACTTTAGCCAATAGGCAGTACTGTATAGACAATCCTGGAGGATTTAAAAGTTATGGGGCTAATTCTTGGGGCCTTACTGCATGTGCAGGCCCTGATGGATATTGTGGCAGATATGGTGCTTTACCTTCCGGAATTGTACAGGATGTAAACAGCAATGATGGTACTGTACCTATATGCGGACCGGCAGGTTCAATTCCTTTTACACCCAAGGAATCCATGGAAGCCCTTTTATATGCATACAAAAACTTTCCTCAACTGTGGGGGGAATATGGGTTTTATGATTCCTATAACTTAGATCAGGAGATACCTTGGTTTTCCAAAGAGTATATAGGCATTAATAAGGGAATTACTTTACTTATGATAGAGAACTACTTAAGTGGGCTTATCTGGAAATTATATATGAACAATTCATATATAAAAGATGGTTTAAAAATTTTAATGTTTGATAGAGTGGAGGAAAGGTTATCTCCATAAATAAATAGTATAATACCAATGTCAATAACCCAAAATTAATAAAAGGCTAAAGATTTGAAAAATTATAAAGTATGAAGATGGAATTCTCTAAAGAATATGATAAAATAGGAATACCTTATAAAGGTTAGCCTCAAATCATTAGTATAAAGGAGAAGACTATGAAAAGAGTAATAGTTATAGTCCTGGACAGTGTTGGCATGGGAGAGTTGCCTGACGCTGCCAAATATGGCGATGAGGGCAGCGATACTTTAGGGAATATAGCAGCTAAGCTAAGAGATTTTAAACTACCCAATTTACAAAGATTAGGCTTAGGTAATATTGATGGCATAAGAGGATTTGAAAAAACTAATAGTCCAGTAGGATGCTTCGGCAAAATGGCGGAAAAATCTGCTGGCAAAGATACTACTACAGGCCATTGGGAGATAATGGGCATAGTCATGTCCAAATCCTTTCCTACATATCCTAATGGCTTTCCTGAAGAGATAATATCAAAATTTGAGCAGGAGATAGGTACATCTATATTGGGCAATATTCCGGCATCAGGAACCAAGATAATTGAGCAATTAGGTCAAGAGCACATGGAGACAGGTTATCCCATTGTATACACTTCAGCTGACAGCGTATTTCAAATAGCTGCCCATGAGGACATAATTCCTGTGGAAAGGCTTTATGAGATTTGTCAAATTGCAAGAAGTATACTAACCGGGGATCATGCTGTGGGCAGGGTTATTGCCAGACCCTTTATAGGTGAGCCAGGCAATTTCACTCGAACTGATAGAAGGCGGGATTTTTCTTTAGATCCTATCCATGAAACTGTTCTAGACTATGCCGTGGAAAAGGGATTGAAGGTAAAAGCAGTAGGCAAGATTGTAGATATATTCAATGGTCGGGGAGTAACTCAATCTATACACACTCAAGATAACATGGATGGTGTGGATAAAACAATAGACTTTATTAAAGAGGATTTTGGAGGTATAATATTTACAAATCTCATAGATTTTGATATGTTATACGGACATAGGAATGATGTGGAAGGATATGCCAATGCCCTGATCCAATTTGACGCGAGAGTTCCAGAGCTTATAGGTGCACTAAAGGAAGAGGATATACTAATAATCACTGCTGATCATGGTTGTGATCCTACAACACCCAGTACTGATCATTCAAGGGAGTATGTTCCTCTTTTAGTATACGGCAAGAAACTTAAACAGGGTGTTAATCTTGGAACAAGAGCTACCTTTGCAGATGTTGGAGCCAGCATTGCAGAGTACTTAGGTGTAAAGAAGCCCAGGGAGGGCACAAGCTTTATCCAAGAAATTATATAGAAAAGAGGGGGAAATTGTGAAAAAGACACCGCTTTATGATGTCCATGTAGTATTGGGCGGAAAGATAATTGACTTTGGGGGTTGGGCACTACCAGTCCAATATTCAAGTATATTAAATGAACATCATGCTGTAAGAAATGCCGCTGGATTATTTGATGTTTCCCACATGGGGGAAATCCTTATTGAGGGTAGCGGCGCCAAAGAATTTATACAGCAAATGATTACCAACGATATTTCAAAGATGTCTCCTGGCAGAATAGTATATTCGCCCATGTGTTATAGAAGTGGAGGCACTGTAGATGACCTGCTTGTTTATCAGTTGGATACCAACAGATATCTACTTGTAGTAAATGCATCCAATACTCAAAAAGACTACGATTGGCTAAAGGACAATTGCAACATTAAAGGTATATCAATAAAGGATGTATCGGCAGATTATGGCTTAATAGCCATCCAAGGACCTGCCAGTCAAAAAATATTACAAAATCTCACCTCTACACCTTTAGAAGACATTAGATTTTTTAGATTCTTAGATAATGTGGAAGTTGCCGGAGTTAATGCTATGGTATCCCGTACAGGGTATACTGGTGAAGATGGTTTTGAACTATATGTTGCTGCTGACCAGGCAGTAAGACTGTGGGAAGAAATAATGGAAGCCGGTCATCAAGAAGGCTTAGTTCCTGCAGGTTTAGGAGCAAGGGATACTTTGAGGTTTGAGGCAGCACTGCCCTTATATGGTCAGGAGTTATCACCTAATATTTCACCTTTAGAAGCGGGATTAGACCGATTTGTAAAACTGAATAAGCAAGACTTTATTGGCAAGGACGCCTTGATTAAGCAGTCTGAGCAAGGACTAAAGCGTAAGCTGGTAGGTTTTGAAATGATAGATAGAGGAATGCCAAGAACAGGTTATAAGATACAAGCCGATGGTAAGGAAATAGGCTTTGTTACCAGCGGCGGTCTGGCACCTACCCTTAAGAAAAATGTAGGTTTAGCATTAGTTAAAATTCAGCATTCCAACTTAGGCGATGAGTTTTTTATTCAGGTGAGAGGCAAGTCTCTAAAGGCTAGAGTGATAAAAACTCCTTTTTACCTTAAGAAATAGGGCAAGTAGAAAGATATAGGTCTTTGCTGAATAATTACTATTGATAAGAGAATGTTCTTGCTTATTTGGCTTTAGAAAACTCGGTTTTTACTTTTCTTCAATCCAGTGATGAAATGGACGTTTAATAGCCATCTATGTTGGATGAACTAGCTAATTATTAATATTAATTATAAAAATAAGGAGGAAAAGAAAATGAAAATATTGGAGGATTTGAAATACGCCAAAGGACATGAATGGGTGAGAGTTGAAGGAAACAGGGCCTACATAGGAATTACTGATTTTGCTCAAGATGAGCTAGGAGATATTGTATACATAGAATTGCCTGAAGTGGGAGCCCATGTAGAAGTTGATGATATCATGGGCAGTATAGAATCCGTTAAGGCTGCTGCTGATGTCTATGCTCCAGTTTCAGGAGAAATCGTAGAGGTAAATGAGGAGTTAGAAACCAGCCCAGAGCTTGTTAACGAAGATCCCTACGATGCTTGGATTGCAGTAGTTGAAATGGCCGACAGTGGGGAGCTAGACAATCTGATGGATGCTGAGGAATATGAGAAGTTTTGCGAAGAGGAGGCATAATAATGTCTAGATACATCCCCAACACAAAAGATGAACGGCAAAAGATGCTAAAGGAAATAGGCTATTCATCCATTGAAGAGCTATTT
Source organism: uncultured Bacillota bacterium (assembly GCA_938003915.1). Taxonomy (GTDB): domain Bacteria; phylum Bacillota; class Clostridia; order Caldicoprobacterales; family UBA3941; genus JAAYGY01. The sequence goes on along the minus strand of CALKWV010000094.1, from coordinate 8,441 downwards.
GGGGATATTCCGGAGGAAATCAGGCTAGATAGGGATATGGCTATACCAGGTCCCATGGCTGAGATGGAATTGCTAAGGCATATGAGGGAGCTGGCATCCTCCAATAAGCATACAGATGAGTATACATGCTTTTTAGGAGCAGGTGCCTATGACCATTATATTCCCTCAGCAATAGACCACATCATTTCCAGGGCTGACTTTTACACAGCCTATACCCCCTATCAGGCAGAGATAAGTCAGGGTACTTTGCAGGCCATATTTGAGTATCAAACCATGATCTGTGAATTAACAGGTATGGAAGTGTCTAATGCTTCTATGTATGATGGTGCTACAGCAGTTGCAGAGGCAGTTCTCATGGCCTGTCAAGCTACTAGAAGAAGCCATGTGGTAATGGCCAAAAGCATACATCCCGAGTATAGGCAGGTAGCCACTACCTACGCCAAATTTCAGGATATACCTGTTACTGAAATAGGGTATAGGGATGGAATGACAGATATAGAGGCTTTGGAAAAAGCCATTACAGAGGAAACAGCAGCTGTAGTAATCCAATCTCCCAACTTTTTTGGAATTATAGAGGATATTGAGCCCATAGCAGAGCTAGCTCATAAAAATAAGGCCTTATTGATAGTTTGTGCTGATCCTATCTCCCTTGCCATATTAAAATCTCCCGGTGACCTGGGCGCAGATATAGTAGTGGGTGAAGGTCAATCCTTAGGTAATCCCTTAAGCTTTGGAGGACCTTATTTTGGCTTTTTTGCCACTACCCAAAAGCTTATGAGAAGGATGCCCGGTAGAATAGTGGGTGAGACTACGGATAAGGATGGAAATCGAGGATTTGTTCTTACCCTACAAACTAGGGAACAGCATATCCGTAGGGAAAAGGCCACATCCAATATATGTACAAATCAAGCGTTAAATGCCCTTATGGCCACTATTTATCTATCCCTTATGGGCAAGAAAGGTTTGAAGGAAGTAGCCTATCAATGTATCCAAAAGTCTCACTACCTATATGATAAGTTAATAGCTACGGGATTATTTACTCCTCTATTCAAGGGACCTTTCTTCAAAGAGTTTGCCTTAAAGAGCAGTATTCCTGTAGATAAGTTAAATCGCCATCTATTAGATAAGGGCATTATAGGAGGATACTCTCTAGAAAAAGCATATCCTGAACTAGACGGAGGTTGGCTCATAGCGGTAACTGAGAAGCGTACCCGGGAGGAAATGGACGCTTTAGTGGAAAGGGTAGGTGAGTTAGCTGGTGAGTAGGAAGTTGATATTTGAACTTAGCTTAGAGGGTAAAAAGGGCTATTCCTTACCCCAGTTGGATGTTGAGGAGAGGGAAATTCAGGAACTTATCCCTAGTAAGCTATTAAGGGATAGGGATGCTAACCTACCAGAGGTCAGCGAGCCTGAAGTTGTTAGGCACTATACCAGCTTGTCTAGATTAAATCATGGTGTAGATGTGGGCTTTTATCCTTTAGGCTCATGTACTATGAAATACAATCCCAAGATCAATGAAGATGTCTCAAGGTTAGAGGGCTTTTCAAAGGTTCACCCTTATCAGCCTGAAGATACTATCCAAGGCTGCCTAAGGCTCTTATACGAGCTTAATAAAATGCTATGTGAAATTACAGGCATGGATGCGGTTACCCTACAGCCTGCCGCTGGCTCCCATGGTGAGCTTACAGGTATGATGATTATCAAAGCCTACCATAAAAATAGGGGCGATGAAGCTAGAGATAAGATATTGATACCAGATAGTGCCCATGGAACAAATCCCTCATCTGCAGCCATGGCAGGTTTTCAGGTAGTGGAGATACCCTCCAACCATAGGGGAAGTGTAGATGTAGAAGCCCTTAAGGATATGGTTGGACCGGATACTGCGGGATTGATGTTAACCAATCCAAATACTCTAGGTCTATTTGAAGAGGATATTATAGAGATAGCCCAAATTGTCCATGACGCAGGAGGCCTATTATACTACGACGGTGCTAATGCAAATGCTATAATGGGAATAACCCGTCCAGGAGATATGGGCTTTGATGTTGTACATTTAAACCTACACAAGACCTTCAGTACTCCTCACGGGGGAGGAGGACCAGGGGCAGGACCAGTAGGAGTAGTAAAAGAGCTGGTGCCATATCTTCCTAGTCCATTAATACAATTTGATGGACAAAAGTATTATCTTGATTATGATAGGCCCTTATCCATTGGTAGGATCAAGTCCTTCTTTGGCAATTTTGGGGTGGCTCTTAAAGCCTATGCCTATATCTTGACCATGGGACCAAAGGGCCTTCGTGAGGTAGCTGAAACAGCGGTACTAAATGCTAATTATCTCATGGAAAAACTAAAAGCTTATTATGATATAAGCTATGATAGAATATGCATGCATGAATTTGTATTATCAGCCCAAAGGCAAAAGGAAAATAATGTATCAGCAATGGATATATCCAAGAGGCTTATAGATTTTGGTTTTCATCCACCTACTACCTACTTCCCTCTAATAGTAAAAGAGGCTTTGATGATTGAACCTACTGAAACCGAGAGCCGTGAAACCCTGGATGAATTTATTGAAGCCATGACCCAAATTGCAAAAGAGGCAGAGGCGCAGCCAAACAAGGTACAAAGTGCCCCTCATAAGGCTCCAATTGGCCGTTTGGATGAGACCAAGGCAGCAAGAAAGCCAAAATTACGTTGGAAGCCAGAGGAATAGCAAGGGAGTACTGGGTATGGATGTATTTGATATTATTGGTCCTATAATGGTAGGACCATCTAGTTCCCATACTGCAGGAGCGGCAAGGATTGGGAAAGTTGCAAGGAATTTGTTAGGACAGGAGCCGGTAGAAGCCATTATTGAGCTTCACGGCTCTTTTGCTCAGACCTATAAGGGACATGGTACTGATAGGGCAATTATAGGAGGACTTCTTGGCTTTGAGCCTGATGATCTTAGAATACGAGATAGTTTGGCTATGGCAGCCCAGAAAGGCCTTAGTTATACAATTCGAAAGGTGAACCTAAAGGATGCCCATCCTAACACAGCTAGAATTACAGTGAGTGATTATTCTGGAAATACAGTTGTGGTAACAGCTTCATCGGTGGGTGGAGGAAATATAGTAGTCAAAGATATTAATGGTTTGGAAGTGGATTTTACAGGTAGGAGCCATACCATTGTTATACCCCATAGAGATGCACCTGGGGTGGTAGCAGCAGTTACAGGGCTTTTATCATCCAACCATATAAATATCGGAGAGATGAAGGTATATCGAAAAAGACGTGGCGGAGACGCTATAATGATAATAGAGGTAGACCAGGCAGTAAGCCAAGATATTGCATATCAGATATTGTGTTGGGAGACCAGGCACAAGAGATGGGTAAAAGCCCAGATGATATATATAAGCAGATGGAAAACAATGCAAAGGTAATGGAGGAGTCCATTGCCGGTGCCCTTCAACCCAATATAAAATCCGCTAGTGGACTCAGCGGCGGTGATGCATATAAGCTATATAAGGCTATAGAGCAAGGGAGAAGCCTAGTAGGAGCTCTTATGGACAAGGTGCTGGTCAAGGCCTTGGCTATAGCCGAGTCCAATGCCTGTATGGGTAGAATAGTTGCAGCTCCAACAGCTGGCTCTTGTGGAATTTTGCCCGCTGTTTTATTAACCTTTCAGCAAGAAAAAAATATCCCCCGAACCAAGATGGTAATGAGTTTATTTACAGCTGCGGCTATTGGAATGGTTATAGCAAAGAGGGCAAGCATTTCAGGCGCTGAAGGGGGCTGTCAAGCGGAATGTGGAAGTGCAGCGGGCATGGCAGCAGCTGCTTTGGTGGAAATGATGGGCGGAAGCCCTAGAATGGCAAGTCATGCTTGTGCTATTGCCTTAAAGAGTGTGTTGGGTTTAGTTTGTGACCCTGTAGCGGGATTGGTAGAAATTCCTTGTATAAAGCGTAATGCCATGGGTGCTTCCAATGCCCTTGTGGCTGCACAGCTAGCTATGGCTGGCATTGAAAGCCTTATTCCGGTAGATGAAGTCATAGATGCTATGAAGGAAGTGGGAGATCTACTGGTACCATCCTTAAGGGAAACGGGCGAAGGGGGATTGGCAGCAACGCCAACAGCAAGGAAGTTGGCTCAAGAAATTTTTAGAAATGATAGCAAAAATAAACAACTATAACTAGATAAAACCTTCGAAAGTCCTATATATCACACCCACTTTTTTGGATGGCTTTGATGCCATTGTTATGACTGGGCTAGATGATAATTTTATGGGTATGCAGACTAGTAAAATAGCAATAGACCTATTATAGAAGCTAGAGGAATGACCCCCGAGGATGTAAAAGCTGCCATTGAACAGAGAGTACAATAGATAAAAATATTTACAAAAGACCTTTTCTTTAAAAGGTCTTTGTTTGTGATATATTGTTTATAGTATATAAAGAATTAGGCATGAAAGATATATATAATTCCAATTCACGTAATAGTGACCATATTTGTATATAAATATCAATATTAGAAAGAGGTATAAAATATGAAAATTGTTGTTCTTGACGGCTATGCCTTAAACCCAGGGGATTTAAGCTGGGATCCTATAAAAGAACTGGGTGACGTGGAGATATACCATAGAACCCCAGATGATTTGATAATAGAGAGGGCAAGGGGAGCAGAAATTCTTTTGACCAACAAAACCCCTCTTACTAGGGAGACCTTAGGAAGAATTTTAGGTGGGCCCAATCTTTGGATGAGCTATTGCAGGAATCCGATGTAGTAAGCATTCATTGCCCCTTATTCGAAGAAACTCGTGGCCTTATTAATATGGACAGGCTGAAAAGAATGAAAAAAACCGCCTTCCTTATTAACACCTCCAGAGGTCCTGTTGTGGTGGAAGAGGATCTGGCTGAAGCACTAAATAAAGGTATTATTGCTGGAGCAGGCTTGGACGTTTTATCCCAGGAGCCTCCTGCCAAGGATAATCCTCTCCTTACAGCAAAGAACTGCATAATTACCCCTCATATTGCTTGGGCTACCAAGGAAGCAAGGCAGAGGCTTATGAAAATTGCAACAGACAATCTAAAAGCATACTTAGAAGGAAAGCCCATTAATATAGTAAGTCAATAAATAATACATGAAGGGTTTTTAAAAGTTGGAAGAAAATTTCTTCCAATTTTTTTGTTAAAAAAATGATTTTGCATGCATAATTGTGGTAATATATAAGCATTATTAACTAAATATTATTTGATGCACAAAGGGGGTTTAAGCTATAAAAAGGTCGAGATTATTTCAATTTCTTTTAATCTTTATTTTTCTTATATCCTTAGGATTTCCTTCCCTTAATGCAATAGCAGATGATAGAAGCTATAATATCAATAATTACAAGGTAACAATTAACATCCAACCCAACGGAGATGCTCATGTTAGAGAGGAGATAACATATAATTTTTCTGGAGATTTTAATGGAGTTCTTAGGGATATAGATATGGACAGAACCGATGGTATTGATGGGCTTAGGGTTTGGGTAGCCCAGCATCAAGAGCTTAGGGAGTTTCAGCAATCAAACCGACAGGGTGAAAATGTATATGAGCTAGACCAGGAAGATAATCTTGTAAAGCTTAAAGTATATGAGAAATCTAGCTATGAAGAGAAGACATTTATTTATGAGTATACCCTTTTAAATGTAGCGGAAAGATATAAGGACATTGGTGTATTTAACAGAAAGGTTATAGATAGTAACTGGGATGTACCTTTGGAGAATATCCATATAACTATCCTAATTCCTGAAGGAGCCAATAAGGAAGATCTTAAAGTCTTTGCCCATGGACCTTTGACTGGGGTATCTAAGATTGTAGATGAGAGGACTTTTACCTTTGAAGTCCCGGAAGTCATGCCGGGTACATTTGTAGAGACATTGGCCATATTTCCACCCCAGCTTATTCCCGATTCTAAGCGAGTATATGATGAAACCAAACTACCTTCAATATTAGAAAATGAACAGAAACTAGCAGAAGAGGCAAACCGTGAAAGGGAACGGGCTAGGGAGGAGATGAGAAGGCGAGAGGAGCTGGAGCGGAAAAGGCTGGAAAGGGAAGCGAGACTAAAAAGTATTAGGGATAGGATCTGGCCTGTTTTTGTTGTAATTCTTTTGGGAGGCCTATACTCTTGGATTAAATTTATTTTAAAGTATGGGAGAGATCCCAAACCTGAGTTTCAGGGCGACTACTATAGAGAGCTGCCAGGAGATTATACCCCGGCTGTGATGACCTGTCTTTTAACCAAAGGAAGAATAGATTCAAAGGATTTAATGGCCACAATAATGGATCTAGTAAGAAAAAAGAAGATTACCATTAACAGAATCCAAAGGGAAAAAGGCTTAGTATTTAAAAAAATGGAAGAGGGATATGAAATATCAAAGATTGACGGAGCAGTATTAGATGACCTATATCCCCATGAAAGCTTTTTAATACACTGGTTTATAGATAAACTGGGAGATGGAAGAAGCTTAGTATTAGATGATCTAAAGAGCATATTAAAGAAAAGATCCAAGGCATTAGAGTTTCATGAAGACTATGAGGAATTCCGATCCTTAGTGAGGGAGCAAGGAGAAGCCCAGGGCTTCTTTACCAAAAATGACTTAAGTGGCAGCAGTAAATACGTCTTAATTGCCTTAGCTCTACTGATAGGAGGTCCTATACTAACTATTGGGTTGAAGGCAGCTTCAGGGGTTTTCATGTTTTTGCTTGGTTTTGTTTTTTTATTTACCATGTGGGTTGTATATACCATAAGAAAACGAACCAGGTATGGTGTAGAGCAGGTTGCTAAATGGAAAGCCTTTAAAAAGTTTTTACTCCATTTTTCCAATATGGATAAGGCAGAGATTCCCTCTATTGTTATTTGGGAACATTACCTTGTATATGCCATTTCATTAGGAGTGGCCAAAGAAGTAATAGAGCAATTGCCTCAAGTATTTAGTAAAGCTGAGCTTATGGATCCATCTTTGACCTATATGAGAGCTTATGGCTCCTTAAACAATCTAATGCTTATGAACAGCATGATAACTAGCACCACAAATTCTATAAGCAGTGCCATTAGCACTGCAGATATAGCCTCATCACCTAATTCCTCAGGAAGCGGTACGGGTGGAGGCTTTAGCGGAGGTAGCTCTGGCGGTGGCGGTGGCGGAGGAGGCGGTGGGGCCTTCTAGCCAAACTAATCTTATAGGCATAGAAAATTGATCCAACCAACTAAGTTTAATATCTCTAAAACCTAAAAAGGGGGATTACCATGATAGTTTACATTATTATAGGAATAGTTATTCTACTAGCTTTATATGGCATATCTGCATACAATAGCTTTGTTACTTTGAGAAATAGGGTACGAAATGCATGGGCACAGATTGATGTGCAATTAAAGAACAGGGCAGACCTTATACCCAATCTAGTTGAGACGGTAAAGGGCTATGCAGGCCATGAAAAAGAGACCCTAGATCAAATTGTAAAGGCCAGAAGCAGTGTTTTAAGTGCCAATACTCCTCAAGAGAGCATGGAAGCCAATGATATGTTATCTCAAGCCTTAAATAGACTGATGGTGGTAGTGGAAGCTTATCCTGAGCTCAAAGCAAATACCAATTTCTTGGGACTTCAAGAAAATTTAAGGGATATAGAGGATAAAATACGTTACTCTAGACAGTTTTACAATGATACAGTGCTTAAATATAATACTAAGATTGAGACATTTCCTAATAACATATTTGCAGCAATGTTTGGGTTTAAAGAAGAGGCCTTCTTTAAAGCTGATGAAAGGGATCGGGATGTTCCCAGGGTCCAGTTTTAAGCCAATAATGTATTGCTGATTGTTCACTTGGTCACTGATTTGGATAAAACAAGGGATTATGGAAGTAAAAAAGATAGTAGAAATAAAATTTCTACTATCTTTTTTTTGGGGGTGAGAACAGTATGAGAACAGTATTTAAATTATTCTACAGTAATTTCTGCTTTATTGCCCCAAAGACCATGTATGTTGCAATAACTAAGAGCATAGATGGTGCCGCTTTTTGGGATTTTAACTGTAGTAGTTCCTTGGTAATCGGTAAATACATCACTTTCCCCATGAGCTCCAAAATCAAAGCTAGCTAACTCAATGGGGAACTTGGCACCTTCAGGCTGATAATATACCTTAAACCAGGATATGTAGTGCTCTAAAGTATTGGGGTGTCCAATAGCATCTCCTAAAGTGATTTTTAGCTCAAAATTCTCTCCAGCCTTAACTTTTTCAGGACAGTGTATAATGGGTACGTGTTTTTCACCTTTCCAATCTCCAGTCTGTATAAGTGTACCAAATACTTCTGTCATCTCTTCTCCTCCTTAATATGCAATGATTAGTTAATATATCTATAACCCAATCTATGAAAAATGAATCAAGAAAAGAACAATTGTATAAGGTGAATATTTATA
>CALKWV010000093.1 GCA_938003915.1 uncultured Bacillota bacterium | reverse complement strand
CTGACTATGGAGTAGAGCTTTTCTGCACCAAAGCTATTGGTCTGGAAGAAGGAAAAGGGTGATATCCTAAACTTAAGCCCTAATATTTCTTCTATTATATAATCCCTACCATATAGTAACTCTAGTCTATCTGCTACAACCACATCTCCCAGTCCATCGTTGATGGAATGAAGGATTCCCTTAATTTCTCCATCTAGTTCCAGCTTTAATAGATGATTTATGAACTCCTCCCTATCTAAGTTGTCTTGGCTGGTAGTAACTAGGTTAACCAATATCTCTCCTGTAGATAAGGCCTTCCTAATGACTAGGTGTCTCAAGAAGCCTTCTGCCTTCCTCTTATTATAATATTTAGCTCCCTTTTCTTGGAAATATCCTAATACCCCCTGCCTAATCCTAGTAAAATCCCCATCTACTATATTGCAGTGGTCCGTATTGACCACTTCGTAGAACCTAGCCTTCCTATGAAGGCCTAGGGCTAGGGGGCCGTCCTTTTCCTCATCCCCAAAGGTATACTCCATCTTATTCCTATAGCCAACAAGCCTTGGACTTCCTTCTATTCCTAAGAATTCTGCTTCTATACCTGCTTTTTGGAAAAGCTCCTTAACCTGCCTTTCCTTATACTCTAATTCCCTTTCATAGCTTAGGGTTTGGTAGGCACAGCCACCACATATACCAAAGTTGGGGCAAGCTGACTCCCCTTCTATAGGTGACTTTTCTACTACCTCCAAGATCTTAGCTTCTATATGGTCCTTCTTCTTCCTGCTGACCCTGGCCCTAACCCTCTGGCCTTGGATTCCACCCTTAAACTTCACTAGCTGACCCTCATAGCTGGCCTCACCCTTGTTGGGGAAATTAACCCTATCTATGGTGAATTCTATAACTTCATTCTTCCTTACCATTTAAACCTCCTAAGTTTATAGCATTACATATGTATAGAGATATATTGAAAATTCTAGTTTACAAGCTCAAACATGCATGTATCCTGACAATTACCTACTTTTATCAAATTCTATCTCTTTATAAACCCTATAGTTAAACCAAAACTTTAGCCGTAATTGTAATTTCTTTATAGATTATTATCTTCCTATTCTATTATAAATATTTAAATGGAAAAGTAAAATATAAAGACCTTGCTCATGGGAACAAGGTCTTATGTAAGCTTATGATACAGCTTTTTCTATTGCTACCTTTAAAGCCTTGGCCAGTTGATCTGGACATGAGGTGGATTTAAAGCCGCAGCTTAAGCCTGACAACCTCTTAATTACCTCTTCAACCTCCATACCCTCTATAAGTTTGGAGATCCCTTGAAGGTTACCATTACAACCACCATAGAATTTTACATTTACTACCTTATTGTCTACAATATCAAACTCAATATTTTTGGCGCAGACTCCTGATGTCCTATACTGATACATTGCTTACCTCCTAGTAATATGTTTTCTACTTTATTATACTATAAGATTTTACTTTTACTTGTCAACTTCCCCAGAATTTACTTAATTCCCTCTCCAGCTCCTCCCTATTTTTTACCAGCCTGTAGTGATTCCATTCCCTTGGAAATAGCCTCCTGTAACTTTCCGTTGTAAACCTATCGTCTATTAAGAGGATGGCCCCCTTATCCCATTCAGACCGAATAACCCTGCCGGCAGCTTGGAGGATCTTATTCATGCCTGGATACATATAGGCATATTGGAAGCCCTGATTTCTTACTTCCTTGAAGTAATCCCTAATTATATCTCGCTCAAAGCATATTTGGGGAAGGCCTACCCCTACAATGACGGCACCTATTAGTTGTTCCCCTACCAGGTCAATCCCTTCCGAAAAGATACCACCCATGACAGCAAAGGCAACTAAATCATCTTGATAGCTAAAACTATGGAGGAAATCCTCCCTTTCAGTTTCTGTCATATTAGCCTCCTGAATTATGGTGTTACAGTGGGAATTTTTCTCTTTAAATAGTTCATAAATCTTTTCCATATAGGCATAGGAGGGAAAGAAGATTAGATAATTTCCCTTCTTAGAATTGATAAGGGCTTCTATGGATTGGATTATCTCCAAATAGCTCCTATCCCTATCCCTATATCTAGTAGATATATTATCCCTAATTAGGAGGCAGAGATTCTCCCTGGGGAAGGGAGAGCTTAACCTAATGTAATAATCATCCTCATTTCCACCTAAAAGGTCCATATGGTATTTAAGGGGGGTTAGGGTGGCGGAGAAGAATATGGCAGCCCTACCCCTACCTAAGGCTTGATTTAGGAGGTAGGATGCATCTACACAGTATAGCCTAATATACATATCCCCCTCCTTAAACTCTATAAAGCTTACGTAATGCTCATCATATAGGTCCCAGATTTCTAAGAAGGAAAGGAGGTTGAAATAAAAGTCCAATACCCTTTCATAATCCTCATCTTCCTTCTCCTGGATTAACCAAGATTCCATAGAGCTTATGAGACTTTTTATAGGAAAATACAAATCCGAAAACTCTTCCTTCTGGTAGTGATTGTCAGGAAACTCCCGCCTTATATTATTTAAAATGCCATTACACTTGCCCATGGCCTTATAGACCTTAGGGTATTTGTCCTTAAAGATCTCCCTTAGCTCCAAAAAGTCCCCCTTACTGATTTGGGCAGAAAACATCTCCCTGGACCTATCTACCAAATTGTGGGCCTCATCTACTAAAAGTACATAATCCCTTTTAAGCTCATCGAAGAACCTCTTTAAATAAACCTGGGGGTCGAAGACGTAGTTATAGTCACAGATTATTACATCTGCCCACAGGCTTAAATCCAAGGAAAATTCAAAGGGGCAGACCTGATGAACCCTAGCATATTCTATAACTCTTTCCCTTGTTATCATATCTTCATTTTTGAAGATCTCCATAATAGCATCATTTACCCTGTCGTAGTGGCCCTTGGCATATTTACAGTCCCTTGGATTGCACTTGACCTCATGGTTAAGGCAAATCTTCTCCTTAGCTGTAATTACTAAGCTCTTGGCCCTTAGGCCCTTATCCATCAACAACTCCATGGACCTAATAGGTACTTCCCTTGTTATGGTCTTGGCAGTAAGGTAAAAGATCTTAGAGGCAAAACCCTCTCCCATGGATTTGATGGAGGGAAAGAGGGTAGACATGGTCTTCCCTATACCTGTTGGGGCTTGGGCAAAGAGGTTTTTACCCTCTTTTATGGTTTGGTATACTGCCACTGCAAATTCCCTCTGCCCCTTCCTGTAAGCCTCAAAGGGAAAGTCCAAGTCCACAATAGTCCTATCCCTAAGCTCCTCCCATTCAAAGATTAAGTCAGCCCACTTAATATAGCGGTCTATAAGATCTATAAAGAAGGCTTCCAAATCTTTAAAGAGGAAATCCTTCTTAAATATCTTAGTTTCTTCCGTCTCTATGTGGAAATAACTTATCTGCACTGAGATTTCTTCTAATTCCTCCTGTAGGGCATAGATATAGGCATAGCATTTAGCCTGGGCCCAGTGGAGTTGGTTATAATCCTCCCGGATATCCTCTAAATCCTTAGTAGTACTCTTAATCTCATCTATAATAGTTTCATGGGCTAGTTTTATGATACCATCCACCCTGCCTTCCAGCTCTAAGGTGTAGTCATCATATATAAAGGTATGTTTTAAGACAAGCTCTGGGCTATATTCAGCTCCATAGGATTTTTGAAGTTTTTGATGAGCCCTTGTCCCTTCCAGAGCCCTAGATACTGACATAAAGCTGTTATCTATATCCCCAGAGCGGAGAACCAACTCTATTAAATTACGAACGGATACCTTTATTTTTCTAGTCATTAAATCATCCTTATAAGTTACATATTTTCAATTATACCAAAATAAAGAGGGCGGATAAACTATACCCCATCTTCTTAAGTAAATTATAATTTTATGAAATTTTTAAGTTTTTATAAAAACTTCTATCTATTGAAATCATGGGATCCATTGGGCAATATCTTCTGAAAATTCACCCTGTAAATTTGCAATGGGATTTTCCCTATGTTATACTGTTAATATTGAAAGATTGGATTACAAATGAATTGCGTCGCTGAATTCTTATTATAAGAAGCGGGGGACCCAACTTTTGGGGTGAATCAATTTTTATTGAAGGGCACCCTTAGCCCTAACCCGTCAGCTAACCTCGTAAGCGCTATAAGGGGAGTCATTTTAGTTTTTTATAAAACTATAGGAACTCCATAGTTTTTTTGTTTTTAATTAAATGAACTCCTTTTGTAAGTACTTTTACAAAGATGCATTCATTTGTAAAAATACTTTAAAAGGGATGGTTGTATGAAAAGAGCAGTTAGTATTTTACTATTAATCACTATTATTTTGACCACCATTGTAGGTTGTTCTAAGGAGGCTAAGACCGACAGGGTCATATCCTTTGCCGATGCCGGCTGGGATAGCGTCAGGTTTCACAATGCCGTAGCAGCCACTATTATAGAAGAGCTTTGGGGCTATTCATGGACGGAAATAACCGGGAGTACCCCTGTAACCTACCAAGGCCTCTTATCAGGAGAAATCGATGTTCATATGGAAATCTGGTCAGCTAATATCGCCAGCTATGAGGAGGATAAGGCAGAAGGCAGGTTTCAGGAGTTAAGTACCAACTTTAATGACAACTATCAGGGTATATATGTGCCCAGATATGTAATTGAAGGTGACCCTGAAAGGGGTATAGAGCCATTAGCTCCAGACTTAAAATATGTTTGGGATTTAAAGGATTATCCCCATATATTTAAAGACGATGAAAATCCAGGAATGGGTAGGATTTATGGAGCCATACCAGGTTGGGAAGTAGACCAGATCCTATATAACAAATACCTACACTATGGATTAGATGAAAACTTCATCTATTTTAGACCTGGTTCTGACGCTTCATTAGCTGCAGCTATAACAGCTGCCTATGAAAGGGGCGAGCCTATTGCAGCCTATTATTGGGAACCAACCTGGCTATTAGGTATGTACGATATGGTTCTGTTGCAGGATGAGCCATATAATCCTGATACCTACTTAGAGGGGGAGACGGAAATACCACCAGTAAATGTAACTATAGGTGTAAGTAATGACTTCTACCAGGAAGGCCATGAGGAGGTAGTGGAATTTTTAAGCAACTACCAAACATCAAGTGCACTTACATCTGAAGCCTTAGCCTACATGCAGGAAACTGGTGCCGACTATATTGATACGGCCAAGTGGTTTTTACAAGAACATAGTGAACTGATAGATCAATGGCTTAAGCCTGAAGATGCGGAAAAAATCAAGGCTTCATTAGGTGAAGCCGGAGAAAGGGGTATAAAGACAAGCTGGCTATATTCCTTTCCCTTTGAATTATCCTTGGATTTAAGCTCCATAGATGATGGGGTAAAGGCCTTAAGTATAAGATTCGATGACTTTTTTACAATACTAAAAAATGGTCTAGGTAACTTTGTTGGCTTTATCAACAATATCTTAGACCTAATACCCTGGTCTGTTATGATTCTTTTAGTAGTAATCTTGACCTGGAGAATAAGCGGAAAGATTACCAGTGGCCTATTATATGGTTTTTTCCTATTCTTAATAGGTACACTAGGCCTTTGGAGCATGATGAATGAAACCCTATCAATTATAATTGCATCGGTTATCGTATCCCTACTTTTAGGTTTTCCAATTGGAATCCTACTATCTACCAGCGATAGGTTGGATAGGTTCTTTAGGCCTATACTAGATACAATGCAGACTATGCCTGTATTCGTCTACTTGATTCCGGCCATGATGTTCTTCGGCCTTGGTAAACCGCCGGCAGTTATAGCCACTACAGTTTATGCAGTTGTACCGATGATTCGTTTAACTAATCATGGAATTAGGCAGATAGATAAGGAAGTGGTGGAAGCTTCCCTTGCCTTCGGATCTACTAAGATCCAATCTTTAATTAAGGTCCAGATACCACAGGCCCTGCCAACTATAATGACGGGTATTAATCAGACCCTGATGATGGCCATGTCCATGGTAGTTACCGCTTCCATGATAGGAGCTTCCGGCCTAGGAATGGAAGTCTTACTAGCCGTTAACCGGGTAGAAATGGGAAGGGGTCTGGTATCCGGTGTAGCTGTGGTTATTATAGCCATAATATTAGACAGGATCACCCAAGGATTGGTTAAACGAAGCGAGGTGAAAGCAGATGTTGAATAATAATAATAACAGCAACAATAACAAGGATTATATCTTAAGGGTTAGGAACCTATCTAAGTTATATGGTACGAACAAAAATAAGGCCATAGAGTTAAAGAAGGCGGGAGCTAGTAAGGATGATATCTTTAATAAGACAGGTGTTACCATCGCCTTATGGGATATAAATTTAGATATTAAAAGAGGCGAAATATTTGTCATAATAGGCTTATCTGGTTCTGGTAAATCTACCTTATTGAGGTGTTTAAATATGTTAAACAAGCCAACCTCAGGCCAGATCCTCTTTGAAGGTAAGGATATAAGCAAGTTCAATAAGAGGGAATTAAATGAATATAGGAGAAATAAAATCTCCATGGTCTTTCAACAGTTTGGGCTCATGTCCCACAGATCCATCTTAGGAAATGTAGAATACGGCCTTGAAATCAAAGGCATTCCCAAGGAAGAACGTCATAAAAAGGCCAAGGAGATGATAGCCATGGTAGGCCTTGAAGGACGGGAAGATGAGCCTATCTCAAGCCTTTCTGGTGGTATGAAGCAAAGGGTTGGTATAGCTAGGGCCTTGGCCAATGATCCTGAAATCCTCCTGATGGATGAGCCCTTCTCGGCCCTTGACCCTCTAGTTAGAAGGGATATGCAGTTTGAACTTCTAACTATCCAGAGGAAGTTGGATAAGACTATTGTATTTATAACCCATGACATAAATGAAGCCTTTAAACTTGGAGACAGGGTAGCCATAATGAAGGATGGGGAGATTATCCAAATAGATACCCCTGAAAAAATGAGCACCAACCCTGCAACCGACTATGTTAGGGAGTTTATCGATAGTGCCGATAAGACTCAAGTAATAAGCGTTAGAAACATGATGGTTACTCCCAATAGTATTGTAAGGCTCAGTGATTCCTTAAGATATGCCATTAACATAATGAAAACCAACGGTGTCTCCAGTGCCTATGTGGTAGGAAAGAAGATGAAGTTCCAGGGGGTAATTACAATAGACGATGCCCTTAAGGCTAATAAAGAGGGTAAAAAAATAGAAGATATATTGATTAGAGATGTAATGACAACAACACCAGACACCCTCTTAAACGATATATTGCCTATGGCTGCTGAGGCCAAATTCCCCATAGCCGTTATTGATGAGGATGGAGCCATTAAGGGAATCATAACTAAGGCACAAGTACTATCATCTATAATATAAGCTTGTTTATATAACTAATGTTTACTAGAGAATTCTTATATATAT
>CALKWV010000092.1 GCA_938003915.1 uncultured Bacillota bacterium | reverse complement strand
TTCTTTCTCCTACCAGTTGATTAAAAAGGGTGGATTTGCCCACGTTGGGGCGTCCTACAATTGCAACTATTGGATTTGTCATTTTACCACCTACCTTTTTCTATACTCCCATAAATTTCACTAATACAACTCTTTTATTTAATATACTCTAATCTGCTAGTAAGCCTATGACTTTGCCAATTTATTTTCCCAAGATTAAGATTAGTAATGATGAAATAAAGGTTCATTAACAATTGATGATATAGTGATAATTAGTTTTGTAATGATATTTACCAGCGGCTGGAAATAACCTCTTCTACTAAAGCTTGCCCATTTACTGCTACAGGTACTACTTTAATTCCCAATTGATTGCTTAATTCTTCTAAAGTCATGTCATCCAAAAAGACATCTTCTCCTCGTCTTAGCATCACATCGGGAATTAATACTTTTTGACCTAGTGGCTTATCCTTAAGCCCTTTAATTATATCCCTTCCAGTAATAAGTCCGGCGACAGTAACTTGTCCGCCAAAGAAATTATTTTTTATTGGGTATACATGTATGGTTTTACCTGTAATCTCCTCTAAAGTTATACTTATCTCCTCTATAATCTTAGCAGCTGATTCACCAGTAACTATGGAAAGCTCACCCTTGTCCCCGGGAACATCACCAATATCTTTTATTGCCTGGTCAAATTCATGGCGAAATTTTTGTACCAAGCCCACACCATTTTCAATCTGGGGGAAATCCTCATAGTCATCATAATCAGGCATATCTCTATCAGCCATAACATAAAACTCGTCAGCTATAAAGATAAAGGCTGTACCTATATTCCTTTTAAAAAAATCTTGCCATCTCTCTAGCTGATCTATAACCTGAGCTGATGATTCCTTATCATAAGGTAATATATTTTCCAAACCTTGTCTATGCCCTGTTAACCCTACAGGCACAACAGCTATCGATTGTATTATATCACGAAAGGACCATAAATCCTCTAAGGTTTTATCCAATTCCCTACCGTCATTTACATTTCTACATAGGACAATCTGGCAGTGAATTGAAATGTCATTCTGGCGGAAATCCTCTAATGTACCCATAATCTCACTTGCTCTTTTGTTACCCATCATTTTCACTCTAAGCTCTGGATTGGTAGAATGAACGGAAACATAAAGAGGACTTATAGATTTTTCATATATTCTCTTTAAATCCAATGGAGACAGATTGGTGAGAGTAATATAATTACCCATTAAAAATGAAAGCCTCCAGTCATCATCTTTAAACTGTAGACTACTACGTACTGAAGGTGGAAGCTGATCTACAAAGCAAAATATGCATTTGTTTGCACAGGCCTTTTCTTTATCCATCAAAGGCATTTCAAAATTTAGACCAAGGTTTTCATCCACATCCTTTTCTATTTCCAAAATCCATCGCTGACCATCTTTCTTTTGAATGGCTATTTCTAAATAATCCTGCTCAATCCATTCCAAATAATCTAACACATCAACAATCTTGGTATCATTGATAGCTATCAATTTATCCCCTGGCTCTATGCCCACCTCGTCAGCAATGCTGCCGGGAAGTATGCTGGCTATGGTATGGGCTCTAATCTTCACTTTACACCCGCCTTTTATCACTAGATTTTATTACCTGATACTAATTATATAATACGGTAGTATTATTATCAACTAAAAGAACTTCAAAGTCAAGATATTCCAATATATTGGTATAGACTTTCTTTGACACCGGATACGATTTCTACAAAAACTGAGTATCTTTTCCTTATACCCCATATAGTTAACGGCCGGCCCACAGATACTAGGTTTAATTTCCTAGACAAAAAACCTCCCACCCCTGTAATAGGATGTAGCTTAACAAGGGATTCTACAAATAATATTTCCTTTGACTGGATGTTATTTAGGTTTAAGTAGCTTTTTATGGCAGGTATCATGATATGACAAGCATTCTTTAGACCTATGGCATAAATATCAATACCCAGTTCATCTCTACCTATATATACAGGAGTTCCACGATTTTTGTCTTCCATCTTGTCATAATGGGGTACTGAAATAAATTCTCTAACGTCTGGAACCCTATCCATAGGCAAATATCCTAGATGTATAGCCGCGCAGGTTATAGAGGTATGGGCTCCTCCAAAACAATGGTAAAATAATTTCATGGCTTTTTCCCTTTCTTTAGTTTTTCCTTCTCATAACGTACCTTTTTACACCACTTAGGATATGCTCTTTTATATGTACTAACAAAAAACTTTTTTACTATAGCTTCTATAATAGGAAACCGCAGATTTAAGCTAATTAAAAACCTGGCCCAACCTTCCCCAATATCAGCTTTAATAAAATAAATATCTTCTTGAATACGGAATATAGCATTTAGACCGTTATAAATCTTTTCTAGCATCTTGCCATGCCTACCGCATCCTATAACATATATTTCTCTATAATCTTCATCTAGTCCCATATATATAAGGTTGCCTTTTTGAAAACCATGAATAAAACACAGCTCCCACTGTCTAAGTATATCTTCTAAACAGGGGAGCTTTTCTTCATCATAAATTCCTATATGAATAGCTGCCATGGTATAGGCGCTATAGATAGCATTATTGCCGTAATAGATTACTTTCAATGCCTATCCCTCAAATACTATTAGTATTATTCTCTTTTTTTCCTGCCAAATATACCGTCAGTCAATTCATTTCCACTCTTGCTAATTAATGCAAATATCACAATACCCACAGCAGCGGCTATTATTAACCATAATATACCTCTGCCTGCTCCTTTTTGTTCCCCTTGACTTATAGGAGATGCTCTGTAGCTTTGCTGCCTTGGCTCTGCATCTTGATCTTGCGCTTGTTCTCCTCTTTTCTCCGTCTTATTATTGGCCTGCTCTTGAGCTTTAAAAACTCCTCCATATATAGCTTTGTTAACAACATCAGCCATATATCGGGCCGACTTTTGAGCTGCCTCCTTACTTATCTCATGGGTTCCAAATTCAAAGAGTAACGATCGTGGTGATAGCTCCTGGTTGTATTCCCCTCGACCTATATATATATCCTTTATTAGGCCAGGATAGGCTTTATCAGCTATTGCTTTTATCTTATAGGCTAACTCTTCATTGGCCTTTCTGTTTTGATTGCGCCTGCCTATAACAATTCTTACTTTACTCATATATTCCCCATTAACCTTGGTTTCATAGGTATGTTTGGGAGTAGCATCCCTGTGAATATCAAATACCGCTGCTACCGGCATATTCTTTTTTATAAGTTCAACAGCTGTTTGTCTAGAGCGCCTATATGCACCTGCGTCATGGGGATCGTGAGAAGTTTTATCTAGCACTGCCTTTATTCCTTTTTCCTGCAATGCGTTTTTAAAGCTTTCTGCTACGTCAAATATCCCGCCCTTGCCTGGTATTGCTGTTGTCCCATCACTGGGAACGTAGGATTCAGAGCTATGGGTACAGTATATGAGTATGCTCCTATCCTTGTTTTGAGCTGCAACCTCCATAGAAAGATCTTCTACTAACTCAAACTCAGGAAGCTCTATATCACCCAAATACTTGGCATAAGCTTTTCGTTCTTTTTTGTTAACCCTTGAGACTGAATAATGCTTATTGTCACTACTAATGTATTCATCATCTTTAAACATTTCACTAGCCATGGCTGTAAGTTCATTTCCTTCTTCATCAAATAGGGTATAATAACCTGGCTCGTCCTCATACCAGTTATCAGCCATGCTTCTATTAGTAGGCACCATAGTAGTAACCAGGATAACAACTATAGCTAAAGCCCCAATTAGTTTACCTCTGTTTTTCACCTTCGTCTTCCCCTTCCTTCTCATCATCAAAATCTACTAGTCTTATAAATTCCCCTTTATCATATCCCATATTCTTTTTTTCTGTACCTCCCTGTATTTTTTCGCGAATCTCTCCCACTATTTCAGCTAGTAGTACTGCCAAAAAACCTGATATTACTACTGCATCAACAGCTCCAGCTCCTCCTAAACGAACGGGAGTCGGCAGATTATTCATATAATTGATTACTCCCTGAGCTATATCAGCTAGCAGTACACCAACTATTCCCGCAATGAAGGATGCTCGCCTAGATCTACCAAAGAGGTAGGCTATAACTCCTGCTATAATTCCATATACATAATTGGGATCTATTAACATGGTTTCAGGTTCGTGTGGCAATAAACGGCTAGCAACAAAAACACCGATACCTGCCAGTATTGAAGCTACTATTGAACGAGCTTTTTCCTTACCGGTTCCTGCCTTTGTAAATACATATATAGCAAGTATTAAGGGGATTACGGCTCCACCTATATTTATAGAAATTCTTCTGCCCAAGGGGATATTAGGTACTAGACTACCTACTAGAATTCCTGCCATAAATAGCAAAGCAGTCTTATCGCTTAATCTCATTCTATCTAGAACATTATGCCCTATGCCAAACAAAAACAAAATGCCGACTACAACTAATAAAGTCATACCTAATGACATTATCTCACCTCATTTAATCAATTAATTGATTTTCTAATTATCCTTATGTTACCCAGGTGAGTATAGTTGTATTCGACATAAAAAAAGAGTCTCAATCCCTTTGAGACCCTTTATCTCGTATCATTTTTTCCAATTCGTCAATAAAATTATTTACATCTTTAAACTGTCGATAAACCGAAGCAAAACGTACATATGCAACTTCATCCAAGTCTTTTAGCCTTTCCATAACCATCTGCCCTATCTTTTGGCTGGTTATTTCCTGTTCCATTGAACCGTATATGGACTTTTCTATATCTTGTACTAGCTTATCTAACTCTTTTATGGCTATAGGCCTTTTCTCACAAGCTTTTAACAAACCTGCCATTATTTTATTTCTATCGAAGGATTCACGCCTACCATCTTTTTTTATGACAAAGAGGGGCAGAGTTTCAATTTTTTCATATGTAGTAAATCTCTTGGTACAACTGCCGCATTCCCTTCGCCTACGAATAGCAGAGCCTTCGTCAGTAGGACGGGAATCTAAGACTCTACTATCCAAATTACCACAAAATGGACATTTCATAAGTTTCCCTCCAAGCTTTAGTTGCGAATTTCTAACTTCTAACTCCTTAGTATATTATATCCAAATAGCATCTATTTGTCCACATTATTCGACAATATTTTTAACTTTCAAACTTATTTGGATCCACATCTACCAGTATAACATCGTCGCCTATCTTTTTTATTTTCTCCCAAGGTATTACATAGTCTCCCTCACCTTTTAAAAAACCCATTAATTTACTAGGTCCCGGAACTACAATTGCCGTTATCCTTCCGGCATGTAAATCAAATTCCATATCTATTATTACTCCCAATCTTTTTCCATCTCTAATATTAATAACTTCCTTTTGCCTAAAATCAGAAGACTTAGCCATAAAACCCTCACCCCATACATTTATTTTTCCAGTATATGTTAAACTAACATAAGAAGCTAGTTTATATATTATATTCTTCTTTGGACGAGGGTATGAAAAAAAAGGGGAGTGTATCCCCTTTTATATGTGTTTTCGCATTTGATTTAAAGCTGTTTTTTCCAGTCTTGAAACCTGTGCTTGTGATATACCTATCTCTTCGGCTACTTCCATCTGAGTTCTGCCCTCAAAAAATCTTAAAGTTAGTATAAGTTTTTCCCTTTGGTTAAGCTTAGACATTGCCTCTCTAAGAGCAATTCCTTCCAACCAGTTTTCATCCTGGTTTTTTTCGTCACTTACTTGATCCATAACATAGATAGCGTCCCCACCATCATTGTATATGGGTTCAAACAGGGAAATAGGATCTTGAATAGCGTCTAAGGCAAAGACTACTTCTTCCCTAGGGAGATCCAGCTCCTTGGCAATTTCAGTTACTGTCGGCTCCTTGGAATTTTTATTTATTAGCTGATCCCTTACCTGTAATGCCTTGTAAGCTATATCCCTTAAGGATCTGCTTACTCTAATGGAGTTATTATCCCTTAAATACCTGCGGATTTCTCCTATAATCATAGGGACAGCATAGGTAGAAAATCTAACATTATGGGATAAATCAAAATTATCAATTGCTTTTATGAGTCCTATACAACCAACTTGAAAAAGGTCATCTATGTTTTCCCCACGATTATTAAATCGCTTTATTACACTTAGTACTAATCTTAAATTCCCTTGAATAAACTTTTCCCTGGCTTTTTTATCTCCGGCATGCATTTGAGCGAATAATTCTTTCATTTCTTCGTTGGTTAATACCGGTAGCTTTGAAGTGTTTACTCCACAGATCTCAACTTTGTTTACATGCATGTCATATCCTCCGTCCGTATCTGCAGTAGGGTGAATAAGTACTAACTTCTATAGGTGAAGTATTTCCCTGGACGGAGCTTTTTATTCTAAATTTGGATTTACAATATTTTCTAGTTCTAGATCATTCTTGCTATTTCTTTTTTAAGCCGCTTTATTATACGCTTTTCTAAGCGTGAAATATATGATTGGGATATACCCAAAAGGTCTGCAACTTCTTTTTGGGTTTGTTCTCTCTGCCCTCCTAATCCAAAACGTAACTCCATAATTTTCTTTTCTCTCACAGACAATTTTTCCATAGCTAAATTCAATAGTTCTCTATCCACTTCTTCCTCTATTATTTTATAAATCAGATCATTTTCAGTTCCTAAAATATCTGACAATAACAATTCATTACCATCCCAGTCTATATTCAATGGTTCATCAAAGGATATCTCAGATTTTACTTTACCATTTCTTCTTAAATACATAAGTATTTCATTCTCAATACAGCGTGAAGCGTAGGTAGCTAATTTTATTCTCTTGGCTGGATCAAAGGTATTTACCGCCTTTATCAAACCAATGGTACCAATGGATATTAAATCTTCAAGTCCCACACCAGTATTCTCAAATTTTCTAGCTATGTACACAACCAAGCGTAAATTTCGTTCAATCAAAGGACTTTTTACCGACTTATCCCCCTTTTCTAGTCGCCTTAAGAGTTCATCCTCCTCTTCAGGTGTTAGAGGAGGGGGAAGAGCTTCACTTCCACTTATATAAAATATTGGAAGCTTTCCTAGAGAAGGAAATCTCTTAATCAGTCTAATTTGCATCCGATGAATATAATACCTTACCTTATCCATAAAATTTCTGCTCACTTTATAGCCCCCCTTCTTTTTAAGCAGTTAATATTTCCGGATGAATAAGAGCATGATAATGTTCATCCCTGGAAAGCTTATCATTATATATAGCAACCACTACATCCTGGTATTCACGCCAATTGCCATCTAGACATATTAATACTTTATCAGGCCTGAATCCTAATAATAACCCTTCTGCCTTTCCTACAGCGTAATAAGGTATTAATCTAATCCTTTTTATAAAATCCGTATCTTTTAAGGTCTCTGATAAAAAATCCATGTCCAGTTCCTTATTGTTTTGAAAAAAATCTCTTATTTCTAAAGGTAAAGCATGCTTTATTTTTGTATACTCTACTATAATTACTGGGCTCTTGGTAATTGGATCATATAGTGAATTTCCTGTGTCTAGCAATGCATTTAGTGTAAAATCCATTCCATTGTAATTAATCTTTACATTATAAGTTAAATTATATGAAATTAATTTACTATGGATCCTTGGCCATATAGTAGTTATGAGGATAACAAGTAACAGGGATGACATAATTAATATTTTTACAGGGAAGTTTTTTATATAAAAAACTCCTTTCTCCATAGATAAAATATCTTCTGTAAAAAAATATAAAGCAAGGGCCCCTCCTCCAAAGGCGAAGGTGACTCCATAAAAGACTGCCATTAACCTAAATAGTTTTCCCAAGCTAGTAAACTTAAATCCTATAAGGAGCATAATTAAAGATAATATTATTTTAATGCTCCATCCATTTAGTATGGGAGTATTAAATACTACTAAAATAACTGCATATGTAGCCCCTATTAGAGACGCTGCCAACAATCTATAAAGAGGGGTTTTATTCTTGGTTATCTTGGATGATGCCCATAATATAATATAATTCATAACAAAATTATCTAGCCATATAATATCAATATATATGTATTCAACAGGCAAACACCCAACCCCCTATACCTTTTATTCTATGTCCTTATTATATAATATTAGATGTTAGAATGTTGTAGAACGGTGTATATCAATAAAAAAAACAAACGACAATAAAGGGTTTTATTGTCGTTTGTATACACAGATAGATTATATTATTAATAGCTTATGTTATTCCATCTTTTTCTTAGCTTCTCCCTCTTCTTAAGAAAGTAGGAATAACTAAATTATCCTCTTGAAAATCAGAATTAAATATAGAATCATTAAGCCTATTGGAGCCCCTTCTTGATTCTGTTGTAGATGCAGCATTAACTTGTTCGAAACCGGTAGCAATAACTGTAATCCTAACTTCGTCTTCTAAATTTTCATCAATGACTGCTCCAAATATAATGTTGGCATCAGGATGAGCAGCTTGAGCTACCAATTCTGCAGCTTCATTCACCTCGAATAATCCTAAGCTTTCCCCTCCGGTAATGTTTAGAAGTATACCTGTAGCTCCGTCAATAGTGGTCTCTAGTAATGGACTCTGTATTGCCTGTTTTGCTGCCTCAACTGCCCTATTTTCACCACTGCCTCTACCAATACCCATATGGGCAAGGCCCTTTTCCTTCATTATGGTACGAACATCAGCAAAGTCCAGATTTACAAGGCCAGGTACAGCTATAAGGTCAGAAATACCCTGAACTCCCTGTCTTAAAACATCATCAGCTATCTTAAATGCTTCTAGCATGGATGTGCGTTTTTCAACCACCTGTAATAGCCTATCATTGGGTATAGTTACTAAAGTATCTACCCTTTCCTTAAGCTCGGCTATACCCATCTCGGCATTGTTCATCCTACGGCGACCTTCAAACATGAAAGGCTTGGTAACCACCCCTACCGTTAGGATGCCCATATTTTTAGCTATTTCCGCTACTATAGGTGCAGCACCAGTACCTGTTCCTCCACCCATACCTGCAGTAATAAATACCATATCACAACCTTCTAAGGCATGTTGAATCTCTTCCCTACTTTCCTCGGCTGCTTTTTGACCAATCTCTGGATTTGCGCCAGCGCCAAGTCCCTTGGTGATTTTTTCCCCAATTTGAATTTTGTGGTTAGATTTTGATAAGTATAAGGCCTGCTTATCAGTATTAATGGAAATATAATCAACGCCTTTTAGTCCGTACTGTATCATCCTGTTGATAGCGTTATTTCCTCCGCCTCCAACACCAACAACCTTAATTTGAGCAAATTGTTCCATATCAATATCAAATTCTAGCATTTCCTTTCCTCCCCAAAGTCCTTTTTCAGCAAAAGATTATAAAATACTAGCTTGTCCCATCATAAGCACGATTGTCCATATATGATAAACTTCAACTTCCTTATCTGTTATCTTTTATTAATATTATGTTATCACATAAATGGATAAAACGGAATAACTTTCTCAATTATTTTTCCTCATGGTTATGGTCATCCAACCTCCTACGGAGGTATATCAAAAAATGCCGGCGAAGTGCTGCGAAATTTTGGAATAATCTATTACCAAATGCAAATATAGCAGCTAAATATATAGGAACATCCAAACGGTCGCCTATGTAAGCTAATCCAGCTGCCAGAAAAGCATTCCCAAAAAATCCTGATATAAAGACGTCGGTCTTAAAATTATTCTCTAAACTAGCCCGTATTCCACCAAATACTGAGTCCAAGGCTGCCAATACTGCAATGGACATATAAGATGCATAGTTAGTAGGTACCTGCCATGGCAATATCAGACCTAAAATAATTCCTACAATTATTCCTATAATTGGAAGCCACATTCTATTCACCTTCTTCTATGGGTTTTGCATATTTATATTCCACATCCCCTATATAACGGGGTATCTGAATCAAATCCTTTTTCTTGATTTCAAACCTGAGACCCCAATACATAAGGGTTTGATAGATGCTATCCTCCCGTTGAAAATATGATGCCAGAGCCTCCGGATCTCCTATTGCATGAATAACAAAAGGTGGTACGAATCTTTGCTCTTTTCCCACATTAATAGTTGGACCACCGCAACTTATTCTAGAAGTTTCTATAATTCTTACTCCATTTATTGCTATTGCCTCAGCACCTGCTGCTCTTAGTTCATTAACCACTTCTAAAAGGTCACTATCATGAACAATATAATAACCTAACAGACCTGGATCACTGTCTAAAATAGAATCTCTTTTACGATCATCTAGAATTATCTCTATACCAGGACCTTCTACATCTAACAAATTGGCCATCATTCTGCTTTGTTGAAGTTCTTCCCTAATCTGTTCTCCTTTATGAATCTTTTCAGCAACTTTTTCCTCATGGTGATCTATAACTTCCTCCAATGCTCGGATTTCTTCCAAGAGAGTATTCCTTTGTTCTTCTAGTTCCTTAGCCCTATTTACATACTGTTCAATCTTTGCTAAAGATCTGCCTTCTAAATATTGATCCAAGGATTGAGGAGATAGCATACTGCTTATACCTAATTGTGGATGTTGAACGTCTAGTACTCTCACAATAAAGAAGCCTGCCAATACTCCTATCAATGTTAATACCCAAAGTTCCTTCTTTATTTTCATTCGTATCCCTCACGACTTTTTGTCCTGTATAGGTTGTGCATGCTTAAAATTTATAGGTCCTTCATACCCTGGAATTGTTATATTGGACTCTGTTCTAATCTTAATATCTAATATTTGACTTAGGTTTTCTACAACCCCTCCCAAAAGCTTTAATGCTGCTTCTAGATTCTCGGGATTGCCTATAGCTTTTATTTCAAATGGTGCGGAATGTCTATTGGTATTGATAACAATATAATCTCCCGCATTCCGAATCTCCGTAGTAGAAATAATTCTTTCATTGTTAATTGCTATAGCTTCTGCACCGGCAGCGTTTAATTCATTTACCAATCTCAGTAGATCATCATAGTGAACATTTTGTACCGTTTGCTGCTCTCCATCCCAAGTGTTAATGTATAGGTTATCCACAGTAACAACTACTCCGGGGCCTTCCATGGGAAGCAATCCGGCAATACTTTTTGTTTTTGTTAATTCATTTATCAAAGTCTCATCTTCTGATGCGTTTTCGTAGCTACTTATGATGTTTTCATACTCCTTAATTTGGTTCTGTAAGGCTTCATTGTCTTGCTCTAATTTGTTAATTTGCTCAATTAATTCTTGAGTTCTTTGTCTGGACACATTCCCTCCTACTCTTTGAACATTTTTAAACTGTGCAGCCAGCATCAGCCCCAATATTAGACTAACCAAGGTTAGAGCCAGTTGCCCTGCAATAGGTTTCTTCATAGGTTCACCTCAACTTTCATCGGGATAAAATACCGGTTTTGATGGAGCACTTAAATCTAATATACCTCCTGTGAGGCCTTGACAAACCTCTTTTAGCTTTTCACTTTTTAACCAAATTAATTTTTTGTCTATATCTATAGCCTGTCCAATTCTTGTTCGTATACCTTCTGTCAAAATTAATTCAACATCATCTGGATTTCCCATCATAATCTCCGATATATGATTTTCAAGCTCCAATTCATATATAGACTCTAGAATCCTGGAAAGAACTTTTACCTGATATTCTTCCTCAGTCACTAGCTTTTTACCCACTATAAAATTTCGTACTTCCATATCCTGTACCAAGGGATAGGTAATATCATCCAGCTCATGGGTTATTTCTATGATATTGCAGTCTTGATCTATTATAAAGTATGAATTCAGATATGGAATAATGGCAGCAGCCTTTCTTTCAAATACCGTAATAACAATCTCATCAGGATAATTGGGGGTTATTGATACAACCTCTAGATATGGTATAGTCTCAATCCTTTCCTTAACAAGAGTCTTGTCCAGCTTTAGTATATTTTGATTGTAAGATAAGCCCGATCTTTTTATAATATCTTCTTTTTTAATTTTGTCATTTCCTACAACAGTAATTTTTTTTACCTGAAAACTTTCACTTCCTAGATATACAATCCCTGTAATTGCCACAAATAAAACTAAGATTATAAGCATATATCTTTTTGTCTTTGAGCCTCTCAACCGATCACCTCATCCCTTAAGCCTAGGGTATAAGCTAGAAAATGATTAATGCATTTTCCAGCTTTACCCTTTAATCTTTGTTGTCAATCCTCTATTCTTTCTATTTGTGCCCCAATGCTCCTTAGATTGCCCTCAAGACACTCATAACCTCGATCAATATGATGAATATTTTCTACAATAGTTTCACCCTCTGCTCTCAAACCTGCTAACACCAATGCAGCGCCTCCTCTTAAATCCCAAGAGGAAACCGTTGTACCTATAAGCTTTTCTACGCCTTGAACAACTGCTGTCTTTCCATCGGTTCTAATATTGGCACCCATGCGTATTAATTCTGGAACATGTTTAAACCTGTTTTCAAATATGTTCTCTACCAAAACACTGGTACCGCTTGCAACTGATAGAAGGCTCATAAGTTGAGCTTGCATATCAGTGGGGAAACCGGGATAGGGTAGGGTTGTAGTATGATAAATAGGCAATGGTCTTTCTCTTCCTATAATACGGACCGATGTTCCTGAAGCCTTTATAGTAGCCCCTGACTCCCTAAGCTTAGCAATAATAGGTTGAATATGTTCTAAAACTACGTTTTCTACCAACAAATCCCCACCGGTTATAGCTCCAGCTGTTAAATATGTCCCTGCCACTATCCGATCAGGAATAATTGTATATTCGGTACCATGGTTAGGACTTCTGCCTTCCACAACTATGGTACTGGTGCCAGCCCCGCTGACTCTGCCTCCAATGGCATTTATAAAATCCTGTAGGTCTTTTATTTCAGGCTCCTTGGCTGCATTTCGAATTATGGTATAACCCTGAGCAGCTGTAGCTGCCAAGATTATATTCTCCGTAGCACCAACACTAGGATAATCCAAATGGATATCAGCACCTATCATTTTCGATGCTTCACATTCAATATAACCGTGGGAATCATTGATTTTTATTCCCAACCTCTTAAGTCCATACAAATGCAAATCAATAGGCCTTTGTCCAATCTCACATCCTCCTGGGTATGTAACTCTCGCCTTTCCTGCCCTGGCAATCATAGCTCCCAGAAAGATGATGGAAGATCGGATTTGCTTCACATACTCATCTGGGATTATCCAGGTAGTTATAGTAGAAGGATCTATAATCAGAGTGCTATTTTCTCGCTTTACCTTACATCCAACCGCTCTTAAGATACCAAGTACTTTTTCTATATCAGCTAAATTGGGGCACTCGTTAATTACAACCTGCTTAGTGGTCAATAGTGCAGCAGCTAAAATAGGTAGAATAGAATTCTTGGCTCCTGTTACTCGGATAGTGCCTTCAAGCTTATTACCGCCGGTGATGAGATATTTTGCCATTGTATACACCTCTCTTTGAACTTTATCCCATATCATGATATGCATTCCAAAAAAGAGGTGTTACAATTATATACCCTAGGCAGTCTCACAGTATTTAGATATATTAAGTAAAACTCCAATACTTGCCATGAAAAATGCTAGAGAAGAGCCACCGGCGCTAATAAAGGGTAATGGTAAACCTGTTGCTGGCATGGAAGAGGTTACAACCGCGATATTTATTACAGTTTGAATACCAATTGCTGCAGTAATACCAGAAGCTAACAGGCATCCAAAGAGATCAGGAGCGGTTAGTGCGATTCTTATCCCTCTCCAGATTAGTATTAAATATAAGACTATAACAAGGGAAGCACCTACAAATCCTAACTCTTCACCTATGATGGCAAATATAAAGTCGGTTTCCGCATAAGGAAGGAACAAATATTTTTGCCTGCTCTTACCTAGTCCCATACCAAATAAGCCTCCGGAGCCTAAGGCATACAGGGATTGAATAACCTGAAAACCATCATCTAAAGGATCAGCCCAAGGATCTAAAAAGGTCAAATAACGCTTTACCCTGTAGTCATTGGGATCCACCCTTTGTAGTAAGGCTACTATCCCTGCAATTCCTGCACAGGCTATTGCGCCAAAGTGTAGTATTTTTGCTCCGCCTACAAATAAGATAACCATAGACAGTATTACTATACTGCTAGCAGTACTTAGGTTAGGCTGCATGAATATAAGAACAAACATAATTCCGGTGATAAACAGATAGTATCCAAATCCCGTAATAGGCTTTTTTATTCGATCTTTGTTCTTGGATATACTGGCTGACAAATACACAATTAGGCCAAACTTTGCAATCTCAGAGGGTTGTATGCTAACTCCTGCTATATTAAACCAACGCCTAGCATTGTTGATATTAACCCCGAAAAACAAAACTGCTACTAACAGACCAATACTTACAATAAGAGCTAGATTACCATACTTTTTAAGTCTCCAATAATCAAAATTGGCCATGAGAATCATTGCAACAAAACCTATTACTGCCCATCTAGATTGGGTTTTTAAGAAGTAATAACTGTCTTGAATCTTTTCACTATGCTGAGCCATATAAAAACTGGAACTAAACACCATGACAATTCCAAAACATACTAATATTATAGTAGTGATAAATATAGGGTAATCCATGGGCTTTTTTTTCATTCTTTCTCCTCCTTGAGAGCCCTTACAGCCTCTTTGAACACCCTTCCCCTTTCTTCAAAATCCTTAAACATATCCCAGCTAGCACAAGCAGGGGAAAGAAGGACATTGCCATCAGGAAGTGCAAGACTGAAGGCTTTTTTTACCCCTTCTTCCAAACTGCCTACCTTGTAAACATTTTGGAAGCCCTTGTCCTTAGCAGCTTTTATTATTTTGTCTGATGTTTGGCCCAGTACCACTATATGGCTAACTATTTCTCCACAGGCATCTATTAAAGGTTCGAAACTGCTACCCTTATCATATCCTCCTGCGATTAATACTGTGGGAGCAGTCATAGATTCTATAGCCTTTTTAGCTGCATCTATATTTGTGCCCTTTGAATCGTTATAAAAGGTAATTCCATCTATAGTACCTACTAGCTCAATTCTATGTTCTACCCCCTGAAAAACCTTTAAAACTTCAGCTATTGTCTTGGGTGAAACATCTATAACCCTAGTTATTAAAGTAGCAGCCAAGGCATTTTCCAAATTATGAGGTCCAGGTATAAATATATCTTTTGCTTGACATACCTTTTCTTTTCCTTGACCTATATCCAGTACTACCCAGCCTTCTTCAACCCATGCCCCTTTTGATAATTTTTGGGTTCTACTAAAGAATAAAACATTTGCTTTTGTTTTTTTGGCAAGGCTAGCGCTTAAGGGATCATCAGCATTTAATATTACCCAATCAGATTGGGTAGAATTTTTAAAGATACCAGCCTTTAAATTTATATAATTCTCCATGGTTTTATGTCTATCTAGATGATCTGGAGTAATGTTTAGTACAGCTGCTACTCTAGGATGAAATGTAGGCATAGCCTCCAGTTGAAAGCTACTAACCTCTGCAACTACAATCTGGGACTCTTGAGCCTGCCTTGCAATACTTGCAAAAGGGATACCAATATTGCCTACTACATAGGTTTCTCTAGGTACTGCCTTAAATATCTCTCCTACTAAAGCAGTAGTAGTAGTTTTTCCGTTAGTTCCCGTAATAGCCACTATAGGTGCTTTACACAAGCGATAGGCCAATTCTACCTCACTTATAACTTCTATTCCCATCTTAATAGCCTTTTGTACAAAGGGAGAATCTATAGAAATACCTGGGCTTATAACCACTAAATCTGCCCTATCTAAATATTCATCAGGCCTAACCCCTAATGCCCACTCGACTCCTATTGAGTCCAGCTCTTTATATGCTTCTCCCAACTGATATTTATCCTTTATATCATTAGCTATTACATTAGCTCCCAAAGTTTTCAAAGTCTTTGCTGCAGCTAATCCGCTACGAGCTAAACCAACTACCAGTACGTTTCTATCAGTAAAGTCCATAGTTTTTTCCCCCTGTCTATACCGCCAACAAGCTTATGAGACAAAGCAGTGCAGTGGCAATCATAAACATGGCCACCACTCTAGTCTCAGGCATGCCTCCCAGTTCAAAATGATGATGAAGGGGACTCATCCTAAATATGCGCTTGCCCCTGATTTTGAAAGAAATTACCTGAATAATGACTGATAAGGCTTCTACCATATAAACTCCACCTATAATAGGAAGGAGCAGAGGCAATCTTAATAATATCATCACCGCTACTACCCCTCCACCTAAGGCCATTGAACCGGTATCGCCCATAAAAACTTTGGCAGGATGAACATTGAATCTTAAAAAACCAAGACAAGCACCGGTCATAGCCGCACAAAAGATAGCTAAATTTTTATAATTGTCAGCTATATATACAAGACCATCTTGCCCCATAGCATGGGCAGCAAAAGCGGCGATAATACTCAAGGTCATTGCTACAATCAACGTTACCCCTGAAGCCAAGCCATCTAGGCCATCAGTCAAATTTACGCTATTTACAGTTCCTAGAATTATAAAAACCATAATAGGAATATAAAAATAACCCAAATCCCATTCTATATTAGTAAAGGGAATATAAACACTACTTCCAATATTGTTATAAGCAAAAAAGGCAAACAAGACAGATATTATTATCTGTCCTAAAATTTTTTGATAAGCTTTAAGTCCAAGAGAACGCTTCATATAAACCTTTATAAAATCATCTATGAATCCTATGGCACCAAAGCCTAGAGTGGATAATACAGCTGCAAAAACAAAATCATAGCTTCTCATTGACAAGCTTAAAGAAACTAACACGATGGAAATGATAAACATAATTCCTCCCATGGTAGGAGTGCCTGACTTAGAATAATGAGATTTAGGTCCTTCATCACGAATATTTTGTCCCAATTTTAACTTTTTCAGCATTGGGATAATGGCAACACCTAATGCCAAGGTAAGTACAAATGATATGATTACTGAATAAATAATTCTATCCATTAGATATTTTTCCTCCTCTTTATTGCCTATTGCCCCAGCTTCTTAAGTATTCTACTATCTCTTCCATTTTCATACTTCGTGACCCTTTTACTAATATTTTATCCCCTTGCTCAATTATTGTGTCCAAATAATCTATTACATCTTTATTAGATTCAAGATGGATAATATTTTGATCAGCCATACCACAGTTTCTGGCTCCTGTTCCAATAAATTTGCTTTCCTTACCAACTGTAATTAGAATATCAATATCTTTATGAGCCACAACTTCTCCTACCTCAGTATGGCCCTTTTGTGAATAATCTCCTAACTCTAACATATCTCCTAAAATAGCTATTTTACGTCCCTCTCCTAAATCTTTGAGAATCTCTATAGCAGCCTTCATGGAATCAGGACTAGCATTATATACATCATCAATAACCTTTATATTGGAGTCAGTAGTAAATATATTAAGCCTCATATCTCCTGAACGATAGGATTTTAAGGCATTAGCGATATCTTGAATATCAATTCCCAAAATACTGCCCACTGCCGCCGCAGCTAAACTGTTGTACACATTATGCTTACCTGGGATAGGAATTTCAATAGGATGTATTTTGCCGTCTATATTTAGGTTATAGGAAATTCCCTGTTCTCCTAAGAGTCTTATATCTTGAGCTTTTATGCTAGCTATATCACTAGTCCCATAGTACTTAACCTGATAGGGAAATTCTCCAGCTATTTTACTTAAAAATTCATCATCCCCATTTAAGATAGCCTTGTCTTCAGCTGTAAAGAAATCAAAAATCTCCATTTTAGCTTTTAGAATATTCTCTCTAGTACCAAGATTCTGAATATGAGACACACCTATATTGGTTATCACTCCTATATTAGGCCTGGCAATTTCAGCCAATCGGTGGATTTCTCCTAAATGGTTCATGCCCATCTCCACCACAGCAACTTCATGGCTGTCCTCAAGTCCCAATAAGGTAAGAGGCAGGCCTATCTCGTTGTTGAAATTGCCTTGAGTTTTTAAAACCTTATATTTTTGAGACAACACCAAAGCAATCATGTCCTTGGTTGTGGTCTTTCCGTTGCTTCCAGTAACAGCCACTATTGGAATATTAAATCGACTGCGTTGGAAAGATGCCAAATCCTGAAGAGCTTTTAATGTATCAGCCACTTTTATAACTGCTACTTCAGGAAAAAGCTCAGGCAAAGATTTAGCATCCTCCCTATGTATTAGTACAGCAGATGCACCTTTTTCTATAGCTTCATCTACAAAATAATGACCATCGAATATTTCCCCTACCAGAGGAATAAAAAGCTCTCCTTTTTTGATGGTTCTGGTGTCTGTACTAACTCCCTTTACTTCCCCATCCAAATTGATAGAAGAACTTTCTAGCAATTGCCCTTTTGTTGCTTCAATAATTTGTCTAATAGTAAAGGTCTTCACCTAAACATACTCCCTTCCCAATATTTCCGCCACAATTTGCTTTTCGTCAAAGGGTATGGTCTTATCCTTCAATATTTGATATGTTTCATGGCCCTTTCCAGCAAGTATTACTATATCATCTTTTTGAGCCTGAGCCAGAGCATATTCAATAGCCTCTCTACGGTTTTCTATTATGGTATAGTCACAACCGGTTTTTTCTACACCGGGTACAATATCATTAATTATATCCATTGGATCCTCGCTGCGAGGATTATCAGAAGTGATAATGCATAGATCCGAATATTTCCCAGCAATCTCACCCATAATTGGTCTCTTGCCATGATCCCTATCTCCACCACAGCCAAATAGGGTTATTATCCTGCCCTTGGCAAACTCCTTGGCTGTAGTTAGAATATTCTCCAATCCATCAGGAGTATGGGCATAATCTAGTATAACAGAATAATCTGTGCCAGTATCTAATAATTCAAATCGACCATCCACGCCTTTAACTTCCTGTAATCCCTGAGCAATAATTTCCAGGGAAATGCCTAGATTATAGCATATGCTAGCAGCTGCCAGCCCATTATATATGCTAAAAATTCCCGGTATTGCTAAATTAATAGGAATGCTTCCCGACGGAGTGTGTAGATGGAAAGCAACACCTCTATCGGTTATTTCCAACTCCCTGGCATATATATCTGCATCTTTATATATTCCATAGGTGAAAACCTTTGTAGGTACTCTTTTCTTTATCCATCTACCATTTTTATCATCTTCATTTATAATTGCTAATTTACTCTGGGTGAAAAGTTTTGCCTTGGCATCTCGATACTCTTCCATATTGGCGTGAAAATCCAGGTGATCTTGGGATAGATTGGTGAATACTCCAATATCATATTCACATCCTTCAACCCGTCCCAGGGCCAAGGAATGAGATGATACCTCCATAACCACACTATCTACATTTTCATCGGCCATTTCTCTTAGCAATTTTTGCAGCTCTAAAGATTCAGGAGTAGTAAATTTTGAAGGCATCTTCCTGTCCCCTATCATATTGCTTATGGTTCCAATTAGACCTACCTTTTGTCCTGCTTTTTCTAATATAGATTTAACTAAATATGTAACAGTAGTTTTCCCATTGGTACCAGTTACGCCTATGAAGTTAATGTCTTTGGTAGGGTTTCTATAAAAATTCTTGGCCATATATGCCATGGCAGTTTTGGAATTTGGCACAAAAACCTTGGTTATATCTCCATCTACATCTACATCTCTCTCTAACACTAAAACTTTTGCCCCTTTGGCCACAGCCTGGGGAGCAAAATCGTGTCCATCTACAGTTAATCCTTTAATACAAAAAAATAAAGAATTTGGAGTAACCTCTCTTGAGTCATAATACAAATCTTCAATACCTATATCCTGTACCCCTTCAATTCTTATATAGTCTATTCCCTTTAGTAGTTCTTTAAGCCTCATTTGCTTTCCCGTCCTATTCTAAGTTTAGTATGCAATTATTAGTATGCTATTCATATGGAATAGCTTTAGTGGATTACCAAAATATCATAATTCTATTATAGCCCTATAATAATAAAGTTAAAACAGAAAAAATGCAAGCCTATTGATCTGGTATGGCAAATTTTACAGTCACTTCCGTTCCTGGATCTACAGCGCTTCCAGCAGGTGGATCCTGTTCTACAGCTAATCCAGAACCTTCTATTTTCAGCTTTAATCCTTCAGAAACAAGTTTGTTATTGGCCTCTCTTATGGAGCTATTTATAACATCGGGCACTATAACCTTGCCTTCCTCTACCGACTGATCTTGTTCTTGATTCTCTTCAGTGTCATCTTGAGATGACTGTCCTTCTGCATACAACAATACAGTAGTATTTACTTTAACCATGGCTCCTGGTTTTGGCATCTGATCCTTTACAATGGAACCTGAATTATCGGAAAGGTAGTTTAGCCCTGCCTCATCTAGTATAGCATAGGCTTCTCCCAATTCCTTCCCAATAACATCAGGAACCTCTACTTTTTTATTAAGTTCTGCGGTTTCATCATCAAAGATAGGCTCCACTCCAAGATAAGGCAAAGTATCTTTTAATATCATCTGCACATAAGGGGCAGCTACTACGCTACCAAAGTCTACAGCTACTTCAGGTTCATCAACTGCAAATAGTACTATCACCTGTGGATCATCAGCAGGTGCAAATCCTATAAAGGATGCTATATGTCTACCTTGAATAATCCTACCGTCTTCCCCATACTTCTGAGCAGTTCCGGTTTTACCTCCAACCCTATATCCAGGTATATAAGCATTAGAACCGCTACCATTTTCTACAACACCCTGGAGTATTTGAGCTATCTTTTTTGAGGTGTCCTCGGATATAACCTGACGTATTTTTTGAGGCTCAATTGTCTTTACTATTTCCTCATATTCTTCGCCGGTCTCTGGATCTATCTTGGTCTCGGTGAGAGCCTTGGCCAAAAAGGGTCTCATATAGTTTCCCCCATTAATAGCTGCAGCGGTAGCAGCAATCAACTGTAAAGGAGTTACTGAAATGGACTGACCAAATCCAATTCTGGCCAAATCCAGATTTTTTACTGCCTCTCTAGGAATAAGAATACCTTGAGCCTCTCCATTTATATCTATACCAGTCTTTTGACCAAATCCAAAAGCCTCTATATAATTATAAAATTCATTTTTGCCAAGGGCTAAAGCCATATCCACAAATGCTGGGTTACAAGAGTGTTCCATAGCTTCAGCAAAGTTTTGGTGCCCATGACCTCCAGCCTTATGGCATCTTATCCGTTCGTTGCCTTCTATTATTCTATATCCTGGACAATTAAATGTGCTATTTAATGACATAACGCCTGAATCTAAGGCAGCAGCCGCAGTTATTACTTTAAAAGTTGATCCTGGATCCATGCTATCCTTTGCTGCAAAGTTTTTTACATAATCCTGCATTCCCTCATAGCCTAACTCTCTAGGAGGTTCATTGGGGTCAAAATTGGGCCTATTGGCCATGGCTAATATCTCCCCAGTATTTGGATCCATTACAATGGCATACACCTTTTTAGCGTTATACTTTTCCATAGCATCTTCTACTGCTTTTTCGGTAAAGTGCTGAATCACCTGATCAATGGTTAAAATCACATTTAACCCATTTATAGGGGGAATGTACCTATCTACATTATTGGGCATTTCTCTGCCTCTTGCATCGGTTTCCATCACAATCTTGCCTGGAATACCTTTTAGATACTTATCATAATAAAGCTCTATTCCTTCCTGTCCTTTAAGACCATCCTCACCTTCAGCATATTTCATAGTAAATCCCAATACATGAGCAGCCAACTCCCGATTAGGGTAATATCGTTTAGGTTCTTCAGTAAAATCAATACCTTTGATACCAAATTCCCTAACCTGATTGGCTACCTCTCTAGAAACCTGCCTTTTTACCCACACAAAAGAACTAGATTTATCCGATAATTTTTTGTATAATTCATCCTCATCTAGATCTAAAATGGGGGCTAAAAGTTGGGCAACACCTTTTGGATCATCTATCTGACTAGGCCGAGCAGCTATAGTTTCTGAACTGCCACTCTGGGCTAAAATATTTCCATTACGATCTTTTATCATTCCTCGTTTGGGATAGACAGCCAAATTCCTTGTCCACTGTCCCTCAGCTTTTTGCTGGAGCTCCTTTCCCCATATCAGCTGTATGTATCCTAAA
Organism: uncultured Bacillota bacterium; assembly: GCA_938003915.1. Taxonomy (GTDB): domain Bacteria; phylum Bacillota; class Clostridia; order Caldicoprobacterales; family UBA3941; genus JAAYGY01. Next base: position 4,000 of record CALKWV010000092.1, on the reverse strand, counting down.
CGTCCTATAAGGCCTGTAAACATTAAAGTAAAAACTATTAACATGACAAGTAGTCTCTTTTTATTGGTCACGCTAGGTACAGACATATACCTATCACCTTTCCATATATGCCAAATTAATCTAGAAGGCCTAAAATCTTACTCCATAGGTCTTCTTTCTGCTCTGCTTGAGTTGGGGCATCTTCCTCCTTATTCGTATCCATGTCAGGAAGCTCTACAAAGAGTATCTGATCATCATCAGGATAATCCATCTCTAATTCATTTTTGGCATATTCCTCTATTCTTTTTAAATCTCCACGAGCTGCCAATTCCAACTTCATGTACTCTTGTATACTCTGTTGTTTTTCCAAGGTTTTCTCTAATTCCAAAATTTCTTGTTGGTTTTGAGCTATCATAGCATATCTAGCTACGGTAAAAGCACATATTCCAAACCCAATCATAATCATAGCAAGATGCAATAATCTCCTACCAGGCTTTGCCTTGGGTTTGGATACCTTCTTGGGACGAGACGCTGGTTGAGATTGTTGCTTTTCTATCTCAGACGGATAATATAGCTCCTCATATTCTTGCCTTTGTGCTACTAACAATTGTATTCAGCCCCCTCGATTATTATGTTTAACACTTGTTATTGCTCACAATTTTTGACAAGCCCTGAGCTTTGCACTTCGTGATCTTGGGTTTTGACTGATTTCCTGCTCTGAAGGAATGATAGGTTTTCTAGTGATAACCTTGACTAAAGGTTGATTGCCACAGATGCATATAGGTGCATTTGGTGGACAGCTACAGGGATTTTGTAGTTTTCTAAATGTGTTTTTCACTATTCTATCTTCCAAAGAATGAAAGGTAATAATGCACAATCTTGCTCCAGACCTTAACTTGCAAACTGCACTTTCTATAGCACCTTCCAGTATTTCAAGCTCTTTATTAACTTCTATTCTTATGGCCTGAAAGGTTCTCTTGGCTGGGTGAGGTCCTCGACGCCTGGCTTTAGCAGGTATAGCTGCCTTAATAACTTGTGCTAATTCTTCAGTGGTATTTATCGGGCGATTATTCACTATAAATTTGGCTATTCTGGCAGCCCATTTTTCTTCCCCGTATTGTGATATGATTCTTGCAAGCCGCCTTTCATCGTATTTGTTCACTACGTCATGTGCACTTAATTCTTGGGTAGGATCCATTCTCATATCCAAAGGAGCGTCGCTTTGATATGAAAAACCTCTGCTACCTTTATCCAGCTGATATGATGATACTCCTAGATCCATTATCATTCCATCAATAGCTTCAATACCTAATTTATCCAATATACTTTCAATATTAGCAAAATTATCGTGTACGGTAATCAAAGAATCTTGATATTTATGTAAACGCCTACTAGCCGCTTCTAAGGCATCTGGATCCCTGTCGATTCCTATAAGAGTTCCTCCGGGAAGAATTCTTTCTAGAATAGCTTGGGCATGTCCACCCCCTCCAAGGGTTCCGTCTACTATAATGTCACCTGGTTTGCAATCTAGCATTTCAATAGTCTCATTAAACAACACAGGAATATGGTGAAAGTCCATCTATATCCTCCTAAATACCTAACTCTGCCATCTTCTCTACAATGGATTGATGGTCCAAATTGGCTTCATCATTGTATTCATCCCATCTTTCTTTGCTCCAAATCTCAACTCTACTTGCTACTCCGATAATGACCAATTCCTTAACCAATTCAGCGTATTCGCGAAGATTGGCAGGTATCAAAATTCTTCCCTGTTTATCTAATTCACATTCAGTGGCTCCTGCAAAGAAAAACCTGGTAAAAGCTCTTGCATCTTTGCTGGTTAGAGGGAGAGTGCGGAGTTTACGCTCAAATTCTTGCCATTCATTTTGGGGATAAACAAACAGACAATGATCCAAGCCCTTGGTCACAACAAATCTCTCGCCTAAGCCTTCACGAAACTTAGACGGCATAATGACACGGCCTTTTGAATCAAGGACATGTTGATACTCCCCAATAAACACCACTCTCACCTCTCTCCTTTATTATCTCACCACTTGCCCCCACTTTCAACCACTTTTTATTACTATTTCTCTACTTTTTCATAATTTCCTTCCTAAATAGGGCTAAAAGTTCCGAAAATCCATAAAAATAGGAAATAAGTCCTAAAATAACAAAAAACACGGCATTATGCCGTGTTTAATTAATAAAGGATAAAGTTTGTGCCTTTTTCGACTACATATTTATACGCTTTTGGTCATAGAATTACATTCTATATTTCCAATATGAGTTTTGGGTTAAAATCCAAATAATCACAGGACACTAAATGGTAGGTTATTCCACTGATATGGCCCTCAATTACTCCCTTTAAGCTGTCACCATGGAGATGCCCAAAGACTACATGTTGGACGGGATACTGCCTAATTAAATGGCAGATCTCAGTTTCCTGTCCTTTATCATCAAATGGAGGGAAATGGAGTAATACTATGATATTGGAACAATCTTTAGCATCATCCAAGGATAGCTTTAGTCGATTAAACTCCCTATTAAATATTTTTTCATCATGACTGGTAAAATCCTTTGTACCGGGAGAAGTCCATCCCCTTGTGCCACAAAAAGCCAACTCAGGTATATCTTCAAATTTAAGGCAATCATTTTGTATGGCATAGATAGAAGGGTGTGTGGACTCTCTCAGGCGAGTAATGGAAGACCACCAGTAATCATGATTCCCTTTTACTAGCACTTTCCTTCCAGGTAAGTCAGCAATCTGGTCTAAATCAACCAAAGCCTCATCCAGCTTCATAGCCCAGCTAATATCCCCGGGTATTAGAACTATGTCCTTTGAAGATATAAGTTCAACCCAGTTCTTCTTTATTTTTTCCCAATGATTTTTCCAATTGTCTCCAAAGACATCCATAGGCTTATCTTGCATACCTGGAAGATGTAGATCACTTATAGCAAAAATTTTCATTTTTAAACAAGCCCTAATTCCTTTAATTTTCCCATTATTTCTTGATTAACACTTGTTGCCTCTCTCTCAGAGTCGGTAACAATAACCTCTATATAATTGGTATTTCCATTTTTATAATAATCATGTAGTGGTGCAGTCTTCATTTTGTATTCTTCAAAACGTTCTCTTATGGTCTCTTCATTGTCATCATCCCTCTGCACCAAAGCAACATTACAATCAGGACAATTTTCTATACCATCCTTAACATGGAATATCCTTTTGCAATTTGGACAGCTTCTTCGTCCCAGCAAACGTTCCAATAAAACCTCTTCAGTAACTTGGATATCTATAACCACATCTACTTTTTTGCCCATGGCATCCAGCATCTTATCAAGAGCCTCAGCCTGGGCTACCGTTCTTGGATAGCCATCGAAAATAACTCCATCTTTATATTCTGGCTTTCTTAAACCATCCTCTACTACGCTATTGACAATTTCATCTGAAACTAATTTTCCCTCTTTTATAACCTGCAGGTCATTATATAATTCATGATTGGGATTAGCAAGAATTTCCCTAAAAAGATCTCCTGTTGATAGATGGGCAATACCCAACTTCTCAGATATCATACCGCCTTGGGTACCTTTACCCGAACCAGGTGCTCCCAATAATACTATGTACATTTTGTTTCCACCTCTTTCATCACTTTTTCTACTAGTTTATTCTCCCGTTTATTCTAGCATACCCAAAGCCTATTAACAACCTTGATTTATTTAATCAGCTTACTGTTTCGGATACGGATCTTTCTGCGTCTCATAAGCTAAGTTTTCTTGGACTAAATTAGTAAAATCAATAATCAATAGTACATTACTATTATGTAAACCAAACTACCAATTAGTGCATTAATCTACTTTAAGATTCTTTTAAGAATTATATACCATTATATATTGTATAATAGAAATTGTAATATATTGTAATATACTTGTTATGGTTCACCATATAATTTAGGGTTTATAGCTACATATATGTATATTCGGAGGTGAAAATATGGTAAAAAACAAGGAAAAGCTCATCAGC
>CALKWV010000091.1 GCA_938003915.1 uncultured Bacillota bacterium | reverse complement strand
AACGCAAGCTTCCTCTGGCAGGTTTTCTATTAATCCACCAGTATTTAGAACATTACCACCTATTTTAAATGGTTTATTCGTTACTATTGCATCTATTATGTAAGATGCATATTCAGCTGTACGCTCATGAGTCAAAGTTGGATTTTTAACAAGTTGATCTCTTAATTTTTCCCAACCTTTTATCTGTTCAACACAACGCCTTGGATATTCATCCAATGGAATATTGAATCTTTCAATTAGTTCAGGATATTTGCTTTTAATGAAGAAAGGGTTGTATTCCGCGTTATGTTCGCTGGATTCTGTGCAGTAGTAGCCAAATCTCTTTATGTATTCAAATCTTACCATGTCGTTGTGCTTTTCTTTTTCGTTCTTTTCAATTGCCCTTCTTCTGATTTCAGGATATAAATCATTGCCATCTTTATCGTAAATTTCAAGAAGCCATGCCATGTGATTAATTCCAGCTATTAGCTCTCTGCGACCTTCTAGTTTATCTTCCATTCCCAATGATTTTAGCAGGCCGCTGGAACAAACCTGTACGCTGTGGCATAGACCAACTGTTTTAATGGGAGTATATCTAAGCATATATCCAGTTAAAATGGACATTGGATTTGTGTAGTTTAAGAAATAGGCATCTGGGCAAACTTCTTCCATATCGCGGGCAAAATCCTCTAGAACTGGAATAGTTCTAAGCGCCCTCATTATACCGCCGATACCTATGGTATCTCCAATAGTTTGTCTGAGCCCGTATTTTTTAGGAATTTCAAAATCAATAATTGTGCAAGGATCGTATCCACCTACCTGAATAGCATTGATAACAAAATCTGCATCTCTAAGTGCGTCTTTACGTTGCTCTTCTCCTAGATAAGTTTTGATGGTTGCGCGATCATTATTAATGTTCCGATTTAAAGCTCGGAGCATTAATTCGGATTCTTTAAGACGCTCTGGATCAATGTCATAGAGGCGTATTTCGCAGTCTTTTAATGAATCAACACATAAACAATCGCCAAGTACATTTTTTGCGAAAACTGTACTACCGGCACCCATAAATGTTATTTTGACCATATTATCAACCCCCTGCATACAATGATACTTTATTTTTAAGTAGTTTTAAATGGAATTTTGTCTTCTTTGTATGTTATAATGTCATCTTTAAAAAAGAAGAGCAAAGGGTTAGATTGAACCTTGTGCTGATTGTGCTTGCCATAATTGTTGAGAAGGGAAAACTTTAAAGGATATTTGGATGTTACATCGACCTTAATTGTGGGTAAATAATTTATAATAGACTAAACAAAGGAGGACTAGATATGAAAAAATTAGAAATTGCAGACGGAATATATATGTTTACTATGAACGTTGAGGATATACTATTTGAGGGAATGTGGGAGATTGCAAATGGCGTGACACTTAATTCCTATATAGTTCAGGGAGAAAAGACCGCAATAATTGATGGAGTAATTGGCTGGGATGGTGTACCTGAAACCCTCTATAAAAACTTAGAGGAAATAGGTGTTGAGCCTAAAAATATTGATTATTTAATAGTTAACCATATGGAACCAGACCATTCCGGCTGGATTTCGAATTTCCGAAAAATTAAGGATGACTTTACAATAATATGCACTGATAAAGCTGCAAAGATGGTAGCTTCCTTTTATGGTGAGGACAAAATAAGGATTGTGAAGGAAGGAGATACTTTAGACCTTGGAAAGGGTAAGATTTTGAGTTTCCATCCAGTACCAAATGTTCACTGGCCAGATACCATGTACACCTATGAAAAGAGCACAAAAACTCTATTCTCATGTGATATGTTTGGAACATTTGGTAGGATGGGGGATCATTGTTTTGATGATGAGCTGACATCTGAAGAGATAGATTTCTTTGAAGCTGAAGGAATAAGATATTATTCCAATGTAATGACAACTTTTACACCTAGTGTGAAAAGGGCAATTGAGAAAGCAAAATCGCTAGAAATAAATATCATAGCACCTGGTCATGGTCCGGTTTATAGAAAAAATCCTCAAAAAATCATAGATGATTATTCTAGGTTTTCCTTATATGCTGAGGGGGCAGGTAAAAATGAAGTTACTATATTGTGGGGATCCATGTATGGGATGACTGCGAAAGCAGTTGATTATGTTGAAAGCATACTTCAAAGAGAAGGCGTAAAATACAACAAGCTACAAATGCCATTAGAAAGCGATAGCGAAATGATCGCAACTGTTTTTAAGTCTGCAGGAGTAATTATTGCAGCACCTACTTATGAGTACAAGCTTTTTCCACCAGTTGCAGCAGCTTTGAATAAGCTTGGCGGAAAGAGGATTACAGGAAAGCTAGCATTTAGACTTGGTTCATATGGATGGTCTGGAGGTGCAGAGAAGGAGCTGAATGAAATAATTGAAAGAAATAAGATGAATTGGAATTTCATTGAATCAGTTGAATTTGAAGGAGCACCGAAGGAAGAAGATCTTGTTAAGATAGAAGCTAGAATATTAGAGCTTATAAAAAAGATGAGGGAGAAGGTAATAGAGTAAATAGATGCTATCACTAGGCAAATATTTAAGTGTAGTCCTGGAAATTTCAAAAATGCCTTCAATATGGAAATGATCTTGAAATAAATATATATGTAAATTTAAGTCGATAGCCGCCGGTTGAGAAGAAAATCTTCTTGATTGGCGGCGTTTTATTTTAATTTAAAAGTCATCTGTTGGTAGCTAATTTTGATAACTTCATATATTGCTTCCAATATAGATAAATATAAATAAAATCATCAATCTTTTTGATAAAATAGTTTCTTTTGAGACCATTGGAATATATAAGCAATAATTCTTATAAAACGGTATTATTAGGAATTGACTTTAAAAGTAAGAATAGCCTAAATATTAATTAGAACTAGAACTCTATTTAATAAATACTAAAACTAAAATAACTTATATTGCAGATTGATGTAATGAAGCTTTTATTCTTGAAACGCCCTTAAATATCACAATTTTTAGGTGAAAATTGTTGTCCTAATCTTTAGATATCAGCGCACCCATATTATAGTTCAGATTTAGGGGGTTAAGATATGGAAAAGTGTCTGTTATCAATAGATTGGGACTATTTTATCTATACCAAATATAATTGGGGTTCTTATTTAGAAAATAAAAGGAACTTGATGGACCTTTGGTATAAAAGATATATTCAAGCGAAAGCTCAGGGAGAGGATATTCAAAATGCATTTCGGATCTCTTCAGAATTGGATACATTTTGGAGTAAAATCAAGAAACACTTCAAGCTTGTAAAGAACATAAAAGTTTATGTTTCAGATTCCCATGCCTTATCATATAAAATAGCAAAAGAGAACGATTGCAAAGCAGTATATCTATTTGACTTCCATGCCGACCTGGGTTATGGAGGGCTTTCATCTCTTAACTTTGAGGTCAATTGTTCCAACTGGCTTGGTAAACTGTTAAAGGATAAACAAATTAAAGAAGCTAATATTGTTTATAGTCCGTATACAACAGAGAAACCAGAATATTTCGAACCGATGAATAGTATTTTTAACATCAACTATTATGATTTTAATGATTTTGCTGATTTTGATAAAAGCACTGTAGTGTCAGCAATTCATATATGCAGGTCTGGTGCATGGACTCCTCCGTGGCTGGATAATAAGTTTACTCACTTTGTTGATTCTTTAGGAATCCCATATAAAATAGTCAACTGCCCGGAAAGAAAATGGGACACGAGCAGTATCAGTTTATCAGATAAGATTTATTATTTAATATAGAGGAAAGAGAAAGAAGAAAATTAGTATTTTTAAAGCTATGATGTTATGTCACTAATATAAAAAATGAGTGAAGAAGAAAAGTCAAGAATATGCAAGGCGTGGCTTCATAAGATTGCAAGAATAAATTGGTTCTCTAACGATGACAGATTATTTATGGGAATAAGCTATTAAATGAAATAGAGCTAAAGGGAGTAATAAGCGCCACTAAAAAAGGAGTAGCTGAGCTACTCCTTTTTATCATAAACAGATAGGCTTAGCAAAGCAATTACTGCCTATTCCCAAGGCAAATAAACTCAAACAACATTGACAAGTTGGTCTACGCGTCATAGACTTATAATGTAGAGTTCAAATCGTATAGACTGAAAAGAGTCCTTTATTTAAATTTTAACACTTTTATCAGCGGAAAAAATTGAACAAAGACCAGAACAAATAGAAGAGTTGAAGAGATTGATAGACAAACGGAAAGAGGCATAGTAATAGGTAAATTTTAATCAAAATTCGAAAGGAAGGGGGGCTATATTATTATGGGAGAAAGAAAACGAGATAAATTGCTCGGTATTAGAACTATAGGTATCAGGGAATGGAAAAATGACAAGGTACAATATAACCGCTATGAACCAACTCCATACAAGGCTTTAGATGTACTTTGTGAAAATTATAAGTTTAGGGATGTTAATAAAATTGTAGATTTTGGCTGTGGTCGGGGCAGAGTAGCATTTTATTTGCACAACCGCTTTCATCTGCCAGTAACTGGGATAGAAGCTAATTGCAAAACCTATGAAGAAGCGCTTGAGAATAAGGCCACTTATATATTAAAGGCAAAGCATATCACTGCACCTATCAATTTTGAATATGGTCTTGCAGAACATTATAAAATTGACAAGGAAGACGACTGTTTTTACTTTTTTAATCCCTTTTCAGTACATATATTTAGAAAAGTCGTCCATAATATTTTGCGTTCTGTACAAAAGCATAGAAGAACGGTGGATTTGATTCTATATTATCCATTACGCGAGTACAAAGATTTTCTAAAGCTCAGTACACCTTTTACAATGATAAACAAAATTAAGGTACCCGGGGCCAGTGATATTAAAGAAAAGTTTATCATATACAGATTAAAAGAAGAAGTTTTAGATGAAGCTTATTGTATTAACTTTTGATTAATAAAAATTTTGCCTAATGCAGACTATATGATAAAATAGTTTATCAGATCATTTAACGCTACCACATGAGTAAAGAAAATTGCCTCCTGTTTAAAGGAGGCAGATTTTATAAGATGAAAAAGTCAAGCTATAGTCCATCCTCCGTCGACAGGAAGAACAACTCCTGTTAAATAGGAAGACTTGTCAGACGCCAGGAAAAGTGCTGCATATGCAATATCTGCTGGTTGTGCAAATCTCTTTAGTAGTATAGGAGCTAAAAACATTTCAGTTAATTGCTTGTCCTCTAATATTTCCTTGGTCATCCCTGTTTCACCAGTACCTGGACAAATGCAATTTACCCTGATATTATACTGGGCGTAGTCTACTGCCATGGCTTTAGTGAGGGAAACAACTCCGCCTTTAGAAGCAGCATATGATACGGCATCTGGAAAGCCAATAATTCCTGCTGCTGATGCAGTATTGATGATTACTCCACCATTTGATTTCATATGTGGAACAGCAAATTTGCTCCCAAGATAGACACTTTTAAGATTAATATCTATAACCTTATCCCAATCTTCCACAGCGAGTTCATCAGCTTTTCCGGGTATATATATACCAGCATTGTTAAATAATATATCTATTTTGCCAAAAGTCTGCACAGTCTTATTAATAAAGTTTTCAACGTCTTTTTCAGAGGAAACATCAGCTTTAATAAATATAGATTCACCACCATTTTTTTAATTTCATCTGTAACCGTTTGGCCAGAAGCATTATAATCTACTACCACAACTTTAGCCCCTTCATTTGCAAATAATAAGGCTGTTTCCTTTCCAAAACCGGAAGCTGCACCTGTAACTATAGCTACTTTATCCTTTAATAGCATATCAAATACCTCCTAAAATAAGCATTCATATGTGGTGTTATATACCTCATTATTTTTCACCTAAATCAAGAAAATATTAAAAACTATTATTAGTTAAATAATATATGTTTTTATAAACTTCATTTGATATAATCATTACAATGAAAGCCGGCCTTTTGTGTAAAATGATCAATATTATCAGGAGAAGGCAGCGCTACTCATATCGCTACTATTCTTAGCGCATTGAAAACTAGCGATGATCACTAATATATTGACGGCTATCAGCAGAAAAATGTAGGAGCTAGCTATGCTTGTATCTATTTCAATTCTTCTGCAGCTTATAACTTTATATATACTGTAAAAAATTTCCTAGCTTTTTGAAACAATTCTTTGTAGTAATTCGTCTTCTTTTTATAAGGGGAAGCTGGAATAAATAAGCTTATTTAGAAAATACATTAGTAATAATTTAAACAAGATAAAAGTTTGGGAGGATTTAATGTGATTAAAAAGGCAATTTTAATAGTTTTAACTGGAACATTGCTTATAACAGCTAGTTGTACTGGGGAGAATAAAGAGGAATACAAAAAAGAAGTTAATAATTTTGAAACTTCAAGCATACAAACAGAATACCAAATTAAGAAGGTTAGCGATGAGACTCCATCTCAAGATAGTAAGACTTCAGATCGGAAGAGCACACGTCTGAACTCCAGTCACAA
>CALKWV010000090.1 GCA_938003915.1 uncultured Bacillota bacterium | reverse complement strand
GGTCTTTCTCTACCTTCCACCTTCTGTACTACTTCTTCTACTGTAGCCTTCATAGCAGCTACTATTTGCTCCGCTTCCTTTTGGGCATTTATAACTTTCCCTACTTGCTCTATGGCAAAGTATGCCCCTTCAAAGCTTTCCTCTCCATAGAGTATTACTACCTTTATACCTGCCTCTTCTAGTTTTTCAAGGGTTTCCTTCTGAAAATGAGCTGATGCAATTGCAATATCAGGCTCAAGCTCAACGATTTTTTCAATATTAGGATCCATAATTTCACCAATGGATTCTATATTTGCAACCTCTTCAGGATAATCACAATAATATGTTCTTGCTATTAAATTATCACCTTTTCCAAGGGCATAAACTATTTCAGTTATTGCAGGTGCAAGGGAAATTATTCTCTTAGGCTCACTTTCAATTGTGACTTCCCTATGGAAGGAATCTATTATAGTAAGAGGATAGGAAGTTTCAGCAGCAGTTTCTGAGTCACTAACTGCATCTTCATCATCTTCTTTGACCTCAGCTGCATCATCTTGGGTCTTTAAATCCTGATTTTCTGTGTTAGCAGAATTCTCTTCTGTATTGTTTCCAAGGTCCTCAGCCCCCTGCTGGCATGCAGCAAATATAAATATTAACGTAAAGACTAATAATAAAGATATTATTTTATTTCTTTTCATGACTTACAACCTCCTCAATTTCAGCCACTAAGTATTTAAGCAATACCTTTTAATCTATCAATCTTCTATACCCCTTCTTGCCGGTATGCCCTTCTCAAAAGGATGTTTAACTTGATCAATATGGGATACATAATCGGCCACTTCAATCAGTTCTTTTGGTGCATCTCTTCCCGTCATGACAATTTCCAATCTCTCCGGCTTACTTTTTACAAGCCTCAGCACGTCCTCTAGTGGTATCATCTTTGTAGTAATGGCCGCCATAATTTCATCAAGTATGAGAAGATCCCACTTATCACTTTCCATCTCTTTTAATGCATATTCAAACTGCTCTCTCTGAAGAGCTGCAGCTTTTTTAAGCTCCTCTTCATTCATCTCCCATGTAAATTTGCCCATGGGTTTGCCTGGGTTTACAAGAAAATTAGAATCCAATTTGTTTATGGCTATAAGCTCACCGCTTTCCATCCCTTTTAGAAACTGAACCATTAAAACCTTCATGCCCCTTCCCCAGGCTCTTATACCAAGTCCTACTGCAGCTGTTGTTTTTCCTTTGCCATCTCCAGTGTAAATGTGTACTAAGCCCTTAATCTCCGTTTCCTCCTTCCTTGGTCTAAAATAAAAAAGCTATACTCCTAGGGAGAGATAAGAGTACAGCTTTTCCACACATCAAAGAAAAACCCCACCAAAAATAGGTGAGGGTAAGGTAACATAGTGTAAACTACGCTTATCTCCTCCCCTCCGAAGGATGTCAGCTAAATCTTAGGCAGGTCTCCTGGCTAACGGGTCATCCTCTCCCTTTCCTTCCCAGCATGACGCCAGTGGATTTAAAGGGGTTGTCGCCGCTCACAGTAGCGGGGGCTGCAGCGGATTTTCACCGCTTTCCCTTTTAAACCTGCAAGCAGGTACCTAAGATTTTTATCAATATTCAATTTTTAGAATAATATATCCCATAAACTTTTAAGTGTCAAGAACTAAAACTAAAATAAATACAAAAACTCTAAAATCCAAAACCAAAATTCAAATAAAAATATTATTCATTCTGCTCAAATCTAGATTTAGGTTATACATGTCTTGTTATATTCACACTAAATCAATAATTTGAAATATCCAGACATATTCTTTATAATAAAATTATAGTTAATATATTCACATCGCTGGGCAGCTCTATAAAAATCTAACTTTAGCAAAATACATATACAAAACTGGCCTTGTTTATAAGCAAATAGGGGGTTGATTACAATGATTAAATTTTGTGTCGCTACTGATTCAGGTTGTGATCTTCCTGGAGCTTTTTGTGAGGAACGTAATATTCACGTCTACCGGATGAAGTATTATATTGGCGAAGAAGAGTATACAGACCAGATGAATCCCGAAGACGCTATTGAATTCTACAATAAAATGCGGGAAGGCGCCGTACCTAGAACCAGTCAAATGACTCCACACGAATTTATGGCATTTTGGGCTGGGCTTTATAAAGAACATAAGCTACCTATAGTGCACATTGCCATGGGTAGTGCCATTTCAGGTACATATTCCAACGCAGTCATTGCCAGAGACATGTTCCTTGAAGAGTATCCAGAGGCCAAAGTTTTTGTTGTAGACTCTACCCTTGCCTCTATTGGCTATGGAATGTTAGCCATTTGGGCTGCTGATATGCGGGATGCGGGAGAAACTCCTGAAGCTTGTGTGGAGTGGTTAAACAAGAAAAAAATACATGTGAACACCTATTATACCTGTGACGACCTAAAATATCTTTATCGAAGCGGAAGAGTAAGCAGAGCAGGGGCTACAGTAGGTACCATCTTAAATATTAATCCCATTCTCAATCTTGATAAAGAAGGACGCCTTATTGTCCAAGAGAAAATCAGGGGACGTAAAAGAGCATTTAGACGCATATATGACATTGTAGAAGAGCTTGTAGTTGAGCCAACAGAACAAACATTATATATTTGTCATTCTGACTGCAAACCGGAAGATGTACAAACTTTCACAAATACCCTGATAGAAAGAATAGGATTTAAAGATTCCTTCATAAGCTATATCAGCTCTACTATAGGATCCCATTGTGGTCCTGGCCTTATCGCCGCATTCTTTGTTGGCAAGCCCAGATTTTAAAACATTGGCTTTCTATCTAAAGTTTTTACTTTATGATAGAAAGCCTT
>CALKWV010000089.1 GCA_938003915.1 uncultured Bacillota bacterium | reverse complement strand
GATGTTCAATTGGACTGAAAAGGTGTGGCCTTACTATTCCATCCTCTTTCAGATTATTGTTCCCCTGCTGCTTTTGTTATTTTCAATAAAAAAAGGCAAGCCCTCGAATGCAGGGGCAGAAAACTGAAACGAAGATTATATATTTGTTTTTGCTGCTCTTTTCCAAGCACTTTCTCCGTAGCTACCGCGATAATTACGATGGCTGCGGCTTAAAAAGTAAGAACGGAGATTTTATGGTCAGTCGTTTTTAATATCATTTTCTGCCTTTTCTTTGCTTGGATAATCAAAAGTCCAAGTGCAGCCAGGAATACCAACTAATCTATGATATAAACTAACAATTTCAAATATATCATCATAATTTGCTAATTGTAATTCGTAGTTACCAATATTGTTGCCTCCCATTACATCTTATTGTGGTATTTTATCAGCTTAGATTGAGTATCAAGTCAACTCTTCGTACTTATATTTTCTGAGAATCCCACCAAAAACGAGACATATCGCCATACCTAATAATCCAAGTATGAATATCATCATACCTGCCCCGGATCCCTCTCCTATACCAAACATGATAGCCAGTATGCTTTCCTTAGAAACATTCTCCATAAATGGTTCACAAACCACATCGACCACCCAGCCACCAAAAAAATATCCAATGGGTATCGTGAAGAACTGTAGCGTATTTCTACAGGAATAAACTCTGCCTTGCATCTCTATCGGTATTGTTGTTCTCACGATAACATCCAAGCTGGTACTCATAAACGGGACAGGAAAGTATCCGAAAATCTGAACAATACACCATTTTATTGGAGTTCTTGTCAAAGACATCAGAAAATTATCTGTTGTCAGTGAAAGCAGCATAGTTAATACAATTAGACGTATACGGTCCTTGGGTGGAGGCAAAACAGATACTATCAAGCTGCCAGCAAGCATAGCTATTCCGGAAAAGGAAGTAACCATTCCAAAGATTGCCTCCCCGCCATTCTCCCTTGGTAAAATAAACGCAGGGAGCACCGCGTTAAATGCAGACGCAACCAGATTGACCCCGGACAAAAACAGGATTAGAGTTAGAACCATTCTGTTTTGGAACAGGAATTTAAGACCAGCCTTTACAGAAGCAAACAGTGTTTCCTTTTCTCCTGATGCAGATGCTTCTGTAGATGGAATCCGCACGAACAGCAACAAAGCTAAAAATGCAACCAAAAATGTGCTAAGATCCACAATTATCACTGCGTTCATTCCACCAATCGCATAAAGTGATGAAGCCAGCATGGGATGCAGAATGGTGATCAATGATCCAGAAAAGGACTGCATAGCACTCGTTTTATGGTAATACCTTTTAGGCGTAATAAATGTAATTGCGACATTGCTTGCCGGGCTCTGAACAGTGTTCATTAGGCCGTTCAATGCATTTAGAATACAAATGCCATGCACAGAGCAAACCTGTTTCCAAGAGGATATATACCAATACCGTACAGAGTGCCTCCAGCGTATCGCATACCAGTGGAGCATAGGAACAAATGGTCAACAACGCCGTCTGCAGCGCTGACCCTGTTTTCTGATACAGCCAAAGCGTCAATGCAAAGTTTGTCATTGCACTGCCAAGCTGTGATAATTCCTGGGTGGTCCACAAGATGTAGAAATTCTTTAATTCATGTATTCTGTTTTTCATTTTAACTTTGCCCCTTTGATCTTATTTTTCATATCAAAAGTGCAAAGCCTGAGGATAACATTCAATGAACAGCTCATGCTCCATGCAGTATCCTCAAACCTTGCATGGAGCTTTACCAATTGTGAGAATTAATTTCATCACCATCCAGTTGAATCGTTTTCACTGAACTAATTCACAATATTCTATCGTATTACAACTGTATAGCCAAGAGCCAAGGCTTTCTGGTCTTCAATTGCAGGTGTCATACTGTGTTATGAATATGTCTTTTACCCCCAGTGTGATCATGACAAGGTTTATTTGCAGAACTACATGCGTCGATTTTTTTCCATTATATACCGACAATGCTAGCATTGTAAATACTGTTGTTCTCTTACTTCTCGGTAAACAAAATGTCCCTATTCATCTACTTTTTAAACGCCTTTTATTTATTACTACAGCCTTCAAGTACATCGGAAACCCATGGTTTTTCTTTGTTTGGTTTACCTTTTTCAGCACCCTTTTCAGTATATTTATCTATAAAATTATCTACTTTAGTTCATAGCTCATCTCTCCAGTATTTAAGAATTTATTGATCCTTTTCTATTAACTCCATCGTATTTATATTATATTTATATTCTATATCACGGTCATTTACATCATATACTTCTATTTTAAATATACTTTGACCATTTTCGAATTTTAATTCCCATTCGTCTACTTTATAGCTATTGCCTGCATCTTTTAATGCTTTGTCAATTAGTTGTGGTATTTTATCCACATTTTCTATTGTTATTTCGCCTGTATCATTATCATCTCTTTGTTTTTGTTCTTCTTTCAATACTTTTCCATCCAAGGGATCAATCTTTAGCTCATACTTATTTGAATCGTCATATCCTTCTACTTCATAGACATATGATCCACGGTCAAAATCAAGTGCCAGCTTATTTGCTTTTACATTAGGATACTTCTTTACATAAATATTAAGTGCTTCTCCTGGAGTCAATTTGATGTCTTCATATGCAACATTAGTTATAATATCAGTATTATTGATATTAGAATCTGGATTGGTACCTTGATTGGTATCAGTATTTGTACTATCTCCCTTACTTATCTGGTCTTTTGAATTACTATTAGGAGAATTTCCAGTGCAAGCAGGTAGTGTTATAGCAATAACTAAAACTATAAATATAATCCATCTTTTCTTTATCATCGGTACTCCTTCCTTATATAAATTGTATATTCTATTAATAGTTTGCTTAGAAAACTATTAAATATGTCTTATAGCTAAATATTATGGCTCTTCTCTTATATCATTTACCGTGTATTTTATTCTGCTAGAGCCAGTACTCCAGATCCATTTAACAAAAAGTCCCCTAAACTCATCATCTAGGGGAACATAAAACACATCTATATATTATCAAAATATTATAAAAAACCTTTCTAATATTGCTATTTCAACCTATTCCTTCTCTATCAAGACTACACACTCCACATGGCACGAGCCGCTCGGATTGATGTCTTGGGCTGATTTTTTGCACCTTTCGTTTACGGGAACATGTCAATGAGTTTTTTGCATTTTTTCTGAAAACCAATGTTCATGGTAACATATCGACATAATAATTATAACGCCAACCACTATATTTGTAGTTGACGTTATAATTATTATGACTTTAGTCTGTCTTTTAGCTCTCTTATCTTTGTCTCTATCGTTGAGATTACTTTTTTAAATTCCTCATCACTCTTACCTGTTGGATCATCCAGTCCCCAATCTTCCCTATGTTTACATGGAAGGTAAGGGCATTCCACATTGCATCCCATTGTAATGACTATATCTACCGGAGGGATTTCATCAATGTGCTTTGAATACTGGGTTTTCTCCATGTCTATATTATAAAGCTCTTTCATTAAGCGCACAGCGTCTTGATTGATTTTGTGTTTTGCTTCTGTGCCGGCAGAGTAGCTTTCAAATATATCTCCCGCAAAATACTTGCCAAGCGCCTCAGCTATTTGGCTACGGCATGAATTATGAATACAAATAAATGCGACTTTAGGTTTATTACTCATCGACCATACCTACTTTCTTTCTGGAAACCAGTGCCTTGTATTATTCGCTATCTTTACAAGTATCAACATAACCGGCACTTCAGTAAGCACCCCTACAATGGTAGCAAGTGCAGCCGGGCTTTCTGTGCCAAACAAAGAAATCGCAACGGCAACTGCCAGTTCAAAAAAGTTAGAGGCACCAATCATAGCGGCAGGTGCTGCTATTTCATGTGGAAGCTTTATAGCCTTGCTTGCCAGATATGCAATGAAAAAGATTAGGAAAGTCTGAATAATCAATGGTATAGCTATTAAAACAATGTGCAGAGGATTATTCAGAATTACATCGCCCTGGAATGAAAAGATTATTAT
>CALKWV010000088.1 GCA_938003915.1 uncultured Bacillota bacterium | reverse complement strand
ATATTTATATATATATTTATATAATTAAAAACATAGAGTAAATTGTATATTGACTGAATATTGCAATTAATATATTATATAGGTGGAAGGTTCAGTTATTGCGGAGGTGGGATATGAATACTCCCATTGGATACTCTTGCTTGTTTGCATTTCTTTTAATTTTTATATCATCAGCTCTATTCTTATTCTTTCCATATTTGTTTTTATATCAAAGTTCTCATTTTGAGCTTGTATTATTATATGACAATCCCATGAATTATGATGGTTATATATATAAATCTTTGAGCTATATAGATATCATGGTTCCTACCGTATACAATAATTTAGAGTGCATTAGTCCCTTCCAACTGCAACATAACTATCTACAAAATAAGCATAGATTAACACATCTACATGTTTTTAGATTTACATATGCAGCTCTCATGGTAACTTGCTGTTTTTTCTATTTTGCTATGACAGGAAATAATATATCTGTTATTGCCCTTTCTGTTGGAGGTAATGGCCCCCCTATAAACTCTACATAAGTTAATGGGCTAAATTCTATATTACCTGTTGTAAAGACAAAGAAATATCATGTGCATTAAGTTAAAATATTTATTTTAGGAGGAATTGAGTATGGGTTGGGCCATTTTTGGAATTTTGGTCTCATTAATGTCTTTTGGAGTAGCGGCATATTTTTACTACTGGGTGAAGTCTTTAGATACTGCAGAAGGTTCAATATCTGAGGTTGGAAATCTAATTCGAAAAGGCTCCTTTACTTTTTTGTCTAGGGAATATCGCATTTTATCTATTTTTGTTGCAGTAGTATCTGTCTTGATGCTCATATTTTTCCCTGAACCATTTTGGAAAGGAAACATTTTAACTAATCTAAGCATGGTAATCGCTTATATCCTAGGTTCTGCATTCTCTGGATTGGCCGGATATATTGGAATTAGTATTGCGACTATAGCAAACGTTAAAGCTGCCTCTGCAGCACGCAAGGGTTTAGCCCCCTCTTTTATGGCTGGTTTCCGTGGCGGTGCTGTTATGGGAATGGCTGTTGTAGGTATCTCACTTTTCGGTGCATCTTTATTATATCTCTTTACCAACGATCCTAACGTTGTTTTAGCCTTTAGCTTTGGAGCCAGTTCACTAGCTTTGTTCGCTAAGGCAGGTGGTGGTATCTATACTAAAACTGCTGACATTGCAGCAGATTTAATTGGAAAAGTTGAGTTGGGAATTCCAGAAGATGATCCAAGAAATCCTGCTGTGATTGCGGATAATGTTGGTGATAACGTGGGAGATGTTGCCGGTATGGGCGCTGATTTATTTGATTCTAATATTGCAGCTATAGCCGCAGCCATGGTCATTGCACTTCCTTTAGGACAAATAGATCTACTGTTTTGCTTTGCTTCATTAGGGTTATTATCATCAATAATTGGTGTCTTATTCTCAAAAGTTGGAGAAGATGGGGATCCAAATGCAGCCTTAAACAGAGGTACTTATCTTACCTGTGGTATTTTTACTGTATTAACTTTAGCAGCAACTTTATTATTTAAGCTTGAATTCCGTTTGTGGGTTGCTACTATAGTGGGCATGATTGTAGGAGTGATTATTGGACTTACTAGTGATTATTTCACTGGAGATGATAAAATTCCTGTAAAGAAAGTCGCAGAAGCCAGTGAAAGCGGACCTGCTTTTACCATATTATCTGGTATATCTTATGGTCTATTGAGCGCATTACCATCCCTCGCAGGTATTGGAGCAGCTTCACTTCTAGCGTATAAAATTTGCGAACCTCTTGGTGAAAGTTATCCTGTAATGGGTATTTCCATGGCAGCAATTGGTATGCTATCCATAGTAGGCATGATTATGTCAAACGATGCATATGGTCCCATCGTGGATAATGCACGTGGATTAGCAGAAATGTGCGGTTTGGGAGATGAAGTTCTGGAGATAACCGATCAGCTAGATGCAGCAGGAAACACTTCTAAAGCCATTACCAAGGGATTTGCCATTGGTGCCGCAGGTCTTACTGTTATAGCTTTGTTAGCTGCTTTTCGTGAAATTGTGTTTGAGTATACAGGTGAATTAGTTTCCTTTAATTTGATGGATCCCATTGTATTTTTTGGAGCTTTGATAGGAACAGTAGTTCCTGCAGTATTCTCAGCCATGCTAATGATGGGCGTAAATAGGAACTCA
The DNA here is from genome assembly GCA_938003915.1 of uncultured Bacillota bacterium. Lineage (GTDB taxonomy): Bacteria > Bacillota > Clostridia > Caldicoprobacterales > UBA3941 > JAAYGY01. Next base: position 7,028 of record CALKWV010000088.1, on the reverse strand, counting down.
CAGTTAATGGTGGATGAAATTCATCGTCAATTTGACACTATTGAAGGCCTTCGCGAGGGTAAAGAAGGGGTCCAGCCTGAATATGAAAAATGTATTGATATAGCTACAGTTGGAGCTATAAAAGAGTTGATTCCTGCTGGTCTTACTTCTATTATAATTACCCTCATTATTGGCTTTACCGGCGGAGTAAAAGCAATTGGTGGTTTCTTATCCGGTAATATTTTGTCCGGACTGTTATTAGCCATGTTAATGAGCAATGCCGGAGGACTATGGGATAATGCCAAAAAATATATTGAAGCTGGTAATTGTGGAGGTAAGGGTTCAGATGCCCATAAAGCAGCTGTTATTGGAGATACAGTAGGCGATCCCTTTAAAGATACAGCGGGACCTTCAATCAATACTCAAATAACTGTTGTGTCACTAGTTTCATCTTTGGCAGCTGTATTATTTATAACCTATTCTATATTTTAGATATTAAGTTATCATAAATATGATAATACAGGCCTAATTTAAACTGCTTTGCTACTAAAATGAGCTATTGATGGTTGAGTCATCAATAGCTCATTTTGCTCATAAAAGGATTAATATATGTAGCTGCTTTATAAATTATTAGGTAGTATCACTGTTATCTCTGTTCCTTTGTTTTCTTCACTTTCTAATTCTATACTACCATTATGGTACTCTACTATATGTTTAACTATAGAAAGACCTAGACCAGTGCTTTGGGTCTTTCTTGATCTACTTTTATCTACAGTATAAAATCGTTCAAAAATTCTATCCTGATGCTCCTTGGGAATACCTATACCAGTATCGGAAACTTTTATATAACAATGTTCTTTGTCGTTTTTAATATCTATACTTACTTTTCCTGAAGGCTGAGAATATTTGATTCCATTCTCTATGAGATTATATAATAACTCCTCTATCATTGTTTGGTTACCATTTATTATAGTCTCATGACCTGATATATTAACATCAATATTTTTATCTGATGCTACAATTGCCAGTCTATCTATTGTATCTTGCGCAATAGAAAACACATCAATGGGAGTATATTCTTTAGACTGTTTTTCTTCTATTTTAGAAAGCCTCATAATAGAATCAATTAAATATAGTAACCTTGTTCCCTCTTCCCTTATAATTCTAGAAAATCTTTTTATGTCCTCTTGTTTTGCCATACCAGTTTCTATCATTTCTGCATAACCATTTATGATAGTCAAAGGTGTCTTTAGTTCATGGGATACATTGCTGGTAAATTCTCTTCTGGCCATCCCTAGTTTGTGTTTTTCAGTATAATCTACTATTAAAATTAGCGCACCTAAGATGGATTCTTCACTCATTATTGGATTAATTAAGATATTAAGGTATTTATCATGAAGTTTAATGGTAATATTCCGGTTTTCTAGTAAATTGATACAATCATGTAGTGCTTCATTTATTTCTAAATTTCTGCATAACCTTATAAAATGATTGTTGGTATAGGATAATTTCTCTATACCGCCAAGTATTCTTATGCTACTTGGATTGGCTAATAATATTTTTTTATCTTTATCCACTATAATTAAACCCTCATTCATATTAGATGTAATAGCTTCCATGGTATTTGCTCTTTCTTTCAGGGCTTTAATATATATATTTATTTTCTGGTTTTGCTTGGATACAGCTTGTATAAATGGGAGCAGTTCGTCATAAGTATCTATCTCACGTAATTCTTTTCCACTTATAATACTTTCTATATTTAATGTGGTTTCTTCTAAGGGCTTAAGTATTTTTCTTGTCAGTGCGGGTGCTATTATAAAAGAAATGATTAATATAGAAAGTATTATGAGAACTATCCCAGGTATTATTTTCATAAACACTGATATCATGCTATCAAAATCCCGGGAAATTCTTAAAATTAAATTGTTAGGAAGTAAAATGGCATAATAATACGTATTTCTTTGTATGATAGTTGAATATCTAATAGATTCTCCATATCCTTTTTCTAGCGCTTCTTTTATTTCTTCCCTTCCTATATGATTTTCTAAAAATCTTGGATCAGTAGTAGAATCAAAAACAACTGTTCCATCGGTTTCTATTAATGATATTCTATAACCAAGATTTTCTATGTTGGTTATACTTTCAAACTCTTTAAGGTCCATAGCTTCTAAAATATTGGCCATTATATGGGAATAGTCTTTTAGGGATTGTTTCTGTTCACTTATGTAAAAATTGTAGAAGATTATGACTAGTAGTATGCTAACACACAAGACAGCTCCAGATGCCAGAAGGGATAAATTTAAATAGATTCTTTTTTTCAAACATCCTCCCCTACCTTATAGCCCACATTTCTAACTGTTTTTATAACCTTACCACTCTCGCCTAATTTTTGCCGCAAGGACCTAATATGAACGTCTACTGTTCGAGTTTCACCTTCAAAATCATATCCCCATACATGATTCATAATATTATTACGAGTTAGGACTATTCCCGGGTTGCTCAACAGATAATATAATAGCTCAAATTCTTTATAGGTTAAGTGCACTGGTTGACCTTTAACCATAACTGTTCTTTTGTCATAATCCAAAACTATATCCTTGTAATTAATTTCAGTTATGGATTGTGCAATGGCAGCAGTTCGTCTTAACAAGGCTTTTACTCGAGAAATAAGCTCCATAACCCCAAAAGGTTTTGTTATATAATCATCAGCTCCTAAATCCAAACCCTTGACTTTGTCAAATTCAGAGGTTTTTGCGGAAATTATAATGACAGGTATATCTTTAGTTTTGGGATTCTTTCTTAATCTTTCTAGAATTTGCAATCCATCCTCACCGGGTAGCATTATATCTAGCAATACTAGATCAGGGATAGAGGTTTCTAGAGCTTTAGCAAATTCATTACCATCTTCAAAGCCATCAGCATCAAAACCGTTGGATTTTAATGCATATACTATAAGTTCCCTAATATTTTCTTCATCCTCAACACAATAAATCCTATACATGGTATTAATCCTGTATCTTCCTCTCCCCTGCATGTTCTCCAGTGATTGAAAAGACTACCCATTCTGCAATATTTTGAGCATGGTCACCAATGCGCTCAAAGTATTTTGCTATCATTAATAGATCTATGGACTGCTCACCATAAACTGCATCATCCCTTATTAAAGTTATTAATCCATCCTTTATTGTAACAAAAAGATTGTCTACTACATCATCGTATTCAATTACTTTATTTGCTAACTCTATATCGCTGTTTACAAAGGCATCAATACTTTCTTTAACCATCTTTATGGTTGCCTCAGCCATTTTGGGCAAATAAACTAAATCCTTTTTAAAATTTTGTTTAGATAAGGTTAAGATTATCTCACCAATATCTTGTGCCTGATCCCCTATTCTCTCCAAATCTGTAATCATTTTCAGAATGGATGATATTAATCTTAAATCCCTAGCCACTGGATGTTGTTGTAAAATCAATCTAAGACATCTGGCTTCAATATTATTTTCCATATTGTCGATCTCTTTATCAGCTTCTATTACTTTTTTAGCTAATTCTACATCTTTATAGATCAGGGCTTGAGTTACATCTTCAATAGATTTTTCTACAAGGCTTGCCATTTCAAGAAGTTCATTGTTGAGCAAATCCAATTCCCTATCTAACCTACTTCTCATACTCACTATACTCACCTTCCTTATTAAATCAAGAATTAATTAACCAAATCTACCTGTTATATAGGCTTCTGTACGCTTATCCTTCGGTGTTGAGAAAAGAATTTCGGTATCCTCATACTCAATTAATTCTCCTAAAAGAAAGAATGCTGTTTTATCTGATACTCTGGTTGCTTGTTGCATATTATGAGTTACAATTACTATGGTATAATCCTTTTTTAGGGTTTGTATTACTTCTTCAATTTTCAAAGTAGAAATAGGGTCTAATGCACTAGTAGGCTCATCCATTAAAAGTACCTCAGGATTTACTGCCAAAGCCCTTGCAATACATATTCTCTGCTGTTGTCCCCCAGAAAGCTGCAATGCATTTTTCTTCAGATTATCCTTTACCTCATCCCATATAGCGCCAAGTCTCAGGCTTCTTTCTACAATATCATCTAGCTGGCTTTTTGATCTAATTCCGTGGGTCCTGGGTCCATATGCGACGTTGTCATATATGCTCATGGGAAAGGGGTTTGGCTTTTGAAAAACCATACCTACCCGTTTCCTTAACATGTTTACATCTATGTTACTATAGATATCTTGATTATCCAACAATACTTTTCCCGTTATTCTACATCCTTCAACTAGGTCGTTCATTCTATTTAAAGTCTTTAATAGGGTAGATTTGCCGCAACCGGAAGGACCTATAAAGGCTGTTATTTTATTCTGTTCTATACTCATATTAATATTTTTTAGAGCTTGAAAATCATTATAATATAAATTCAAATTTTCAATTTTTATCTTATCCATCTATATTCCCCTTTGTTAACTTTTTAGATATAGTGGTTGATAAAGCATTTATGCCTATTACTACTATCAATAACACCACAGCCGTTGCATAGGCTTGGTTGGTATACAATCCCTCACTGGATAAAACGTACATGTGTATGGCAAGGGTTCTACCTGAAGCAAAAAAATTTTCAGGTATTTTTGCCACTGTACCAGCTGTATAGATAAGTGCCGCTGTCTCACCCACAATCCTGCCTATTGCTAGTATTATTCCAGCCAGTATTCCGGGCATTGCTGAAGGTAACACTATTCTAAATATAGTTCGAAGCTTACCAGCACCTAGTCCATAGCTGGCTTCTCTAAGCAAATCTGGGACTGCCAATAGTGCTTCTTCTGTTGATCTAATTATTAAAGGTAAGATCATGATTGCTAGAGTAAAGGCACCAGCAATTATTGAAAATCCCCAACCTAAAGTTGTCACAAAAAACAGTAATCCGAATAATCCATATACAATAGATGGTATGCCCGAGAGAGTTTCCGTTGTAATCCTAATTATCTCAACCAATTTATTGCCACTTTTTGCATACTCCACTAGATAAAATCCAGTAAATATTCCAATAGGCGCTGAAATCAAAAGGGCTAATACTGTCATAATAAGAGTAGTTATTATTGCTGGTAGTAAGGATACATTTTCTGTAGTATATTCTAATGCAAATAATGAAGGTTTTAGATAAGGGATACCTCTAGCTAAAATATATGCTATTATAAAGAACAGCACTGCAAAAGTGATAAAAGCTGAAAATTTCACCACATATCTAATTAATCTACTTAGCCAGTTCATCTATGTCATCCTCCTTTTTATTACGGAGAATAAACCATTTATAAGCAAAATAAATACAAATAGAACAACACCAGTTCCAATAAGTGCACCTCTATGTAATTCAGCAGCATAGCCCATCTCAATTACTATATTGGCCGTTAAAGTACGTATACCTTTAGTTAACCCTGCTGGCATACGAGCTTGATTACCTGCCACCATTACAACTGCCATTGTTTCACCTATTGCCCTACCTATCCCAAGGATAATGGAGGCTAATATCCCTGATTTGGCAGCAGGAACAACAGCAAACATAGTTGAGTATTCATGAGTGGCCCCAAGAGCTACTGATCCTTCATAATAGCTTCTAGGGACTGCCCTAATGGCTGCCTCTGATAGACTAATAATTGTTGGAAGGATCATGATACCTAAAAGGAATGATGCAGTAATTATGCTATATCCGTTACCTCCAAAAATATTTCTGGATAAAGGCACCAATACCACAAGCCCAAAGAACCCATAAACAATAGAAGGAATTCCTGACATAAGATTTACAGCAGGTTTCAAAAAACTATATAGTTTTTTGGGGCAGAATTTGGCTAAATAAATTGCAGTCAAAACGCCAATGGGAACGCCAATGATTATAGCGCCGGCTGTTACATATAAGGAACCAAGTATCATGGGAAATATTCCAAAGGACGGAGGGACATTGCTGGGAGACCAATCCCTTCCTAGTAGGAATTCAAATATACCTATTTCAGCTATAGCAGGAAAACCATTGGCGAATATGAAGAAGCAAATAAGAATTACTGAAATAATGGAAGCACAAGCAGATATAAAGAATACAACTTCCATTAACTTTTCTAAGAATTTTGATTTCATATTTATCCCTACCTTATTCACTTATTTCGCTCCAGGTCAGTATTTCACCGATATATATATCTTTTACCTCTTCAACAGACAAATCATCAATGGGATTGGCGGGATTTACTATTACTGCTATACCATCTATAGCTATGGCTAGGTCATTTAATTCTGCTTTTTCACTTTCCTTCAATTCTCTAGAAGCCATTCCAATATCTGCAGTACCATCTATTGCTGCCTGCATTCCAGATGTAGAATCGCTTTGTTGAACTTCAATGGTTGCATTGGGATTTATTTCTAAATATGCTTCTCTTAATTTTTCCATTACAGGTGTAACTGAGGAAGAACCAGCTACTACAATTTTACCTGATGGTTTTGTTCCACTATATGGCGCAGCGTTATCATCGATACTTATATAAGATTCTGCAACCACCTCTTGCCCTTCCTTACTCATTATAAAATCAATAAAGTCTTGGGCTAATTCGCTTATTTCATCTTTGGTGGCTATATTAAAAGGCCTTGCAATTTTATAATCTCCAGACTTAATATTTTCCGTTATAGGTGCTACTCCATCAATCTTCAATGCTTTAACGGTATCATTTAGGGAACCTGTGGAAACATATCCTATGGCATATTTTTCTCCGGCTACGCTAGAAAGAACTGTATCAGTTTTCATTTGAGTAATAGCTTCCTTTGTAGTTCTATCAGTTTTTGTACCGTCGTCACCTTTTTCTTCGATACCAGTTAATTCAACAAATGCTCCTCTAGTTCCTGAACCTTCTTCCCTTGTTACCACTACTATTTCGGAAGAAAGGTCAAAACCTCCATTTTCATTGGCTCCACAACCTGTTAATATGCTAAATGCAAAAATCAATGTCAACAATCCAATAATATACTTTTTCTTCATAATGTTATCACCTTTTTCATTTCGA
>CALKWV010000087.1 GCA_938003915.1 uncultured Bacillota bacterium | reverse complement strand
GAAGTGCAAAATATGGGGGTTGGTAAGGCCTTGATGTGTGCCATTGAAAAAGAAGCAGTAAAGCGAGGGGTCTGCCTCCTTACCCTCCATACTGCTTCTAAAATGGCACCTTTAGTAAGATTTTATTATGGTATGGGATACTATATCCATTCTACCACTACTGATAGGGGATATATTAGGGCATATTTCTGTAAAGAGTTAGAAGTAAATAAAAACCCGATAGATATAAATTATAACCATGGGACATCACCTTAAAGCAGCATCCCATGGTTTTTTTATTCTGGCAGTCACTTTCATCTTAATTATTATTGATATTATTCTCCTTTGGTTTTTAAAGTAACTACTACTACTTCCGGTCTATTAAAAATTCTTATGGGAATAATACTGTTACCCAAACCCCTGCTTACAAACATGGTAGAAATACCTTTACTATAACTGCCACTTGTATATTTAGGAAATAATCCCTGATCTGGAGCAACTAATCCTCCTATAAAAGGAATTCTAAACTGTCCTCCATGTGCATGTCCTGTAAAGATTAAATTCATGTTGCTTTCACAATACAGGTCAAAAAGCTCAGGTCTATGGGAAAGTAATATTTTAAAGCCTTTGTAATGACAATATTTTTCAAGTTGTTCTTTCATGGCTGATGTGTCTGTACCTTCCATATAGCTGGATGTTAGAAAATCTGGATCCTTTACACCAAATATAAGTATTGAGCTATTCTCTATAGATAGCTTCATTACATCATCGTCGAGAATATGTACACCAGCATCCTTTAAGCTATGTACTATAGTTTCATACTTACCTGACCATGCTTCATGATTACCTGAAACATAAAATACAGGTGCAATATCCACAGCTCCCTCTACAAAGGTCATAGCCCTATCCAAATTGAACCTACGTCTGTCAATTAAATCCCCTGTAATCACGATAACATCAGGAGCCACACTTTTAAGTTTTCTTAAAATGTTCTTCTGTCCTTTCCCAAACTCCTTATTATGTAAATCCGATATATGAGCTATTTTAAAATTATTAAATACCTCAGGTATCTTTGAGTTAATATAATCAGATTCCGTAATAATTATGCTATTGTTTTGCCATAAGCAAAATACGATAATGCTAAAAATTACAATTATAAGTACAATCATTTTAAATTTTGATAACAACTTTTAACCATACGCCTCCATAAGTTATTTTAATATTCCATTCATTAATTTCGTAGGCTGCTTCATTTATTAAATTAGTTATCCGTAACTAACTCTCCCAAATAATATCCATGCAATTAGAATCAATCTAAATGCTTCCCAATATGTAATCTCCGGTAATCTAAATATTCTTGGCATAGTAATGTTCCAAAGATAGTTGAGTAATAATGAGCCCAGAAACAAAACTGCGACATAAGTTAGAACTATCATAAGCATCAGGAGCTTTCACCTCCTATATCACACAAGAGTTAATCAACATTGAAATGTTTTTTAATAGGTCAGTTCTATTGGCATATTGTGTATCTGTAAAGTATCCTATTTCTTTTAATTCTCTTAGTATGATCTCATATGTTTGATACTGCTTCTTTGCTTGTTCTTTGTCTTCCATTCTTTTATAAAGTTTAATTACTTCTTCAAGTTCAGAATTGCTTAAAACACCCATATCTCTTAATTCAACTAATAGAGACTCTCCTGTATCTTCATTAATACTATCTTGTTTATTCAACAATGGATTTATGGCCAACCTTACTGCCATAAATATAATAAAAAATAGAATAATGGAATATAACAGAATTGCTTGCATATCATCTCTTCACTTTCTTCACAATAGATTCCCTGCGTCTTTTTCATTTTAATGCAAAGTATTTATTAAAAGCTAAACTCTACCTACCGAATAATATCCAGACAATGAGAATTAGCCTAAAGGCTTCCCAGTATGTAATCTCTGGCAGTTTGAATATTTTTGTCATAGTAATGTTCCAAAGATACTTAAGTACCAGGGAACCCAAAAACAACAGACCTATAAAAATTAAGGCTAAATTGAGATAGGGAAGAAACAAACTAGCGTTATCAACTAATGAAAATCCCTCCCTATGCACATATGTGTCTATAATACCGCGCATCACGGCTCTTCACCTCCTAGATATCCTCTAGATTATTTATATACGTTATTTCTATGTTTATAACATTTTTCCTTCTAATTTTATGAAACATTCTTATAAATATTAATAAATTCTTTATATTTATAAAAAGCATATTGCTGGTATTACTAAATAATAATATATTTAAAGCCCTTCAGCATATGCCGAAAGGCCAAAAAATTATGGTAGTGCCTATTCTTATGACAAATTATTCTATTTCATCCACAAAAAGGGCAGGTATTCCTATCCTGTACATAATGATTGATGCTGTAAATTTGACCGTAGTTTACGTATTTAAAATAAGTTCCTTCTGGTAAAAACTCCACTCTTGTGGTTTTTATTGGACTTGCCATTTAATTACCCCCTGCATTTGTTACACAGCCCAACTAGCATTATGTTTACATCATAAATCTCTAAATCATTTATATTTTCAATAGCTCTGTTTAATTTTATATACTCTATAGCCACTTTCCTTTCATCGATATCTATTATATCATTGCAGTTTAAACACTGGAAATGAAGGTGCAGCGGCTTTTTGCTATAAATCTTTAGTTCATAATGACTTACTCCATCTACTACAATTTCCTTTATTATACCCATACTGGTAAAAATCTTTACATTCCTATATACTGTGGCAATACCAATGTTAAAGTTTTTAAGCCTATTATATATATCCTCGGCCGTCAAATGCCCTTTTGTGGTGAAAAACTGTTCCAGTATCAACTTTCTTTGTTTTGTCATCCTAAATCCTTTTTTCTCTACCAGCCTTTTAACAAGGAGTAAGTCATCTTTTATTATAGCATTATTTATTGCGCTGCTCATAATAACACCTCTTTATTTTATTCATGGCACCGCCCTTCAAACTCATGCTCCCCACACACAGCTCCTGAGGATTTTAGCTCACTCTTTAAATACTGCTGGATAACATCATCACAATTGCCTTCTACGCCTACAATTACTTCTATATTATTTTGTGCAAATAACTGCTGGGCTGTTTGCCCCATACCACCAGAAATAACAAGATCTACACCTAAGTTTTTTAGAAAATCTGGCAAAAATCCTGGTCTATGCCCTGGATTTTCCTTAAAATATTTCCTTACCACCTTATCTTTATCAATCTTATAAAAGGTAAAACCTTCACAGTGTCCAAAATGTTCACTTACATATTCACCCTGGCTTGCAACTGCAATTTTCATTAATTCACCCATCCTTTATATTCGGAGTTATTGGCATATGTCAATTATATTGTACATCCATATTATGTTATTGTCAAATGTCATTTATTCATAATTATAAAAATAAAACCTGAAAGCAAAATTTTGCCCTCAGGTTTTTACAGAATCCATTTTTTCTCTATATTTCTTTTACATAGATAAAAGAGTACAATGATAAACAATAGCATGATAGCAAAACTAAGCAGGATGTTAAAACTCGAACTATGTATAATTGCGCTATTAAGCATATCCGCCCCGTAAGTTAGAGGTAAGCAAAATGAAATGGGCTTTAATATAGCGGGTAATTTATCAATGGGTATAAATAAACCGCATAAAAATAACATGGGGAATCTGAAAAAGTTAGATAAGGTTTGAGCTTCAAATACCTCTCTTACAGATACAGCAACTAGTAAACCTAGTAAAGCGGAAGTAATGGCTATTAAAACCACTGCAACAAGGGCAATCCCCCAACTAACACCTCTTAAATCTACTAGAAAGGCGGCAAAAATAACTGGTACAAAGGCGTTGACTATTCCAAATAAAATTGCTCCAAGTATTTTTGCTGAAACTAATATACTTATACTAATTGGCGCCAATAATAACCTGTCAAAGGATTTGCTTCTTTTTTCAAATGTGATGGTAACGGCTAGCATGGATGTAGTCCCAAACAATATGCTCATGGCCATTAAGCCTGGCAGTAACTCTACAATCCCTACATCTCCCGGCGAGCGAATAAGCTGCATCAAGGTCCAAGAAAGGGGAAAAATAATTCCCCAGCTAATGTTTGGTGGCTTTAAATAATAGTTCTTAATATCTTTCTTTAGAATATTCCAGAATGCAATTAAAGTTTCCATTATACTAACTCACCTTTTCTTTTTCCAATTTTGAAACATCAATTCCTGTTATTCTAACAAATACATCTTCCAGGGACGGCTTTATTGCCTTAGCCTCAAATACTGAAATTCCTTGGCTATCCAGCATTTGAAGAATGGGGGATAAGGGTATGGGACCCTTAGAAACAATTATACAAGAATTTTGTTCCAAAACTTCTATCTTACAGTTTAAAAAGTTTCTTTCTAACTCTTCCCTTACTCCTTTTAATTCCTTTATATTGCTTCCCAGCTGCAGCTTAATTTTGTATTCCTTCTCTACGCTTTCCATTAGCTCCGCTACTGTTCCAACCTTTACAATCTCACCATTTACAATAAATGCAATCCTATCACATATTCGTTCTGCCTCTTCAATATAATGGGTGGTCATTAAGATAGTTCTGCCTTGTTTTTTTAGGCTTAATATGAGATCCCTTATTTGCCTTGTGCTTTCCACATCTATGCCTGTTGTTGGCTCATCTAAAAACAAAATTTTAGGATCATGAATAAGCCCGGCAGCTATTGTAAGCCTTCGCTTCATTCCCTTTGAATAGGTCCTAAAAGGCCGTTTTGCAGCATCAGTTAAACCAAATTGTTTCAATAACTCCATTGCCCGCCTTTCCCGTTCTTTTTTGCCTATTCCATAAAGGGAAGCACAAAAGCAAAGATTATCAAACCCACTCATTTCACCGTATAAATTGTTTTCGTCAGGAATAACACCTATAATCCTCTGAACCTTTTTAATATCTTTTATGGCATCCATTCCATCAATCATAATATTTCCTCCGGAAGGCCTTGACAGTCCTATTAACATATTTATAGTTGAAGTCTTACCTGCACCATTAGGGCCTAACAATCCAAATATTTCACCCTGTTTTATGCTAAAACTAATCCCTTTAACTGCCTGTAAATTGCCATATGCTTTCTTAAGATTTGTGACTTTTACAATTTCCATGTTCCCTTACACCACCTTTCTCCCTATCCTGGTTATGACAAAAAGACTTAGCTTGAGCTGCATGACAAACTTTCCGCTTAATTGCAGCAAGCTCTTTAATTTCTATAGCGAGCTTTTGCAGCATATCACGGTTTACATCATAATGCATATAATAACCTTTTCTTGCTCCTACAATAAGATTTGCCTCTTTTAAGACCTTGATATGCTGTGATATGGCGGATTCCGTTATTCCAAGTTTTTTTGATAATGCTCTTACGCAATAGTTATGGTGTAAGAGTAATTTAAGTATTTTAAATCTAGTTTCATCTGCCATGGCTTTAAGCACTTTGGTTATTTCCATAACAGTCCTCCATATATTTAATTAAGTAGTTACTTAATTAAATATAAATCATTTTTTTGATTAAGTCAATACTTAATTAAAAGCTTATGCAAAGAAAACAGGTGACCTTAGGTCACCTGTACTTCTAAAGGTTAAATTAAATGCTCAAACAGAAAAGCAATTTTGCTTAAACCCTTTATAATTATCCGTTTTATTAAGGGAGTACTTTTATCCCCCTGATTTTCCTTTTCAGTACTAACATGATCTTTGTTTACTAGTTCACTTTGATCTATTATTCTATCTATATTATTATTCAGAATCTCGCAAAATTCTTCACTATCTATAACCACCATGCTTTCAGTATTTAGAAAAGCACTGCGTGGATCTATGTTAAAGGAACCTACTAAGCTAATTCGATTATCTATTATACAGCTTTTGCCATGAATGGAGCCTTTGCCTTGATATTCATATAAATAATCAGCGAAGGACTCTACATCATCTTTTCTTCTTATATAACCTGCCATTCCAAAAAAATTCGGAGTAGTATTCAATGAGTTGGTCAAAACAGTAATCTCTTTCCCTTCAGTATAAGAAGGCGGGATATATTCTATCATTTCTCTATTAGGCACTACATAGGGACTTTGTATTACCACCGACTCTTTTGCATCTTTTATAAACTGTGAAAGTTCCCATAAAATCTTAGGCTGCCCATTAAATCTACCAATTGGATTATGAATGAAAGTAACCTTATTTGTTGACACGGACTTTTTTAGCCAATTAATATGGGTGTTAAATATATGGGGATAAGTTTTTTTCATATCTTGTATATATTCTTCAAGTTCTTCCTTTTTATTTTCTCCTTTAACTTTCCTATACTCACTTAGATGTATCTTAGGTTTCTTGGAATATTGGCAATTCCATATCCAATCAAAATAGCTCTTTATCTCATATATAGAGCTCTTTTTAGATTGCCCTAAATCGGTATTGATAATAAGCACATCTCTATCCCGCACCATGGACTTATTATCATTATCTATAAAATATCTGTCCCCTATATTTCTACCTCCTGTCAATACCATTCTATCATCCACGATAATGTGTTTATCGTGAAGCCTATTATTCCAAGTCCAGGGTTTTATGAGATTAAAAGGCTCATACAATTTAAATTCAATGTTAGGATGGCTCTCTAAAGAATACAGTATATCCTTATAAGATCCTCTTAGGTTATGAAAAATTCCGTCCAACAATATGCGCACCTGTACTCCTCTATCAGCCGCTTCTAAAACTTTGCCAAAAAAAATTTTGGATGATTTGCCCCTGTGTACTGTAAAACAGCAAATATCCAAAGTTTTTTCGGCACTCTCGAAAAGATTTATTCTGGCTATGCCACCCTGTTTCCCATCCTCTATGAGCACAACCCTATCTGGTCCTAGCTTATCTCCTAGAAAGCTTTTTTCCTTATCTTGTGGAATGTATAGAATTTCACTGTTTCCATAATAAGCAAAAATCATAACCCCTGTAACAAATGCGTAAATTAAATATACTGACAATAATCGTTTACTGGTCTCCAAAAATTTTTCCTTTTTTATAAGTTGCCTCACCCAATTCCCCCTAATATATCATTATGCATGAAGCATACATATAAATTATATCATTATACATTTAGTGGATAAAATGTTACACACCTTCTAAATACTTTTCAATAAGCTTATCTATCCTCTCACTTAATTCTAACAGTTCTAAACTACTAAGTGAATTATTTCTTTCCATCTCTCTTCTATCTAATTCTATTCTCAATTCGGCGATCTGTTTCATTAAGTCATACATTTTTGTTTTTCGCTCTTTTTTTGTTTCCTTTTCTTTATATAAATGCTTATCTGCCCTTTTTATCATTTCCTCTAGGTCTACTAAGTTCTGGTTATGGGCTACTCCCACACTGACTTGAATATTCAACTTTTCCTCTAAGGCTCTTCTGTTAATATCCTTGCGGATTCTCTCTATTACTTTGTCAGCGGTATCTTGTTTATTATTAGGAAGTAAAACTATAAATTCATCACCACCGTAGCGTATTCCAATATCCCGATCCTCTCTTATATTATTCTTAATAGCATGTCCCACTATCTCTATTACTCTATCCCCTGTTAAATGTCCAAATACATCATTTATGGCTTTCATGTTATCAACATCAATAATTATTAAGGAAAAATTGCAAGTTCTGGGAAATAGATTTATTTCATTTTTAATTTGCTCCCAAAAATTTCTATTATATAATCCTGTGGTAGTATCCATCAGTATTTCTTTACAGTTTTTGCACTGGGGATGCCTTGGAGCTGCTGTAATTAGATAATAATCTTGATTTGAAATACAAACTTTATCAATTGAAATACAATAGTCATCAAGATTATATTCAATTGGTAATCCCTTATCTAATTGATCAAAAACCCTAAATTCCTTTAAATATTGACTAGCCTTTTGAATTTGAATACTGGCAAATTGTATATCATATCTATCATTAACTAATATGCGAATTGACCTGCTTATACCACCGGCTTCATCATACATTACAATTATGACCCCCAAATACTAATTTGTTACTATGCTATGGATATAATATACTAGCGACAGGTAAAGGCTTTTGCAGAGTTGAATATTGATGATACGAGTGCCAACAATATTGCAATTTCAAAGTATTTATTTAAACTATTTGTACCACTTTTTCGAGAAATGTAAACAAAAAAGTACACTTTTCTATATATTATAATAGAAAAGTGTACTCTTGACAAAACTTGTTAATTAATACCCTTTAAAACAGTCCTGAAATTCTTCCAGTAGAATCCACATCAATCATTTCTGCTGCGGGAACTTTGGGCAGTCCTGGCATAGTCATAATATCACCGGTTAGGGCAACAATAAATCCTGCACCGGCAGATACTTTTATGCTTCTTACCGTTACTTTAAATCCTTTTGGCCATCCTAACTTTTTAGGATCATCGGACAAGGAATATTGGGTTTTTGCCATACAGACTGGCAGGTTCCCAAATCCATACTTTTCTAGTCGGTTAATCTCTCTTGAAGCAGCAGGTGTGAATTCAACACCCTCACCGCCATATACTTCCCGAACGATTTTTTCAATTTTCTCTTTTATTGAATCATTATCGTTATAGATAAATTTAAAATTCTTTTCTTCTTCATCAATTAATCTGATAACCTCTTTTGCTAGTTCAATACCGCCTTCGCCGCCTTTTGCCCATACCTCAGACAGGGCAACATTGACGCCATATTCCCTGCACTTATCTTCAATCAGCTTAAGCTCAGCCTCTGTATCAGTAGGAAATCTATTGATAGCTACAACGGCTGGCAATCCAAACTTTTGGGTTACATTTTCTATATGTTTAAGTAAATTAGGTATGCCTTTTTCTAGGGCATCTAAGTTTTCAATTGCTAATTCATCTTTTAAAGCACCGCCGTGATGCTTTAAAGCTCTTACTGTAGCAACTATTACTACAGCAGAAGGCTTCAATCCGCCTTTTCTACATTTAATATCGAAGAATTTTTCTGCACCTAAATCGGCACCAAAACCTGCTTCAGTTACCACATAGTCAGCCAGCTTTAGGGCCATCCTTGTAGCCATTATACTATTGCAGCCATGGGCAATGTTGGCAAAAGGTCCTCCGTGTACAAATGTAGGAGTATGCTCAAGAGTTTGTACTAGATTGGGCTTCAGGGCATCCTTTAATAGAGCTGCCATAGCTCCTTCAGCTTTTAGCTGCCCGGCTGTTACAGGCTGGTCGTCCCTTGTATAGCCTACTACAATATTTCTCAATTTTTCCTTTAAATCATCAATATCTTGTGACAGGCATAAAATGGCCATGACTTCCGAGGCAACGGTAATATCAAAGCCATCTTCCCTGGGAACACCGTTTACCCTTCCATTAAGTCCGTTTACAACAAATCTAAGCTGCCTGTCATTCATGTCAACGCATCTCTTCCAGGTGATCTTTCTGGTATCTAGGTTTAACTCATTGCCCTGATATATGTGATTATCAATCATTGCTGCAAGAAGATTGTTAGCAGCACCAATGGCATGTATATCTCCTGTAAAATGCAGATTAATATCTTCCATGGGTACTACCTGAGCATATCCTCCTCCAGCCGCTCCCCCCTTGATACCAAAAACCGGCCCCAATGAAGGTTCACGAAGGGCAATGGCAACTTTCTTTCCAAGTTTACTTAGGGCATCCCCAAGACCAACGGATGTAGTGGTTTTCCCCTCTCCTGCGGGAGTAGGAGTAATTGCCGTAACTAGAATAAGTTTTCCATCCTCTTTATCTTCTAGTTCATTTAAGATATTGTAGTCGACCTTTGCCTTATACTTCCCATAGAGCTCCAAGTGATCCTCTCCGATGCCAAGTTTGGCAGCTATCTCCTCAATAGGCTTCATTTCAACACTTTGAGCGATCTCAATATCACTTTTATAAGCCATCTTTTATCCTCCCGTAGTAAATTTTCTATCCATACTCCGTATCTTTTGATCATTACCGTTTAACACAGCCAATACATAGTACCACTAGCTTATTGTCTCAAATTTTACCATAATATGAGAGTGTGTACAACTGCATCTATATTGTATCTATCAAAAAACAGAAAGCATTAACTACACCTATATGTAAGTAATACAAAATAGTACAATTTACATGCTTCCTATCAAAAACAAAAGAAATCCTATTATTAAGCTAATAACTGACAATCCAGCGTTTAAAATAGCAATAACAAAATTATTACCATATTCTCTAAAAGCAGAAATAATTACAAAAATGCATATTATGAACCAAATAGGCACTTTTATATTTTACGTTCCCTTTGAATAAAAATAGCAACATAAGCAGTATAACAAAAGCTATTCCTATAAAAATAAGTGAAGTTAGTCCCATAACATATTGCTCCTATCTATATTCAAACTTCTTCATCGCTTCTATATTCTAAAATATCTCCTGGCGAACAGTCCAAACCCCTACAAATTTCTCTTAGCTAGCATCACATCTAAATTAATCATAATGGCCATATTATTAAATTATATTTTCATATAATCCTTAGGTTTAGCTAAGTATAAATGACATTAAAAAAGAAAGACAGCAGTGAAAGCTATAATTATAACCATTGCTGCCACACTTAATTTTTTCATCTTTCTATGATCATTATATATATTATTAAATTAATCAAATCTAATCCCTATTTCTCTCATGAATTGCAGGAGGTTAATATATTTTATATTAAAGGCTTCACATACGTTAGGTATTTTAACTTGTTTTTTAATATTAGGCTCATATTTCTCTTGTGTAACTATTATATATCCATACGCCAATGCATGGGCACATAACCATGAGTCTGCTACGCTCGCAAACTCAGCCTTTGCTGATGCTTTATACTGTTCACTTGATTGAATAAAATTAATTATTCTAGTATAATTGGATAAAATATTTTCATCTGAAGAAGCTCTAATAATAAAATATTTTTCAGCTGTTTCAAGCCAATTAGATAATTCATCCTCATTTTCATATATTTCATCTCTGATCTTATCTATAAGAACAACTTTATTGCGGCCTTTTTCTTTAAGTTGGTTCCAGAAACTAGGCGCTATATCAAAGGGATAGTAACTCCTATTACAACTTATCAAGATATTGGCATCTAATGCATATTTTTTATTCATAATACAACAAACTCTCTTTTAGTTGTTCGTAGGTTTTCCCTTTTATTCCGCCTAGTAATCTAAAAGCATAAGTATAGCTAATTTCACCTGCTTCCGCATTTCTAATTACTGCTTTTGCAAATGTTGGACTTATTCTTGTTTTTAATGTTGTATAAAAATTCCCACCATCAGAGCTGGTCTCATTGGACTCAAAGTTTTGAACAGAATCTCTTTTTACTTGTTCTACAATTTCGCTATCTACTAGATTCATATCTTTTAGTTTTATTACTAAAGCTAATTTACTTACTTTAAAATCCTTACTTAATTCGTTTAACTGGTCCAATATGTTCTTATCTTTTTGCCAAAAACGGCTTATATGTTCTTGAGGCATTAAAAATTCTGCTGTTATACTATTTATACGTCTTTCATATCCTTTCAGTTCATCTATATCTCTATTAGAAAACACATCCTCCTGCTCAAATAATACATGTATATACTCATGAATTAAAGAAAAAATCT
>CALKWV010000086.1 GCA_938003915.1 uncultured Bacillota bacterium | reverse complement strand
GATCGGCCGGCATATATGCCGGCCGCCATTCCAGCGCTCCCTGAACCTATTATGATGAGATCATAAAGCTCTCTCATGGCTATTATAGCTTCCCTACTAAATCTATGCTGGGTTTGAGAGTTTCTGCTCCGGGACGCCATTTAGCGGGGCAAACCTGATCTCCATTGGCTGCTACAAACTGTGCAGCTTGAACTTTTCTAAGCAGTTCAGAAGCATCTCTACCTATGCTGTTGTCATTGACTTCGTAAGCTACTATCTTTCCTTCTGGATTAACTATAAAGCTACCCCTTAAAGCTACTCCTTCTTCCTCGATGTACACCTCAAAATCTCTGCAGAGCTTCCCTGTAGGATCTGCCAGCATCGGGAACTTAATTTTCTTAATGGTGTCGGAAGCATCGTGCCAAGCCTTGTGAACATAATGGGAGTCAGTTGATACGGAATATACTTCTACTCCTGCTTTCTGGAATTCTTCATAAAGGTCGGCCAAATCTTCTAATTCTGTAGGGCATACAAAGGTAAAATCTGCTGGATAGAATACAAACACTGACCATTTGCCGAGTACATCCGCCTTGCTGATATCCTTAAACTCTCCATTTACAAATGCCTTTACTGTGAAATCAGAAATTTCTTTTCCAATGAGCGCCATAAAATCATCCTCCTTATATATGTAATTTTTTATTTTGTCCGGCTAAAACCGGTTATTAGCTTATTAGGATCGCTCTCTGCAATGAGAGCAAGTGCCTTTAAAGATCATTACCCTACTTTCTATGTGGACTCCAGTAGCTTCTTCTAAGAATTGGTCAAGTTTTTCAAAGAAAGCTTCTAGCTCATCGCTTTCCGCATCGAAAACCCGTCCACACTTTGTGCATGCCACATGTAAATGCTCGTGGGTATTTATATCGAAACGGTCAGGAGCATCCCCCTGAGGAATCCTTAATATTTCACCGGACTCAGCCATGATGCCCAAGTTCCGATAGACCGTCCCTAAACTGATATTGGGATAATCTTTCCTGATGTCTTCATATATTTCTGTGGCTGTAGGATGATCCAACTTCTTCAAAGCATTTTCTATCATCATTTTCTGTGCACTATAACGTCTACTCATATTCATAACTCCTATTAACTAGTAATCGTTACTATTATTATAACCTAACTCCCTAAAATGTCAATATCTTTTTAAAAATTTTTATTGTTTTTAGCTAAATTTAACAGTACAAAAAAGCAGCCTCTCAAACCTTTTGTTTGAGAGGCTGCTTTTGCAATCTATCTTTCTAATATCCTAACGCCATATCCGGGAAGAGTTATTTCCCCTTCAACCTTATTTCCTTCTAGCATATCTGTAAATGATTCATCTGGTAGGATAACTTTTCTTTCCTCCGGCGAGAAATTCATGATGAATATATAGTCGTTTTCTCCGTCTGAACGTTTTTGTGCAGTTACTCCCTCAGGCAGTTCAGTATCAAGAACCTTGCTGATATTCAAGTCTTTGATCAGCTGTTTGTAAAAATCAGATAGGAAGTCGAAATCGCTACGGAATGCAATATAATACGCCTTACCATCGCCAAATTTATTCACAGTTAAAGCGGGTCTCCCCTCATAAAAATCACACTTATAGGTTGCCAAAACTTCTGCAGTCTCTGCATGAATTAAATCGCAAAGCTCTATAGCTTTATATTCTTTGTTGAGATTCAATGGATTTCCGGAAACAGGTACTACAAAGTTTACATCGTGGTCATAGAGTGCATCTATCTCCTCTGACCAGATTCCCGTAACTTTTCTCAATGGTCCAGGGAAACCGCCCAAGAAACACAAATCATTCTCATCTACAATTCCGCTCCAGTAAGTAGTAACAAAGGTTCCTCCGGAAGCTACGAATTCTTCAATTCTCTCAGCTACTCCAGGCCTTACCATGTACAGCATGGGAGCAATCAGTAACTTATATTTGGAAAAATCACAATCCATATTAATTACATCCACTGGAATACCCTGCTGCCAGAATGTCTTATAGTGCTGTTCGCATGTAAACTGATAATTTACTTTATCCCTTCTAATTGCCTGGGCATCTTCCATAGCCCAGCGATTTTCCCAGTCGTAAATAATAGCAACTTCGGGCCTTACGGTAGTTCCTACCACTTTATCGAGTTTTTCAAGAACCTTTCCTACCTCTGCTACATCTCTAAAAACCCTAGTATTTTCGTGCCCACAGTGATCGACTACAGCTCCGTGGAATTTTTCGGAACATCCTCTGCTTTTACGCCACTGGAAGTACTGTACCGTATCGGAACCATGGGCTACTGCCTGTATGGAAGATAGAAGATGCATACCCGGCCGCTTCAACTTGGCAACTTTCTGCCAATTGGTCATGCTAGGTGTGCTTTCCATTAGCATAAACGGCTTGCCGCCCTTTAGGGACCGATTTATATCATGTACAAATCCGACACTGGCGCCTAAATCCGGATCAGGAATTTCTCCATGCCACTGTGGATAGCTGTCCCATGAGATTACATCCAGCTCAGGAGCAAACTTCCAATAGTCTAACCCCGGATAGGTGCCCATGAAATTTGTAGTCACCGGTACATCTGGCGTTATCTCCCTCAAAGGTGCTATCTCATTTTTAAAGAAATCGATAGTCTGATGGGTCACAAACCTTTTCCAATCCAGATTAAGACCGTGAATTAAATCTTCTCCATGAGGAGCAGGAGATTCTATCTGGGACCAATCTGTAAAGGTGTGGCTCCAAAAACCAGTCCACCAAGCATGGTTAAGCTTATCCAAATTCCCATCATATTTTTCTTTAAGCCATTCGCGGAAAGCCTCTTGGCACAAATCGCAATGGCATTCCCCACCATATTCGTTAGAAACGTGCCAAGCAAGCAGCGCCGGATGATCTTTATAGCGCTCTGCTAGCTTTCTGTTGATTATTTGAGTTTTCTCTCTGTATACTGGAGAAGTGTAGCAATGGTTGTGCCTTTTTCCATGAAGAATGCGTTGCCTATTGGGCATAACTCTTAGCACTTCGGGATATTTTGCAGACAGCCAAGCAGGTCGGGCACCGCTGGGCGTAGCTAAAATAGCATACATGCCATTTTCGGCGAGTCTATCCATAATTTCATCCAGCCAGCCAAACTCAAACCGTCCCTCCTCTGGCTCTAGGGCAGCCCAAGCAAAAATACCGACTGACATTACATTGCAGTGGGCTAGTTTCATCAGCCTCATGTCTTCGTCCCAGATCTCCGGAGTATCTTTCCACTGATCGGGATTGTAGTCTGCGCCATGAAGCATGCGGCTAAACTTTGGATTAATAGGAGGATATTTTTTAACCACAGCCAACCCCCACCTTTCTTATTGTTTTGCACCAATAGAAGATGTATAATTATATTGATATTATTTATCTATCAGTGCCATGCATTGTGTTATACTTGTATACCCTTATTATATTGGAAATTTCCATTTATATCAATCACAGGATATTGACATATATATGACTAAATTGATATAGATAAGGAGAGGGTTATGATCCGTACTATTTTCCCCATGTCAACGGAATATGATTCAGATTTACCCCTTGTAATCAAGGGAATTGGTGTTCAGCACAACCAAGAACACGTATGCCGCCCTTCCGGATTTCCTTATTATCATTGGGCTCACTGTACCCAAGGCGAGGGAAAGCTTATAATAGGAGGTAGTGTGCACAAAATTACTGAGGGCATGGGCTTTTTCTTTCAGCCTGGAATCCCCCATGAATATTATTCCGTCAAAGAGCCATGGAAAATTTATTGGATTATATTTGATGGTTCTTCCTTGCCCCAACTATTAACTCCATTAAACTTCGGTAAATGGAGCATTTTAACTATATCCAACTTTCAAGCCGTACACCTGCTTTTAAAAGAGATTTCTATATGCCTGAGTTCAGAATCCCCTGATAAAGTTATAGAAGCATCGGCCCTGTTATATCAACTGTTGGTTAAGCTAAAAAATTCAACACATCCAGGGCACAAAAACGAAAATGAAAGATACAAAAAGCTAGCTCCTGTAATTTCCTATATGGAAAAAAATTATAACCGCTATATCTCTCTAGAGGAGATGGCTGAAATTATTGGGGTTACTCCCTATCACCTATGCAGGCTGTTTAAGCAAACATTCCATATAACCCCTTTTAAATATTTGACTCGCCTTCGCATCCAAAAAGCAAAAGAGCTTCTAGTAGAAGCTCCAGATACAAATATAAAAACCGTATCAGAAAAGGTAGGCTATCAAGACACCAGCTACTTCTGCACCGTTTTTAAAACCCATGAAGGAATGACCCCAACAGAATTCAAGAAAAATCATGGAAGCGGATAAGCAATTGAATTTTTTACTATTATTTATCTTAGATTTATTTTTAAGTTATCTGTAACTACTGAATCAGGATATATCACGAAACGTTGAGCTCACTTTTTGGTACTTCTTTGACTTGTTGTAATACATTCACGTTCATTAGCTGATACTCTATATCCTGATACACCCTTTTGCTTTGGTTACTTAGCTTGATTAGAATATAAAGATTAATAGAAATGGTATAAGCAATTTATGATTTGCTAAAATATGTAAAAAGTAATAAATACAGCATAGGAAATAGAATAAAAAAAAGAGGAT
>CALKWV010000085.1 GCA_938003915.1 uncultured Bacillota bacterium | reverse complement strand
TATATTTGAATTCTAATTTTTAATATTTGCATTTTATGAATATATTATCCCTTATTAATTCAACTTATTGTACTGCTAAACAGTTATCTTACAATTCATGATGACCATATTGAACGCTGGATTCAGCTACGGTTTTCTGCGTTTTCCATACTAAGTCTTGTTAGCTCTTTATCACCACAAAAAGTTTAGCTGAATATGTACTCTCTCCTTTGTACAAAATAATGTTTAGTTAAGAAATCTTGCTAAAATTTGCTGGATAATATTTTGCCTAAAATGTAATGAAAAGGAGAGGTTATATGCACAGACAAGAAACTATGGATGGAAATCAGGCAGCGGCTTATGCTTCCTATGCTTTTACTGAAGTAGCATCCATTTTCCCAATTACTCCTTCTACACCTATGGCTGAAGGTGTTGATGAATGGGCAGCTCATGGAAAGAAAAATATTTTTGGTCAAGAGGTAAGGGTAATTGAGATGCAGTCAGAAGCGGGTGCTGCTGGAGCAATGAGAGGCGCTCTTCAGGCTGGCGCTCTGGCAACTACCTATACAGCTTCTCAAGGACTTCTTTTAATGATTCCCCATCTTTATAAAATGGCCGGAGAACTCTTGCCTGGAGTACTCCATGTTAGTGCTAGATCTATTGCGACTCATGCTTTATCAATATATGGCGATCATCAAGATGTTATGGCATGCAGGCAAACAGGGGTGGCTATGTTAGCTTCAAGTAATGCACAAGAGTCCATGGATTTTGGTTTTATAGCTCATTTGTCTGCTATTAAATCAAGAATTCCCTTCATACATTTTTTTGATGGATTCAGAACTTCACATGAATATCAAAAGGTTAATGTAGTGGAGTATAAAGATGTTGAAAAACTTATAGACTATAAAGCTCTTGAAGATTTTCGCAATAGAGCTTTGAACCCAGAACATCCTGTTGTTAGAGGAACTACTCAGAATCCGGATATCTATTTCCAACAAAGGGAAAGTGCCAACCCTTTCTATAATGCTGTGCCTGGCATAGTCCAAAGTTATATGGATCAGATGAGCCAGATCACCGGTCGAAAGTACAAGTTGTTTGACTACTATGGAGCTCAGGATGCTGAGTATATTATAGTTGCTATGGCTTCAGTTACTGGTACCATATCGGAAGTAGTGGATTACCTCAACGCCCAGGGAGAAAAAGTTGGTATGGTAAAAGTGAACCTATACCGACCATTTTCTGAAGAACATTTCCACCAAGTTATCCCCCATACCGTTAAGAAAATTGCAGTATTAGATCGCACAAAAGAACCTGGTTCTATAGGAGAGCCTTTATACTTAGATGTTGTTAAGGCATTTAAAAATAAGGAGAATCCACCTGTTATAGTAGGTGGTAGATACGGACTTTCATCAAAGGATACTAGACCATCCCAGATCCTTGCGGTGTTCAATAATTTAAAACAGGATACTCCGAAGGACGGCTTTACAATCGGTATTGTAGATGATGTGACCCACACATCCCTGCCCGAGGAGGAGATAATAGAAACAGTACCAGAAGGCACTATTAGCTGTAAGATATGGGGATTGGGCTCAGATGGTACAGTCGGGGCTAATAAAACCGCTATTAAGATAATTGGAGACAATACAGATCTCTATGTTCAAGGATACTTCTCCTATGACAGCAAAAAGTCTGGTGGTGTCACAGTATCTCACCTAAGGTTTGGGCCAAAGCCAATTAAATCAGCATATTTGGTCTATAGTGCTGATTATATCGCCTGCCATAATCAGGCATATGTTTACCAGTTTGATCTCCTTAAAGGATTAAAGAAGGGTGGAACCTTTGTTCTCAACTGTTCCTGGGCTCCTGATGAAATTGAAGAATACGTACCAGCACATGTAAGAAGATATATTGCTCAAAACAATATTAAATTTTATATAATTGACGCTATGAAAATTGCATCTGAAGTAGGTCTAGGAAACAGGATAAATATGGTTATGCAAGCTGTGTTTTTTAAGCTGGCAAATGTTATTCCCGTAGATGAAGCTCTAAATTATCTTAAGAAATCTATAGAAGATATGTATGGCAGAAAGGGAGAAGCCATCGTTGAAATGAATATTAAGGCTGTTGACAGGGCTATAGAAGCATTGGTACAAATAGAAGTTCCTCAAGCTTGGGCAACTGAAGAAGATGAAGATTCAGAAGAAATGGATGTACCTGATTTTGTAAAGAATATACAAGTACCCATGGCTAGACACGAGGGTGATGGACTACCTGTAAGTGCCTTTGTAGGAATGGAAGACGGAACCTTCCCCTTAGGTACAACAGCTTACGAAAAACGGGGAATAGCTCCTATGATACCTCAGTGGCAGATCGAAAAATGTATACAATGCGGCCGATGCTCCTATGTATGTCCCCATGCTACCATAAGACTTTTCCTATTGGATGACGAGGAGAAAGAGAGAGCACCAAAAACTTTTGAAACTAAAAAGGCATTGGGCAGAGGGATAAATCATCTTCATTTTAGGGTTCAAGTAGCCCCACTAGATTGTACTGGGTGTGGAAACTGTGCTGATGTATGTCCTGCAAAAGGCAAAGCCCTAGTTATGCAGCCTGCAGAACAAGAAATTAGAATGCAGGAAGAAAACTGGGAATTTGCTATGACAGTATCAATGAAAGATCATTTAACGGATACTAGTACACTGAAGGGAAGTCAATTTAGAAGGCCTTTATTAGAATTCAACGGTGCTTGTCCAGGATGTGGAGAAACTCCATATATAAAACTTCTTACTCAGTTATTTGGTGAGAGAATGGTAATTTCCAATGCAACGGGATGTTCATCAATTTGGGGGGCATCAGCACCTTCTATAGCATATACTACTAATTGGAATGGCAAGGGACCAGCTTGGATAAATCCCTTGTTTGAAGATGCTGCTGAATTTGGATATGGATTGTTACTGGGTTCCAAGCAAATTAGAAGTAAAATAGCAGAGTTAATGAAGCAGGCAATAGACTCACCTATCCCTGAGAATATAAAAAATGCTTTTATAGATTGGCTAGATAATATGGATGATGGAGAAGGATCCAAACAGGCTACTGAAAAAATATTAGAATTATTGGATGGATATGACTATCAAAACAATCCGTTAATCCAGGAAATTATGAAGAGGAAAGATCATTTAATCAAAAAATCCTTCTGGGCTATAGGAGGAGACGGCTGGGCATATGATATCGGTTACGGCGGTCTAGATCATGTTCTGGCAAGTGGAGACGACATAAATATATTTGTAATGGATACAGAACTCTATTCCAACACAGGTGGACAGAGTTCAAAATCCACGCCTTCAGCTTGCGTGGCCAAATTAGCTGCTGCAGGAAAAAGGTCTAGAAAAAAGGATTTAGGCCTTATGGCTATGACTTATGGAAATGTATATGTTGCCCAAATAGCCATGGGAGCTGACATGAACCATACCATAAGGACTATTATTGAAGCTGAAAAATATAAAGGACCATCCCTGATAATTGCATACTCCCCATGCATTAGCCATGGTATAAAATCTGGAATGGGGACCAGTATGATGCAAGAGAAAAGGGCAGTGGAGGCAGGATATTGGCATCTGTATAGATATAATCCTGATCTTAAAAAGGAAGGTAAAAATCCATTTATTCTGGACTCCAAAGAACCCACTAAAGACTATAAAGAATTTATCCATAGTGAAATCCGATATTCACAATTAATGAACGTATTTCCTGAGAACGCTGATGATATGTTTGAGTTATCTGCTGAGCATGCAGCAGAAAGGTATAGAAGATATAAAAAACTAGCGGAACATGGAGTATTATAGATAAAGAACAAAAATAAAAAGAGGGCTTGCCCTCTTTTTATTTTTGATTTGTCTCCACATATTCCTTTGCGTTTCTAACTTGAATTTCATTGGGAATATTAACTTTTGAATCATTTTTTAGTTTCTCAGCATCTGCCCAGGCCGCAGTATAATGATTTTCCATAGGTATTTTTACATTTTTTAGCTTGAACTTATTTTTTGGCATACTGTCCTCCATCATTTTTTTATCTTTATAAAAGTTTTATATATATTATGCTTGCCAAAAATGCTGTTTTTATTACTTTATTGTTAACTCAAGTTTTGATAAAATAATTGAAACTGAAGAATTGTTAATTTTAAGAAGTTAAAGGAGGAAAAACTTTGAAAATCTTATTTGTTACGGATATACACGGTTCCCTTTATTTTACTAACAAAGCTTTGGAGGCTTTTTACAATGAAAAAGCAGATTATATTGTACTATTGGGCGATGTCCTGTATCATGGGGCTAGAAATCCGCTTCCTAGAGATTATAACCCAGCTCAAGTTGCAGCTCTTTTAAACAAACACGGAGATAAAATAATTGCTGTAAAAGGTAATTGTGATAGTGAAGTAGATCAAATGGTACTTTCTTTCCCTATTATGAGCGATTACTCAGTCATTTTATATAATGGCAGACGCTTATTCTTAACCCATGGACATATTTACAATAAAGACAATCTTCCAAATTTGAGTTCAGGCGATATTTTGCTGTATGGTCATACTCATATAAACGAAGTAATAAAAAAAGACAGCATACACGTCATTAATTTAGCTTCCATTACTCTACCAAAAGAAAATAATCCTAATTCATATGGAATTCTTAATAACAACAGGTTTGTTATTAAAGATATCCAAGGAAAAATAATCAATGAAACCACTTTATAAAAATTAATAAATATAAATAAAATCAGTTGTTTAAGTAAACAACTGATTTTTTGCTATTATAAAACATTCATATCAATTCAAAGCACTAACAACCCATGAACATATTAGTGCTTAATGAATATAACAATAAATACTTTCAAAAACTGTTGACACTAACGTAACGTCAAGGTGTATAGTTATATCTAAGGAAGGTGGTTGTATGGAATACACAGTAAAAGGATTAAGCAAGCTAGCTGGTGTAAGCACCAGAACCCTAAGATATTATGATGAAATCGGACTTCTCAAGCCAATGAGAACAAATTCATCAGGCTATCGAATATATGGCCAAAAAGAAATAGATTTACTGCAGCAAATTTTATTTTATAGGGAATTAGGGGTTAGTTTGAAAAAAATAAAGGAAATCATATACGACCCTTCCTTTGATATTGATACTGCTCTTATAGAACATCGTAAAGCTCTGATAAAGCGAAGGAAACAGCTAGATCTACTAATTGCCAATGTAGATAAAACCATAGCTTCAAGAAAGGGAGGAATGAAAATGAGTGACAAAGAAAAATTCCAAGGTTTTAAACAAAAAATGATTGAAGAAAATGAAAGAAAATATGGTAAGGAAATAAGAGATAAGTATGGAGAAGATACGGTTAATAAGTCTAATGCCAAGATATTAGGAATGACACAGGAACAATATAATGAGTGGACTAATCTTGCATCTCAGATAATAGAAACTCTCAAAGAAGCATTTGCCACAGGAGATCCTGGGAGTGAGCTAGCGCAAAAAGCTGCTGCTCTTCATAAACGATGGCTAAGCTTTACATGGCCCTCCTATAGCAAAGAAGCTCATGCAGCCCTTGCACAAATGTATGTAGATGATGAGAGATTTACAGTATATTACGATAAAGAGCAGCCTGGCTTAGCTAAATTTCTAAGAGATTCTATACTAATCTATACTGGTGTAGAAGGGAACAAAAATTAATGCTAATGCAGATACAAAAAGAATTCATATATAAAGACTTCTCGTATTATAAAATTGGTTGAAATATATCGCAAAGAGTTATAATATAGTTATAACTCTTTGTTTTTTTGTTTGATTTTTTATTTTATTATGGTGGATACATGTTTTGGGGGTTTGTTCATGGATTGTAATTGTGTTAAGGGAGAAGATAAGAGCTGTATTCAACTTGTTCCCATATTCAGCAATTTAAATTATCATGAGATGATGGAAGTTGCTAAAATTACTACAGCTAAAACTTATGAAAAAGGCGAAATGATTTATATAGCTGGAGACCAGGGAAAAAGGCTCTATGTTATTCATAAAGGAAAAGTCAAAATATCCAGATTATCTGATACTGGAAAGGAACAGGTTATAAGAGTTTTAGGGCCAGGCCAGTTTATGGGAGAGCTTTCTATCTTTAGCCCTCATCCTCTAACCGATAACGCTGAAGCTTTAGAAAAAACTACCGTTTGTATTATAGACGGTTTTGAAATAAAAAAGCTTATGACTAAATATCCAGCTATAGCCATTAAGGTGCTAGAAGAATTAAGTAACAGGCTAGAAAAGGCTGAAAATTTAATTGAGAATATTAGCTTGCATGGAGTGGAACGAAGGCTGGTGAATACCCTACTTAGTATGGCTAATGGACAAGGTGAGGTTATACTCAAAATGAGTAGAAAGGATCTGGCATCTCATTTAGGTATGAGCAGAGAAACTTTAAGTCGAAAGCTATCTGCTTTTCAAGACCTTGGATTTATTAAGCAGATTGGACATAAAAAGATAATTATTTTGGATAAGAAAGCCCTTGTAGAAAGTGTCCAAAATTGACACTGTAAGAAATAGTATGATATAATCATTGAAAATTTTGCAAAGCAAGGCCCAAACTCTGATATACTTTCATAGTTTGGGTTTATTATATTTAATAGGAGAAGATGGAATTGAGAGATAGAAAAGAACAAATATTTACAAATCCTTATATACTAATGGCTTTAGCATTAATTAGCTGTTTTCTTTGGGGTAGTGCTTTTCCCTCAATTAAAGCAGGTTACAAACTTCTTTCCATTGGAGCGGGAGATACTTACCAAAAAATAATTTTTGCAGGCTATAGATTTTTCTTATCTTCCATGATGATATTTGCTTTCTGTTTAGTAACAGGAAGATCTTTAAAATTGAAGAAAAAATCTCATGTTCCTCAGGTGTTTTTCTTGGGATTGTTACAGACTACTATACAATATACATTTTTTTATATAGGACTTTCAAATACTAGCGGCACTCTAGGCTCCATACTTTCTTCTAGCAGTACCTTTTTTACTGTTATTCTTGCTCATTTTTTCTACAAGGCTGATAGGCTAACCTTTAGAAGGATTGCTGGAGTAATATTAGGATTTTCAGGAGTAGTTATTGCAAATATTAAGGGCAATGGAATTCAAGGAGGATTTTCTTTTACTGGCGAAGGGTTTGTTATTATTTCAAGTTTGGTAGGAGCTATGGCGGGAATTTATACAAAAAAGATATCTAAAAACATATCTCCCTTTGCTATTTCGGGATATCAACTATTTATAGGTTCCATTATATTAATTTTTATTGGATTTGTTGGAGGAGGAAGTAACATTGCCTTTACATCAGAAAGCTTTATACTTTTATTATACTTAGGCTTTATATCTGCAGCTGCTTTCACATTATGGGCAATCTTGCTAAAATATAACGGTGTAGGAAAAGTTAGTATCTACAAATTCACTATACCATTATTTGGTACACTGTTGTCCTACATTTTCCTACAAGAAGATTTTTTAGGCTTTTACGTTATTACTTCAGCTATTTTAGTATCACTAGGCATATTGCTTATTAATACAGGCTCCAAATCAAAATAAACCAATAGATTATATATTGAATTAAATCTACCCTTAATACAAAAAATATATATTAATTTCACTACAAAAATTTATTTGAAAGAGGGTAGAGTTCTATGGATATGTTTGATGGTAATAATTATAATGGGCCCTTTTTTGGTGGGAGCAATGGTTTTTTTATGTATCCTTTTTTACCAAAACAGAATGATGATAATGGTGGTAAAATAGCACACGATATCTACCAAGTTTATGTAAATGGTGATTATGTAGGGGATAAGCTATCCATTACTCAGGGTGATGGAGGTTGGAGAGCAATTGAAGATTATCTTCAAAGTAGAGATTTTAGAGGATTTCAGTTAACTAGGGACGGCAATCGCATATATGTTGATGTACAGGATGAGGAAGAGGCGGAGGCTATACGTAATCACTTAGCTGTTTACACTCAAATAAGATAGTTGTAACAATATATAAAAAGCCTTGATAGGTACAAAACTATCAGGGCTTTATTATTTAAATTTTTATTATCAGAATACTTTCCCAGCCCTTATTATAATATACATGCATTGACATAGTAGTATGATTTAAATGCATAAAAATGGGTAAAGATAATATAAGAATATTAATGAAAATAAAATCATTGGTTAGAAAGGAGCAATCAAATTGGATAAAGTTAAATTAGCAATTATTTATTATAGCTCTACTGGAACCAATTATCAGTTGGCCAAGTGGGCTGAAGAAGGAGCTAAAGAATTAGGTGCAGAGGTTAGGGTGTTAAAAGTCCAAGAGTTGGCTCCCGATGCTGCAATAGATTCAAATCCAGCTTGGAGAAAGCATTTTGATAAAACAAAAGATGTACCAGTAGCAACATCTGAAGATTTAGAATGGGCAGACGCTATTATATTCAGTTCACCTACCCGATTTGGAAATGTGGCATCTCAAATGAAGCAATTTTTAGATATTCAAGGTGGACTATGGGCACAGGGTAAACTTATGAATAAAGTGGTCAGTGCTATGTCCTCCGCAAGTAACCCTCACGGTGGGCAAGAAGCTACAGTTAAGGCTATATATACTACCATGATGCATTGGGGTGCTATAATTGTGCCACCAGGATACACAGATAATTCCATTTTTGCTGCTGGAGGAAATCCTTATGGCACTAGTGTAACAGTTGGCGAAGACGGCAACATGGTAGAAGATGTTAAAGAGGCTGTAAAACATCAAGCTAAAAGGACAGTCCAGGTAGCAGCTTGGATTAAAAAAGGTCAAAAATAAAAAATTATGTAACCTATTTCAAACCACCTTCATACTATATTAATGGGTCTAGGATATATGAAAATATATATCAAAATATAGACCCTAATATAGATGGGGTGTTATAATGTCTGGATTCAAACCTTGGAAAGACTGGAGAGACTGTGAATTAGAAGAAGAGCTTAGAGAATGTATAGCTGAATTGGAATGGTATAGAGACAAACTAAAAGAGTGTAAAGAAGAACTAAAGAGATGCCAAAAGAAGCATGATAAAGATGATGATAAACCTAAGAAACCAAGATATGAAGACAACGATGACGATGATAAAAAATATCGCGATCCCAAGAGAGGACATGACAAAGATAAAGATGATTTA
>CALKWV010000084.1 GCA_938003915.1 uncultured Bacillota bacterium | reverse complement strand
TATAGTAAAAGAGCTGGTAATTCCCATTCAGCATTGCTTAATGGCTAGAAGTGGGATAAAAATAGAGGATATAACCAAGGTGTTGTCCCATCCCCAGGCCCTGGCCCAATGTAGAAAGTTTTTAAATAGCCAATTAAAGAATGTAAAACGGGAGACTACAGAAAGCACTGCAGCAGCGGCTGTACTTGTGAGGGATAGTGGACTTCCCTGGGCTGCAATTGCAAATTTTCGTGCTGCCCAAATCTATGGGCTTGATATTTTAAAAAAAGGAATTCAAGACCATAATGGAAATAGTACCCGTTTTGTAGCTATTTCACACAAAGAGGCCCAAAGGACAGGATGGGATAAAACAACTTTGGCTTTTACTGTAGATCATAAGCCCGGAAGCCTATTTCGTGCCCTTAAGATCTTTGCTGATATGAATATAAACCTTACCAAGATTGAATCTAGGCCCATGCGTACCCTCTTAGGCCAATATCTTTTTCTAGTGGATCTAGAGGGACACAAAGATGACGATGTAGTAAAAGAGGCCTTAGGACAGTTATATAAACAGTGTAAGTTTTTTAAGCTATTAGGCTCCTATCCAAGATTTTATTCTAAAGAGTAGGAAAAACTCATGAAGTAGCGAATAGTATTATATAAAAGCATTTGTAAGCTACGGTTAGGAAATGGGGTTGATATAGTGTCCAGGGTGAGGTCTGGAGATTTTGATATAACCAAGAATATCCGAGTCATAGAATGGCTAAAATGCCAAATACTTAATTTGGTGGCTGAGATTTTTAATATGTTAGCAAGTGGTGCGCAGGCTTCTCAGGAGGCTTTAGCCCGATGCTTAGGTAAAATTATTATTAACAGCTATCTTCTTGGGAAAAGACTGGGCATTCATTATGCCTTAATTGACCAGGCAATTGAAGACCAGCTTCGATTGGAAATAATAGAGGATAATGATATAGAGCAAAGTTATGGTGATTTATCAGAACTTCAGCAACATCTGAGGGATTCACGTACTGATCTTTAGAATTTAATATATTTGGAGTGTATGTAATGGATAAAACTTTGAAAGCAGCTTTAGAAAGCGTAATTGTGGGAGTAGCAACCATCGCATTAGCTATGCTGTTATTTTTTATACCTATACTCAATATTTTGGTGCTGTTATTCCCCATACCCTTTATTGTAGTGGGCGTCAGAAGGGGAATGTTAGGAGGAATTGTTAGTTTAGCTATAGCTTGTTTTGTTCTAGGCTTGCTTATAGATCCTTTTTTGGGCATAATAGCTTTTGCATTAAATATATTTATAGTATTAAGTTTGATAGTAGTTTATAAGAAAAAGTTAGAAATGAATGAAGGCATAGTTCTATCAGCAGCAGGAGTGTTACTATCAGCGCTACTTTTTCTGCACGTTTTTACCTGGATAAGAGGTGAGACCTTTTTTGATTTTTTACTCAACAATATAAAAGTTGTTTTAGAATCTAATTCAGTTGTTATACAAGAGTTTATAAAGCAATATCAAGCTTTAGGAATGCTGGAGGAAGGTTATTCCGTTGAAAGGTTTATCCAAAGAGTTATAGGACAATTGAGGGACCTCCTTCCCTTATTTCCTTCCATGCTGCTTATAAATTCATTAATCATGGGAGGACTAAGCTTTCTTGTGTCCCGATTTGTCTTAAAGAAACTGAAAGTACCTACACCCTATGTACCGCCTTTTAGATATTGGTCCCTTCCTAGGGGAACAGGTCGGGGTTTTTTGGGTATTATGCTTATTGCGACCATAGGAACTTGGATGAATGTATCCAACTTTGATATTGTGCTATACACAGTCTCTTCGGTGTTTACTTTTGTGTTTACTGTTCAAGGTTTGTCGGTAGCCAACTTTTTCTTGACAGAAAAGGGTATGCCTGGAGTTGTGGTTGTTTTAATTTTGGTGCTAGCCTTTATATTTTTATCAGTAGCTCTGATGTTTTTGGGTATCTTTGATCAAATATTTGGTGTTCGAAAGGTGTACAATAGTCGCAGGAGAGACTAGTTTAAAGGTGATTCTATGAAAAACTTTAAAATCAAAGAGAGTATGGCAATGGAGATAAAGATAATGCTAGGCATTATCCTAGTATTATCCTTAATTTTAATATATTACCAATGGATAATTGGGATACTCGCCTTGATAGTTTCTTGTGCGCTTATATATTATAATTTCAAAGCCCAAAAACGTCGGAACAGGCAAATGACCCAACATTTGGAAAATCTATCCTTTAGCATTGATTTGGCTACCAAGACTGCTGTATTAACTGTGCCCATGCCAATAGTGGTAACCCAAAGAGATGGAACTATTATTTGGTACAATAAATTTTTTGGACAGATAATTGAGGATAAGGAGATAGTAGGTAATAAATTAAATCAATATCTCCCTCGCTTGGATTTTAACCAACTGAAGGAAGAAGAAAGCAGATTTGAACCTGTCCATGTTCATGATAAAGTGTATAGTATTACTTGTTCTCCTTTAGAGGCAGACAAGGAGCTGGATAGATCAAAGAAAATATATGTATTTTATTGGAAAGACATAACAGATAAAACAATTTTTGAAGAAAAATATAGAAAGGGGCAGCTGGTATTAGCCCATATATATGTAGATAACTACGATGAGGTATTGTCCAATACCGATGAACCAAACAGGCCTATGGTAGTGGCCGAGATAGAAGGCCGTCTTAGCAAGTGGGCCATGAGTCTAAATGCAGGTCTACAGAAGTACGAGCGGGATAAATTTCTTATGATAATGGACTCGGAAATATTGGAAAAGATAGAGGCTAAAAAATTTGATATACTGGACAGTATAAGGGAAATAGATTTGGGCAATCAGATAACCCCTACTTTAAGCATCGGGGTTGGAGCAGAAGCAGGTAACCCCTTACAAAGCTCAAATTACGCTCAGACTGCTCTGGACATGGCTTTGGGCAGGGGCGGTGATCAGGTAGTAGTGAAAAAAGGAGCTAAGCTATCCTTTTATGGTGGTAAGACCAAGGCTGTAGAAAGACGCACCAAGGTTAAATCGAGAGTTATAGCCGGGGTCCTTAGAGAGCTTATGGAACAGTCTCGAAATGTATTGATTATGAGCCATGAACTTCCTGATCTAGACTCTATAGGCTCGGCTTTAGGGCTTTATAGATGTGCCCGATATATTGATGTTGACGCATATATCGTATTGGATGAGCCTAATCCTTCTATACAATATCTTTTG
Organism: uncultured Bacillota bacterium; assembly: GCA_938003915.1. Classification (GTDB taxonomy): domain Bacteria; phylum Bacillota; class Clostridia; order Caldicoprobacterales; family UBA3941; genus JAAYGY01. The sequence continues at coordinate 5,964 of CALKWV010000084.1, read as the reverse complement.
AAAGAGATAGAAAAAAGTGAAGAATATGATAATCTTTTTATCTCTCCCAGAGAAGCTATGACCATGCTGGATCCAGATTCATCTCTGCTTATAGTGGTAGATACCCATCGTCCCAGTTTTACAATTGCACCAGAGCTTATAGACATAGCAGAGAGGATAGTGGTTATAGATCATCATCGCAGAAGCGCAGAATCAATAGAAAATGCTATTTTGACCTATCTGGAGCCCTATGCCTCTTCAGCCAGTGAGCTGGTTTCAGAGATAGTGCAATACTTTGATGAAAAACTAAAGCTAAAGCCACTAGAAGCCGATGCACTACTAGCGGGAATTACTATGGACACAAAAAGTTTTACCTTTAAGACAGGAGTGCGCACCTTTGAAGCTGCTTCCTATTTGAAGCGGTCAGGCGCAGATCCTACATCAGCCCGTCAGTTTTTCAGAGATGATATTGAAACTTATATTGCCAGGGCGGAAACAGTTAAAAATGCCTATATAATAAAGGACGGTATTGCTGCTTCTGAGTGTCCTCCCGGTGTAAAAAATCCATCCCTTATTGCTGCTCAAGCAGCTGACAACCTCCTTACTATTCGGGGAATCAATGCTTCCTTTGTATTAGCCAAGGTAGATAATGGAGTGATTATTAGTGCTAGATCTTTGGGCAGTATTAATGTACAATTAATATTAGAAAAGCTGGGTGGGGGAGGGCATATGACCATTGCTGGTGCCCAGCTTGAGGATATTTCTATGGAAGAAGCCAAGGAAAGAGTTATAAAGGCTGTGGAAGAATACTTAAGTGAGGAAGGTGAAAGCAAATGAAGGTGATTTTGCTTAAAGATGTAAAAGGTACTGGAGTAAAAGGAGATGTAGTTAATGTTAGCGACGGATACGCTAGAAATTTCCTGTTTCCTAAAGGATTGGCGGTAGAAGCTACCAAATCTAATCTTAATGAACTTAAAAATAAAGAGAGAGCACAACAAAAACGTATCGAGCAAGAAAAGCAGGAGGCTAGAGAGCTGGCTAAGAAAATATCTGACATTACTTTGGTTATCAAAGCTAAAAGTGGTGAAAACGGCAAGCTCTTTGGTTCTGTTACCAATAAGGAGATTGCACAGGAGCTGAAAAAGCAGCATAATATTACCATAGATAGAAAGAAGATTGTACTTGATGAGCCTATAAAACAGTTAGGCCAAATGGAGCTTGAAGTGAAACTATATCCTGAGATTAGTGGAAAACTTACTGTAAAGGTAGAGGAAGCATAAAGGATGAGCATTATGGAGACCATGTCCAGAATGCCTCCCCACAATATGGAGGCGGAACAGTCGGTATTAGGCTGTATGCTGTTGGATAAAGAGTCGGTAGCTACGGCTACTGACTTTCTCAATAGTGATGATTTTTACGCTGATGCCCATAAGGAAATATTCGACAGCATGGTAGAGATATATGATCGAGGTGAGCCTGTCGATCTGGTTACAGTCACAGAACAGCTGAGGCAGAGGGGTACATTAGAGGCTGTAGGCGGTGTAGCCTATCTAAGTGATCTCTCCATGGCTGTGCCCAGCACTGCCAATATTAAGTATTATGTAGATATTGTAGAGGAGAAGGCAATACTGCGAAGGCTCATTGCAGCCTGTAATGATATTATAAGCAAGAGCTATGAGGCTAGAGAAGAGATAGATCTAATAATAGATCATGCTGAAAAGAGTATCTTTCAGATTACTCAGCGAAATACAGTTAGTGATTTTGAGCCTATCAAGACTGTTCTGCTGGAAACTTATTCAAAGATTGAGGAGATGTCTAAGAATCAGGGCAAGATTATTGGAGTGCCTACTGGTTTTCACGATTTTGATCAAAAGACTTCAGGGCTTCAGCCCTCGGACTTAATTCTAGTAGCCGCCCGGCCATCCATGGGTAAAACCAGTTTTGTACTCAATATAGCTCAATACGCTGCCATCCGTGCCAATGTGCCAGTGGCTATATTTAGTTTGGAAATGTCCAAGGATCAGCTGGTGCAGCGAATGCTCAGTGCAGAAGCCAATGTGGAGCTTCAAAAGATAAGAACTGGTGATTTAAGCGAAGAGGATTGGATCAAGCTAGTAGAAGCTGCAGGTCCACTGTCTCAGGCTCCTATCTATATTGACGATACCCCTGGCATCTCTGTTATGGAGATGCGCTCAAAGGCACGGCGACTAAAGCTGGAAAAGGGTTTGGGTATGATTATAATAGACTATTTACAGCTTATGTCTGGAAGGGGCAGGGCTGAAAACAGGCAGCAGGAGATATCTGAGATATCCCGCTCCTTGAAAGCTTTAGCTAGGGAATTGTCAGTCCCTGTAGTAACCCTGTCCCAGCTTAGCAGGGCGCCGGAAGCAAGGACAGACCATAGACCAATGCTCAGTGATCTGAGGGAATCGGGAGCCATTGAGCAAGATGCTGACCTGGTAGCATTTTTATACAGGGATGAATACTATAATCCGGATACAGAAAAGAAAAATATTGCAGAGGTAATCATTGCAAAGCAGCGTAACGGTCCTACAGGCACAGTAGAGCTGGTATGGTTAGGGCAGTATACCAAGTTTGCCAATTACGAAAAACCCCATCAGGAATTCTGATGGGGTTAATCTTTATTATTTTTCCTTAATCTAATATCAGTGCCCTGGAAACGGATTAGCATGGTATTGGAAGTATCAAAAAGCCTGGAGGTAATTCGATCAGAGTAGCGCTGTCTCAGCTCCGATAGGCTTAGGTTGGTAGATAGGAAAGTATGGCTGCGCAGCAAAGTCCGTTCATTTATAATATTGAAAAGATCTTCAGCGGTATAATTATTGCGACGGGTTTCGGTACCTAAGTCATCGATTATTAGGGCATCTACCTCAAAAAGCTGATTTTGTAGGGACTCATAATCAGACTTATCCGATATAGCGCTATAAAATAACTGATCGAATAACTTGTAGGCAGAAATTCTAATTACAGTATACCCCTTATCCATAATTGCTTTGGCCATGCAGTTTAGCAAAAAAGTTTTGCCAAGGCCGGTCTTGCCAGTAAACAATATGGTTTTTTTATCGTTATCGGGAAATTGGGATACATATTCAATTAGCCTATCCCTAAGCTGGATCATGTACTGCCTTTGGTTAAGCTTACTATTTTTCAAAGGTTCTTCTGGGAAAACCATAGGGTCAAAGGTAGAAAAATTTTCCCGGTCAAGCTCTTGAATATTAGACAATTGGTAGGTTTTTTCCAATAAGCGCTGAATGAGGCAGCGACATTTTTCCTTAACTGGATAGCCAACATAGCCAGTATCCTGGCAGTGGCTGCAACGATATTGTATGTCAAGATAATCCTTTGGATAGCCATTTTGCTCGAGTAATTCCAGTTGCTTGGCCTTTAATTGAGCGATCTTACCTTGTAATTGCTCTACAGTATCAGAACAAGTTTGAGGATGAAGGATAATCTCCCTAGATTTTTGGGCCATTAGTTCAATCATATCCTTATGTATTTTCTCAATTTCGGGAATTTTTTCCGATATTTCCCGTCGCCTTTGCTCAAGAGCCTGAGCTGCCTCTCTTCGGATTTCATCATACTCTTGCAGTATTTCTCTCAAAAAAGACTTACTCATATTATCTACTTCCTAATTTATGCATTCTCAATATCTTCAAATAACTCTTCCAGTTCCTCATCGGTATAGCTATGCTGCTCAAATTGGGTAAAATCTACTTCCTTTTTCATGCTGGATGTTTTGCTAGCAGCAACTTCAAGACCTTGAACATGACGGTCATGGTCAGCTTTGGCCTCTTTTACTGTTTTAATACCCATATTGTGCCAATTACTTAAAATCTTGTTAATAAAGGGCAGCTTATTTTCTGCCATAGTAGAGTATTCAGCAGCCAGTAATACCAATTCATAGGGCATGTTCCATTCTTTTATCCATTTTATAAACAACTTTTGGTCGGAGGCTGTAACCTCCCGATTGTCTCCAGCCCTATCAAGGACAGCTTTTATTTGATCTATTAGAATTTTCTTCTCCCTTAGGTAGTTTTTAATATCTTGGGCTTTGACAAATCCCCGTTCTTTCCATGTAGTGAGAATTTCATCAACCTGATTTATATTTGTCCTGGATTTTTTACGCACAGCTTGCCTACAGGCAAGGAGTATCACTTCATGATCCATGCCCCAATTGTTGGTCCATTTTAGGTAAAGGGCTTGATGTTCAGGAGTGGGAGCAGTGTCCTTATAGCCCAAGTTGAAAAGAACGTCTTTTATTTTGTCATTGATACTGTCCCTAGAAGATAAGTAGTTCTTTATCTCCTGCTGTGAAGTTAGTCCCAGCTTATGCAAGTTTTCAAGAATTTTATCCAAATAGGCCATATTGGGAGATTGGATCTTGGTAGTTTCCTTGCAGGCTTCTAAAATAGCATTTAAGGAGAAGCCCCAAACATCCTGCCATTTTTTATATAGATCCAGTTCCGCCTTGGAAGGTGAGCGGTGAATGCCCAGATATTTAAGCACAGCAATAGTTTCCTGGTAATAGGATTCGTACTGCTTTATGTATTCTTCTGCCTTTTGTAGGGTATTAATACCATCGTTAGCCCAGCTTTGCGCCACCTTATCAAGATAGTTTATACTAATTCGATTGCCTTTCTTGCTTATGTAAAACTGTACCATCATCAGTACAACCTCAGCAGGCAGAAGAAGGATTTCTATCCAGTCATAGATTCTAAGGTATTCCTGAGGTGTAAGCATTCTATTACCGAAAATAGCCTGAAGATTTTGGTTGAAGTCTTTATAGTGATAAAGGGCCTTACTAGGTTCATGCTTGTTATTATAGAGCATGTCCTTAATATTTAAATACTCTATAGATACCAGTTGGTCCTTATCTTTATGGACTCGTATTATCCCTTGGCGCTCCCAATACATAAAGGCATTTTCTACTACCTTTTCTTCTAGGCAGAGAGCTTTAGCGAAACTTTCGATTGAATTTTCAGACTGGCTGGGATGGTAGCATTGCTTCAGGCCATATAAATAAACCTTGACAAAATCCCCCGGTGCTTTCAGCATGAACTCTTGTATAAACAAGTTTTCCACCGGGGTTATATCAAACATATGATAGGTTTCCGAAAAAGAACAAAACGCCATATGTATCATCCTTAACTGTATTTGCAATTATTATAATATCATAAAAAGGGAGAAATGCAACATGCTCTTAGAATAAATGAATGAAGAAAAAGATGTAAAATTACTGCTATGTAAAAAATGAAATAATAAAGAAAAATAAAAAACTATTGAATACTTGACTAAAAAGGTATATTATATAAAGAGAGTTGGACAGATAGGAGGTTATGAAATGGCAAAGGTTACTAAAGACATGACTATAGCTGAAGTGTTAATGATAGATAGAGAAACAGCCCCTATTTTTATGCAATTCGGCATGCACTGTCTAGGATGCCCTGCTTCCAGTGGTGAAACCATTGAACAGGCTTCCATGGTGCATGGAATCAATGCTGATGATCTTGTCAATGCATTGAACGAATTTTTGGCAAATAAATAGTAAATAGTGTGGCTAATATTATTAAGCCTTTCCGGATATTATATTATTAGGAAAGGCTTAATCTATGCCTATTTTGCCAATTTGGCGAGGAAACGGGTCCTTTTTTAAGATATTTTTATAATAAGATGAAAATTGTTGTTGACATAAGGGGCCATTATATTGTATTATATAACATGTCTTAGGGACGTGACCCATTAGCTCAGCTGGTAGAGCACTTGACTTTTAATCAAGGAGTCCGGCGTTCGAATCGCCGATGGGTCACCAACGTGGCCCCTTGGTCAAGTGGTTAAGACACCGCCCTTTCACGGCGGTAACAGGGGTTCGAATCCCCTAGGGGTCACCACTCTCCTTTTTATTCTTAGGAGGCCCGGTAGTTCAGATGGTTAGAATGCCAGCCTGTCACGCTGGAGGTCGAGGGT
>CALKWV010000083.1 GCA_938003915.1 uncultured Bacillota bacterium | reverse complement strand
AACACCACCGCTCATACCTAGTATTACTCTCTTTTTCATAAGCACATCCTCTTTTGCAATATTTTATACTATATTTATACCAATAGTATGCTTCTTAAATCTAAAGTTTTATACTTATTAAGGTTAGCTATTACACTAATATCTTAATTAGATTTAAAAATTTATAATGCATTTTTATAATTCCTTGCAATTCATATAGTTCATATATTTTTATAATGTTTAGATTTAGTCAGATTGCTTTACTATAAAAGAAGGAATTATGCTAAATTTGTAGAAAGCTAATATCGGAACTATTTTTAAGAGATATATAAGATTCATATTTGAACAAACCTTATGATAATTTTAGCATAAGATAACTTGTTGTATTGTTCTTTTGGATATTGAAATCATGTAAAGTTACTTAAAAGCATATGTTAATTACTCTACTGATAAGCTTTAGAAAGGAAGGAATTGTTTAATGGGAGAGAAGTATTTTAGTGATCATGTGCTGATGGAGAATGTAATACATATCCAAGATCCCCTTGGAGTTTTTGCTACGCTCATTATAGGACAAAATAAGGCATTGCTGTTTGATACCGCCTATGGGATAGGAAATCTTAGACAACATGTAGAAGGTTTGACCAAACTGCCTTTAATAGTGGTAAACAGTCATGGTCATGTAGATCATTTATGTGGAAATTATCATTTTGATCAGGTATTCATCCATGAGAATGATATTGAAATTGCACAACAGGACACATCAAGAGATATGAGAAAAAATATAATTAAGCAAGCCAAAGATAAGGGCGTGTTACCAGCAGATTATGATCAAGCAAATTATTTGTCGGCTGGCCCAGGGAATCTAGTTCCAATAAATGAAGGACATTGCTTTGATTTAGGCGGCATAACTCTGGAAGTTATTGCTGTTCCAGGTCATACTAGAGGTTCTATTGGCTTATTATGTAAAGAAAAAAGGCTACTTCTATTAGGTGATGCTGCAAATTCATATCTTTTTCTCTTTTTGCCTGAGTCAACTAATCTGGATGAGTATATAAAGACTCTAAGAAAAATAAATTCCCTTGATTTTGATCATTATATCATTTCTCATCATGGCGATCTTTTGCCTAAAAGTAAAATAAATGATTACATAGAATGTGCATTAAATATAGATGTTGAAAAGAGTAAACCTTTTGTATTTCCTCCCCTTAAAGATATAAAAGCCTTGATCTATTCTCATAAAGATAGGAAACCTGGCCATCCTGATTATACTGCAATTATATATACCAAAGATAAATTATAACAAAATAGAATGCGCTACTAGAGAAAGTATCAAGCCTAATATGAAGCTTGGAAGCATGCCATAAGTAAGGTGCTAATCCATTAGTTTTAAAAAAGATATAGTTAGATATTGTTGATATACTTATAATGCCATAGAGATATCAGCTAGGCATATTATGGAAAGGAGCTATAAAATGAAAGAATGCATTTATCAAGACAGGGTTGAAAAATGGTGTGTTTTTGAAGTAACAGTGGAGGGACCTACTGACGGAAATCCCTTTGTGGACTATTATATCAAAGGGGTATTTAAAGGCAAAAATGAGGAAGTAGAAGTAGATGGCTTTTATGATGGCGAAGGGATATACAAAGTACGCTTTATGCCCTCCTTTGAAGGGGATTACAGCTTTAAGATATATTGCAATTTTAGCCATAAAACTTATAGCGGAAATTTCACTGTTACCCCAGCTTCTGACAACAACCATGGTCCGGTTAGAGTTGCCAATACATACCACTTTGCATATGAAGATGGCACTCCCTACTATCCCATAGGCACGACTTGTTACGTATGGACGCATCAAACACCAGAACTACAGGAAAAAACATTGGAGACGCTTAAAAATAGCGTTTTCAATAAAATTCGCTTTTGTATATTCCCAAAACACTACGTGTATAATTTCAATGAACCCCAGACCTACCCATACGAGGGAACTCCTTGTGATAGTTCGTCCTTAACCAGGGATAACTTTATGGATCCAAAAATCTTTGAGGGCAATGACTGGGATTTCAAACGCCTTAATCCAAAACATTTTCAGCTTATTGAGAAAAGGATACAGGATCTGATGGATTTGGGTATTGAAGCCGATATCATAGTAATGCACCCTTATGATCGCTGGGGATTTAGTAAAATGAAACCTGAAGAAGATGATTTATACTGGAAATATGTTATTGCCCGTTTTGCAGCATATCGAAATGTATGGTGGTCTTTAGCAAATGAGTATGATGTAATGCATTCCAAGACTATTGAGGACTGGGAACGTTACGCCTCAATTATTTGTGAGAAAGACCCGTATAATCATCTCCGCTCAATCCATAATTGTTTTTCCTTTTATGATTTCTCAAGACCATGGATAACTCACTGCAGTATCCAAAGAGTGGATTTATATAAGACTGGAGAATTAGTGTCTGAATGGAGACATCGATACCAAAAACCTGTAGTACTGGATGAGATATGCTATGAAGGTAACATTGAACATGGCTGGGGAAATATTAGCGGGCAGGAACTTGTAAGGCGCTTCTGGGAAGCAACTTGCCGTGGCGGGTATGCTAGCCATGGAGAGACATACCTTCATCCCCAAGATATATTATGGTGGAGCCATGGCGGAGAGCTTCATGGCGAAAGTCCTGAAAGGCTAAAGTTCCTTTATAATATATTATGCGATGTTCCAGGTCATGGATTAAAAGAATATCCCCTTTCATGGGATTCTGTAACTGGAGTACCTGAGTCCTTGGCCTATCAGGGAGATTACTATTTAGATTATTATGGTTTTAGCAGGCCTAGTTTTAGAACCTTTTATTTTGATGATACAAGTAAATATCAGGTAGATATAATAGACACATGGAATATGACTATAACTGATGCAGGAATTCATCATGGTAAATTCACCATCAAGCTACCGGGCAGGGAGTATATGGCAATAAGGATAAGAAAGATTAAATAATATGCAAAGGCTTTTCGACAAATTTGTCGGAAGGCCTTGTCATAGCGTAACCAGGCTGGTAACAAGGCTTTAGAATGCTATATAAAAATTTGATATAATATATTTTATAATATATTTATAATATATCGTAGGGGAGGCGTAAAACAATGAATGCAATTTTCAAAAGAAGAAGTATTAGAAAGTACACCGATAAGCTGGTACCAGAGGAGCACATTGAACAAATGATAAAGGCTGCAATGGCGGCACCTTCAGCAGGTAATCAGCAACCCTGGCATTTTGTAGTTATTGATGATAGACAAACTCTTAATGAGATACCTAAGTTTCATCCCTATTCAAATATGTTAAAAGAGGCTAGTCATGCTATCGTAGTCTGTGGGGATGTTTCCAACCTGAGATTTGATGGTTATTGGGTACAGGACTGCTCAGCAGCAACTCAAAATTTGCTATTGATGGCAACAGAATTAGGTATAGGCACTGTGTGGTTGGGGGTATACCCAGATGAAGATAGGGTTAAGAGAGTAAAAGAATTATTAGAACTACCAGAGAATATTATACCTCTATGTATAGTTTCTATAGGCTATCCAGCAGAAGCCAAAGGGCCTTCCAACAGGTTTGATGCCTCTAGAATACACAGAAATAAGTGGTAATCATAATTTATAATAATATATAATTTAGGTATCAGTTGTACAATTAGGGCTGATACCTTTTTAATATTCTTTTTCTTGACACCATGCGACACTTTATTTAGAATTAGTACTAAGTAAATACTTCTTTTAGTTATACCTATTATTTTAATAAATATTATCACCTATCAGCCTTTATGTCTAAAAATAAAAGTTCAGCATAAGGTTAAGTTCCTAACATATCATTATATTAGAGCATATATAATTTATGTTAAGGCGGTGCAAAGTGAATATATTTAATAAAATTTATAATGGACTTATAAATAGGTATGACGGTAGAAGGCTGCGTACCATAAGCCCCTTTGTCAAGATAATACCTTATATCATGCCCAAAAGATCAGACGCCCATGTTTTTAGTAAAATTATAGTTGAAACTGATGCAATCAACGCCTATATTAAGGAAAAATATAAAGAAGGAATTAGATTAACCTATTTGCATCTTTTTATAGCGGTATTTGTTCGTGTCATAGCCCAAAGACCAAAACTAAACAGGTTTGTCATGAACAATAGATATTATGCCAGGAATAGGATATGGATATCCATGGCAATAAAGAGAACCCTTAAAGACGAAGGGGAAGAAACAACTGTAAAATTCAGTTTCACGGGCCAAGAGAATATATTTGAAATAGCTGAAATTATCGATAAGGTTATAAAGGACAACAAATCAACAGATACAGGCAATTCTACTGATAGGCTGGCACACTATATCATGTCTTTACCAAACATCTTGGTCAAGCTGCTAATGGGCATAGTTAGGCAAATGGATAAATGGAACCTATTGCCCGGAGTTCTTATCGAAGCCAGTCCCTTTCATACAACCTTGTTTATTACCTATTTAAAATCCATTAAGTTGGATTATGTTTATCACCACATTTATGACTTTGGCAATACAGGTATATTTATTTCCCTGGGTAGGGAAAAGAAAATACCCGTTGTCAAAAAGGATCAAGTAGTGGTAAAAAGGGTATGTGAAATGGGAATAGCCATAGATGAAAGGATTTGTGATGGACTATACCTAGGGAACTCACTAAAATTGATAGAAAAATACTTAGCCAATCCCTATTTATTGGAGAAAGGCCTTAAAGAAGTAGTTCAGGATGTAAGATGATTGATTTTAAAGAGGCGAGTCAAAGTTTAGATTTGCTTCTTTTCCAATGAATAAAGTCGTATGAAGATAAAAAATTTTATAAAAAGACATTGCATTATTAAAAAGAAATGTATATAATTGTAAATATGTTCAAATTGTAGTATTAAAATACCAAAGAAAAGGAGGGTAAGGCATGATTAAAGCATTAAAACTTATGAATAACAGAAAATTAAATAATCATGTATTACCCGTGTCTTTGGAGCTGACTGCCTTATGATGTTTGAATAGTTTTGGTTTTATAATTCGAGCCATGGGTAATAAGTATAATGCCTGTGGTTTTTTTGTGGGAATATGTTAATGATAGTTATAACCGTAGGCCAGGGGTCTACGTTTTTTTTAGCTGGATTTTCATAGGAAAGGAGCCAAAAGTATGAAAAGCAAGGATACATGGGGTTATCTTTGGCAAGTAATGAAGGGAAACCGGATGCGCTATCTAGGATCCATAATAAGCATGGTGATATCTGCAGTATTGTCCTTGCTTCCCCCTTTAGTAATAGCAATCACAGTGGACTCTATTATAGGTGATAAACCTATTACTGCCTCTCCAGCTGTAGTATCTATAATAGAGAAATTGGGAGGTAAGAGTGTATTAGCACAGAATCTTTGGATATGTGGATTAGCCTTAGTTATACTTAATATGCTCCACAGCTATTTTCAATATGCCAGAGGGAAATTATCAGCTCAGGCATCGGAGGCCATAGCAAAAAATATAAGGGATGACCTATTTTATCATCTGCAGTATTGGCCTTATGACGAGCATGTCAAAACTGAAACAGGAGATCTTGTACAAAGATGTACCTCAGATGTAGAAACAGTTAGAAGGTTTTTGTCTATGCAGCTGGTGGAAGTGGGTAGGGCTTTAGTGCTGCTTACAGCTTCTTTGATACTTATGTTTTCCCTAAATGTTAAGTTAACCTGGGTATCTATGACTGCAGTTCCATTTATCTTCCTATTTGCTGCTATATTTTTCAGCAAAATAAGGGAGGCCTTTAGAGAAGCAGATGAAGCCGAAGGCAGATTAACCACTGTACTGCAGGAAAATCTGACAGGGATCAGGGTAGTAAGAGCATTTGGAAGGCAGGCATACGAGGTTGAAAAATTCGATGAAAAGAATAGGGAGTATACCAATCTTTGGTACAGACTCAGCTGGATTTTAGCCCTATATTGGTCTACTTCTGATCTATTGGTTATGGCCCAGATGGGCGCTGTCTTAGTTGTGGGCGTGTACTGGGCTGCAATTGGGGAGTTAAGCTTAGGAACTCTTTTAGCCTTTATGAGCTATGAGGGAATGCTTTTATGGCCTGTGAGGCAATTGGGAAGAATCCTAACGGATATGGGTAGAACCCAGGTTTCATTAAGCAGGATTAAGGAAATTATTGATAAACCTCTCGAAGATATGAATGAAGATGGCTTAACCCCTCCCATGGATCGAGATATTGAATTTAAAAATGTGTACTTTGAGTATGAAAAGGGCCGCCCTGTACTAAAGGATGTTTCTTTCAAGGTTAAAGCGGGGCAGACAGTAGCTATTCTTGGTGGTACGGGCTCGGGTAAATCTTCTTTAGTTCATTTGCTTCAAGGCTTATATGATTATCAAAAAGGTTCTATAACCATTGGTGGAGTTGAGTTAAGGGATATAAATAAAAAATGGTTAAGGCGACACGTGGGAATTGTGCTACAAGAACCTTTTCTATTCTCTAAAACCATAAAGGAGAATATTGCATTAGCCAGAAAGGATGCAACTGAAGAAGAGATCTATAAAGCTGCAGAGATAGCAGCCCTTCATGATGTGATACAAGAATTCGAAGATGGCTATGACACTGTAGTAGGAGAGAGAGGAGTAACCTTATCAGGTGGGCAGAAGCAAAGGGTAGCTATTGCTAGAACCATAATTTTAAATAGTTCAATTCTTATCTTTGACGACTCCCTTAGCGCGGTGGATACTGAAACTGATAATGCTATTAGAGCAGCCTTAAATGAAGTAAGTAAGGATGTAACCACATTTATTATATCTCATAGGATTACTACCATAGCTCAAGCTGATTTAATACTGGTCATGGAAGATGGCAGGATAGTACAATCAGGAACCCACGAAGAATTACTGGCTCAAGAAGGTATGTACAAGCGTATTTGGTCCATACAAAGTGCTTTAGAAGAAGAGATGGAGAAGAGTTTAGCGTAGGAAGGAAGGGATAAAATTGAGTGCACTAAAAGAGCAAGAATATACTAAATCCGTTGACTTAGGTTTATGGAAAAACTTATTCCAGTATATCAAACCCTATAAAAAGAAGGTTATTGCTCTTATAATAGTCATGATTGGTTCGGGAGGTATAGATGTTATCTTCCCCTTGATGACTAAGTATGCTATAGATAATTTTATTGTTACAGGAATTCTCAAGGGCCTATGGGGATTCGCTGCCACTTATGGTGGATTAGTAGTACTTCAGGCCATTAATGTGTACTTTCTAGTAAAAATTGCAAGTGAGATTGAATTAGATCTTAGCTATGACATTAGAAAAGCAGGCTTTAAACGACTTCAGGAGCTATCCTTTTCCTACTATGACAAAACCCCTGTAGGCTGGCTTATGTCTCGGATGACATCTGATGTAGAGAGACTGGGAGCCACTATTGCTTGGAGCCTGGTAGATTTAACCTGGGGTGCTACTGCAATGGTAGGAGGCTTAGCAGCCATGCTATATATGAATTGGAGATTGGCCTTGATTACTCTTGTAGTAGTACCTATATTGGCAGTTATCAGTGTCTATTTTCAAAAGAAAATATTGCATTCCTACAGGATAGTTAGAAGGACCAACTCCAAAATTACGGGTGCCTTTAATGAGGGTATTATGGGAGCTATGACCACCAAGACCTTGGTTAGAGAAGAGGAGAGTTTAAAGGAGTTTAAGACCCTTACTAATGAAATGTATAGCTCATCGGTAAAGGCAGCCATATTTTCATCCATATACCTTCCTATTGTCATAACCTTGGGAAGTGTGGGAACTGCCTTAGCCCTTTGGTTTGGTGGTAAGGCAGTACTAGCCCAGACCATAGGATTTGGTACCCTTTCAGCATTTATTACCTATGCGACTCAATTTTTTCAGCCCATTAGTGATTTAGCTAGGATTATCGCTGAGTTCCAAAATGCCCAGGCTTCGGCGGAACGGGTAATGGCTATGATAAATACTGAGCCTGATATCAAGGATACTCCAGAGGTAATAGAAAAGTATGGTACTGAGTTTGAGCCAAAAAGGGAGAACTGGGAAGAGATTAAGGGAGATATCTCCTTCAAAAATGTATGCTTTTACTATAAGGAAGGGGAAGAGGTTCTGGAAGACTTTAATCTTGAGGTAAAAAGAGGTGAAAGTATTGCCTTAGTTGGTGAAACAGGGTCAGGAAAAAGTACAATAGTAAACTTGCTTTGCCGTTTCTACGAACCTGTTAAAGGCCAGATTTTAATAGATGGGGTAGATTATCGCGAGAGATCTCAATTATGGCTACAGTCTAATATAGGATATGTACTTCAGACCCCTCACCTATTTAGCGGGACTGTAAAGGAAAATATACGTTATGGTAGGCTAGATGCCACTGATGAAGAGATTATAGAGGCTGCCAAGATGGTTAACGCCCATGATTTTATTATGAGGATGGAGCATGGCTATGATACTGAGGTGGGTGAGGGTGGCAACAGGTTATCTACTGGAGAAAAACAGCTTATATCCTTTGCCCGGGCTATTATAGCAGATCCTAAAATCTTGGTATTAGACGAGGCTACTTCATCTATAGATACAGAGACAGAGCAAATAATACAGGATGCCATAGGCAAGCTATTAAAGGGGCGAACCAGCTTTATAATAGCCCATCGTCTATCTACTATCCGATCAGCGGATAGGATATTAGTTATAAAGGATGGGCGAATGGTAGAGCAAGGCAGCCACAGAGAGCTTATGAAGCAAAGGGGATACTACTATAGGCTCTATACCAATCAGTTTAGAGAAGAACAAGAAATTAGCGCCATTAATGCATAGAAACATTAAACCTGAGGATTAAGATCCTCAGGTTTATTTAATTAGATTGACTTTATAAGCGCAATACTATTAGAATATAGATGTTATTTTCATTTCAATAGTCCTGTTTGATAGACTGCAGTATTCACTGATTTGTTTTTCTTTGAATCAGTGATAGAGTGAGGGTTAAATAGTACACTATTATTTAATTTAGTAATTTAGTACAAATATGTTAGGAGTGTGACTTTAATGAAAGAGCTTTGGGAACTATTTAGCGTTTTCTTCCGAATAGGTGCCTTTACTTTTGGAGGGGGATATGCCATGCTTCCCCTAATACAAAAAGAAGTTGTAGAAAAGAAGCAATGGGCTACTGATGAGGAAGTAATCGATTACTATGCAATAGGACAGAGTACTCCAGGGATCATTGCAGTAAATACAGCAACCTTTATAGGTTATAAGCGAAAAGGGATTGTAGGGGCCATTGCTGCTACCCTGGGAATTACTGTTCCATCTTTGATTGTAATTATAATTATAGCATCTTCCTTTATGCATTTTCAGAACAATGAAATAGTTCAGCATGCTTTTGCAGGTATAAGGGTAGGAGTTACTGTATTAGTTTTAAATGCAGTGGTTAGGATGTGGAAGACTACAGTAAAGGATTTGGCTGGGGTTATACTATTTGCTTTGAGTTTCTTACTTGTTGCCCTTACTGGTATATCGCCAGTCATCATTATCGTGGCTTCAGCAATTACGGGAATTATACTTACATATAGAAAGGCGGTTGACAGATGACTTATCTACTACTATTTGTGGAGTTTTTTAAAATTGGACTGTTTGCTATAGGTGGAGGTTTGGCGACTATACCTTTTCTTCAACAGCTTGCAGGAAAATATGATTGGTTTACAAGCCAGGAATTAGTAAATATGATAGCCATATCAGAATCAACTCCGGGAGCCATAGGGGTAAATATGGCAACTTATGTAGGATATCAGGTTGCCGGGATTCCGGGTGCTATCATTGCAGCACTGGGTTTGGAGGCTCCGTCAGTAATAATTATCATTATAATCGCCCATTATTTTATGCAATTTGCAGATCAGCCTATTGTAAAAGCGGGATTTTATGGTCTAAGACCTGCAGTAACCGGGCTTATAGCAGCGGCAGGATTTGAGGTGGCAAAGGTTTCCTTATTTAATCTACAAAAATATATAGATACTAAAAGGATTTTGGATCTACTTGACTTAAAAGCTATAATACTTTTTGGTATATTGCTGTTTTTAACCAACAAGTATAAAAAACATCCCATTGTATATTTGATTGCTGCAGGAGTGGTAGGAGTAATATTTAAGTTTGGCTAAGCCGATTGTTCAAGGGATAGTTGCTTTAGTATAGCAGGTGAAAAATATGAACAAAGTATGTAGATGGAAAAAATTTAAGGATAAAGAGATTAATGAATCTATCTGTCAAAAGCTAGA
>CALKWV010000082.1 GCA_938003915.1 uncultured Bacillota bacterium | reverse complement strand
TATATTACAGATATGGATATTCTAAAAAAGTAATAAAAAAAATTTGGGGAACATGCTTTCAATCTAATTATGTGAGATGGCATGCAAGTTGACATTGGGCATCAATGTTATTGAAGGCTGATATAACTATAGTTGTATCCATACATCCAATATTCTAATCAGACTGTGGTTAAATTATGGGGAACGAAGGACTATATGACAATTGAACAAATTATAAAATTGTCATATTTGCTATACAAGAGGAGGATAAATTCAAATATGGCAGAAAGGGAAAAAATGATCTCGGGAAAGCTTTATAAGACATCAGATCCAGAGCTAGTCAGATTAAGAGAATTGGCAAGAAATGCATCTATCAAATATAATCAAACAACAGAAGATCAAAAGGAAGAACGACAAAAGATTTTAAAGGAATAAAAAACCCAATATGTATGTATCCCATATACAATTAAAAGTATCAGATTTGGCACGCTCAGTGGAATTCTATAAAACTGTTATTGGTTTTAGCGTTGTAGAGCAAACAATAGATACGATTTATTTAACGGCTGATGGTAAAACCAGCTTAGTTTCGTTGGTTCAGGTAGAAAATCCTATCCCTTTACGACTTGGTCAAACTGGCCTTTATCACATGGCCTTGTTATTGCCATCAAAAAAAGATTTTGGGAATTGATAAAGCATTTAATTGATTTAGATGTACGGATTGGGGCAGGTGATCATCACGTTAGCCAAGCCATATACTTAGAGGATCCTGATGGCAATGGCATTGAATTGTATATAGATAGGCCCGAAGACACCTGGATTTGGCAAGATGATTTTGTTTATATGACAGTGGAAGAAGTAGATTTTGAAGAAATTTTAGATGCTGCAGATGAGAGTTGGTTAGGCTTGCCAGAAGATACTGTTATTGGGCATATTCATTTGTCTGTTGCAGATTTAGATGCTACTCGTGACTTTTATACAAATGTATTAGATTATCAGGTTGTTAGTGATTACAGTAAAAAAGCCATATTTGTTTCATCAGGCAAATATCATCATCATTTAGCTTTTAATATATGGAATAGTAAAGATGGTGTTACGGCACCAGACAATGCAGTTGGACTTAAATCCTTTACAATTGTATTAAAAGATGAAACATATGCAAAAGAAGTAAAGAGTAAATTAAGATCAGCAGGCTTTACAGTTGATAGGTACTATGAAGCTCCCAAATACGGCGGCTCACAGTGTTTTTCAACAGTTGATGTCAATGGTTTTAGGATACTCTTTACAGTAGAATGTGAATAGCTTTGCATAAATTAGTATAAATTATAATGTGTTTTAAAGCAGGGATTAAAGGAAAACTGTAATATCTAATATTAAAATGCAGATGGAATCAAATGTTTGATTCTCATCTGCATTTTATTTAGTTATAGCCTCATTTATAAAGGTGAAATTTAAGCAACGGTCCATCCTCCATCTACAGGAAGAGCAACTCCAGTTAAGTAGGAAGACATGTCTGATGCTAGGAAAAGAGCAGCATTAGCAATATCTATTGGTTGTGCAAATCTCTTTAGGGGTATAGGAGCTAAAAACATTTTAGTAAGCTCTTGTCCTCAAGTATTTCTTTAGTCATTCCAGTTTCACCAGTACCTGGGCAAATACAATTTACTCTAATATTGTATTGCGCATAGTCTACAGCCATGGCTTTAGTAAGAGAGACGACACCGCCCTTAGAAGCTGCATATGACACGGCATCTGGAAATCCTATAATTCCTGCTGCTGAAGCTGTGTTTATAATTACTCCGCCTTTTTCTTTCATATGAGGAACAGCATATTTGCTACCAAGATAGACACTTTTTAGGTTGATGTCTATAACTCTATCCCAATCTTCTACAGCAAGTTCATCAGCCTTTCCAGGTATGTATATTCCTGCATTATTAAATAAAATATCTATTTTACCAAATGTTTGCATAGTTTTATTGACAAAATTTTCGACATCTTTCTCACAAGATACATCAGCCTTTATAAAAATAGATTCTCCGCCATTTCTATTAATTTCCTCTGCTACCTTTTCTCCCAAAGTATTATAATCTACTGCTATTACCTTAGCACCTTCCTTTGCAAATAACAAAGCTGTTTCCCTTCCAAAACCAGAAGCTGAAGCTGTAATTATGGCAACTTTATCTTTTAGTAACATATTAAAACCTCCTGAAATATGTGTATTAACAATTAAAGCTCTTGTTGAGTAGTATAATACCTCAATACTTTGCACTTAAATCAGAAAAATATGATTTAATCAAAAATCCTATGCTGAATCTAAATTGGATTAATAAACTGCTCTTAATATTTATAACTAATTCACAGAATAATTATGCAAAAAATACTTGACAAGAAAAATGAATTGTGTTACTATTTCCAAAATTACATTTAAATCTGTTTATCTTAAATACTTATTCTTTTACAATCTTAGTCTAATATTACATAATTAATAAGTTGTATATAGCGTTAAACCGAGGAACAAGAGTAGTAGAAATAATTACTTGCATTCAGAGAGTCGCTAGTTGGTGGGAATGCGGCTGCAAGATTATTTCGAATGGACTTGTGAGGGAAGCCCGAAATCGAAAGAGAGTAGGCGCTTACGGGGGGCCTGCCCGTTATCAGCTGGATGCATATGATGGTATGCAAAATGAGCGGGCGTAGAAATACGTCAATTAGGGTGGCACCGCAGAAGCTAAGGCTTTTGTCCCTATTTTGGGACGAAAGCCTTTTTTAGTCTACTAAGATGTTCTACAACCATAACACAAAAAAAGAAATTATTTAATCTCAAGGGAGGTGATTGCTATGATAAATCCAGATTACTATGAAATTAGGAAATTGGCGAAAAAATACAAGCTTATCCCAATATGCAAGGAGATTTATGCCGATTTTACAACTCCTATAGAGCTTTTGAGAAAGATTTCACAGATAAGCAACAGGTATTATCTTCTTGAGAGCGTAGAAGGTGGTGAGAAATGGGGTAGATATTCTTTTTTAGGCTTTGACCCTATTGCCCATATTAAATGCAAAAATGGAAAAATAACTATTGAAGAAAATGAGGAGAAAGTTAAAATAATATATTCTCTGAAACCTCTTGAGGTTGTGAGGACATATCTTTCAGGATATAAAGCGCCAAGGATAGCTGGATTCCCTCCATTTACAGGAGGATTGGTAGGATACTTTGCATATAGCATGACTAAATATTTTGAGCCCAGCTTAAAGCTTAGAAGCAGTGATTTTAACGATTTTGACCTTATGTTGTTCAACAAGGTAATTGTTTATGATCATCTAAAGCAAAAGATTAGCATAATTGCCAATATAAAGAGCGATAGGTTGGAAGAGAATTATATAAAAGCAATTACTGAAATTGATAATATAAACTCAATAATTATAGAACAGACTCCGCTACCTAAAGTCCAAATAAAAAGCACTCCACGTTTTACCTGCAATGTCACAAAAGAAGAGTACTGCAATATGGTTAACGAAACAAAGGAATACATTAAAAATGGAGAAGTATACCAAGCAGTAATTTCAAGACGATTTGAAACAGAATATAAAGATAGCCTTATTAATGCTTATCGGGTTTTAAGAACCACCAATCCATCTCCCTACATGGTATTCATGGAAAATGGTGATGTACAATTGATCAGCACATCACCAGAAACTCTGGTAAGATTGCAAGACGGTATTCTTAGAACCTTTCCTATAGCCGGATCCAGACCAAGGGGAAAAAATAGCAATGAGGATAAGGAGTTAGAAAGGTCATTGTTAGAGGATGAAAAAGAGTTAGCTGAACACAATATGTTAGTTGATCTTGCAAGAAATGACTTGGGCAAAGTGTCAAAGTATTCCAGTGTGAATGTTGTGAACTATAAAATGATACAGCGTTATTCAAAGATTATGCATATCACTTCTGAAGTGCAGGGATGTATTAGGGAAGATAAAGATGCCTTAGATGCCATAGAAGCCCTTCTACCAGCTGGAACATTAACTGGAGCACCAAAGATTCGTGCATGTCAGATTATAGAAGAACTTGAAAAGGAGCCAAGAGGAATATATGGCGGTGCTATAGGCTACATAGACTTTTCAGGCAATATGGATGTATGCATTGCAATACGCATGGCAGTTAAGAAAAATGATAGGGTTTACATACAGGCTGGAGGGGGAATTGTGGCAGACAGCATTCCAGAGAAAGAATACCAAGAATCTGAAAATAAGGCCAAAGCTGTTTTGGAGGCCATTATTTCGGCAAAGGAGGTGGATGGATGATATTGTTAATAGATAACTATGACAGCTTCACCTATAATTTAGAACAGCTTGTAGGAAGTTTTAATCATAATATCATAGTAAAACGCAATGATGAAATGAAGGTAGAAGAAGTAGAAAAAATGTCCTTTTCCCATATTATCATTTCTTCTGGATCAGGCCATCCCAGAAATGCCGGAATATGTGAAGAGCTCATATATAAGATGAAGGATAAAATACCAATCTTAGGCATAGGCCTTGGTCATCAAGCCATATGTCAAGTATTCGGTGCTTCCATTGTACCAGCAAAGAAGTTGATGCATGGCAAGCAAAGCAATATACATATTGCTAATGGAAATAGCATATTCAAAGGACTACCGCCTTTGATACAAGCCGCCAGATATCATTCTCTAATAGTACAAAGATTATCCCTCCCAGATGAGCTTTTGATAATTGCCGAAGATGATGAAGGGGAAGTGATGGGAGTCAAACATAAAGATTATGAGGTATTTGGTCTTCAGTTCAATCCTGAATCCATATTGACCCCTAAGGGTGCAGCAATAATAAAAAATTTTCTGCAAATAGGTGGTGAATCCATATGATAAAAAAAGCCATTCATAGACTACTAAACAGAGAAGACCTTTCTTTTGAAATGACCAAATATGTTATGGATGAAATTATGAGTGGAAAGGCTACAAATGCTCAGATTGCATCCTTTATAACAGCCATGAGAATGAAAGGTGAAACTATAGATGAAATTACAGCATGTGCCATATCTATGAGGAAACAAGGAGCTAAGCTTAAGCATTCAGGTGATGTGCTAGATATAGTAGGTACCGGAGGGGATCAAGCAAATACCTTTAATATTTCTACCGTTTCTTCCATTGTAATTTCAGCAGCAGGTGTGCCTGTAGCAAAACATGGCAACAGAAGTGTGTCCAGCAAATGCGGAAGTGCTGATGTACTAGAAGCCTTAGGAGTGAAGATTGATATTCCCATCTCAAAGAGCGAAAGAATATTGAGAGAAATTGGAATCTGCTTTATGTTTGCTACCCATTATCATCCATCTATGAAATATGCCGCTCCAGTTAGAAAAGAACTTGGAGTACGTACTATTTTTAATATATTAGGTCCTCTTGCCAGTCCAGCAGATGCAAATTATCAATTATTAGGTGTTTATGATGAAAGTCTTGTAGAACCGCTGGCAAGAGTGCTTAACAATTTAGGTGTAAAAAAGGCCATGGTAGTGCATGGACATGATGGATTAGATGAAATAACCCTAACTACTTCATCTACTGTATGTGAAGTAAACAATGGTAATTTAAATAGTTTTTTCTTAGATCCCAGACAATTTGGATTTGAATATTGCCAACCTGAGGATTTAATTGGGGGAGGCCCCCAAGAAAATGCTGAGATTGCTAGAAGGATATTAAGCGGTGAAAAAGGACCTAAAAGAAATATTGTACTGTTAAATTCTGCAGTGTGTCTATATATGTTTTACAATAAATTTACATTGAGAGAATGCGTGAAAATAGCTGAGGAAATCATCGATAGCGGAAGAGCTATGGAACAGTTAAATAAGTTTATCATGCTGTCCAATGAACCAGATTAGAAAAGGGGTTTGTGAAATTATGATTCTAGAGACCTTAGTTCAGTCTACCAAAAAGCGTGTGGCTTCTGCCAAGAGAAAAGTACCATTAGATGATTTGAAATCTAAAATATTTTACAAAGGGAAGGTAAAGAAGTTTCAAAGCCGTGATGATTTTGCTTTCGAAAAAGTGCTGGAAAATAAAGGAATGTCCTTTATATGCGAAGTAAAAAGGGCTTCCCCCTCCAAGGGGATAATAGCACCAGCTTTTCCATATAAAGAAATTGCATGTGAGTATGAGAAGGCAGGAGCTCACGCTATCTCAGTGCTGACAGAGCCTGAATATTTCAAAGGAAGGGATATTTATCTAAAAGAGATAAGTGAAATGGTGAGTATACCTGTACTTAGAAAAGATTTTATTATAGATGAGTATCAAATTTATGAATCAAAATTAATGGGAGCCGATGCAGTATTATTAATTTGCACTCTTATGGATGCTAACACTCTCAAAAAGTATATCAATATCTGTGATGAGCTTGGACTTTCTGCACTTGTAGAAGCCTATACCAAGGATGAAGTAATTATGGCAATTGAGTCGGGAGCAAGGGTAATAGGAGTGAATAATAGGAATCTTAGAACCTTTGAGGTTAATATTCAAAATTGTATCAATTTAAGGGAACTGGTCCCTAAAGATATCAGCTATGTTGCAGAAAGTGGTATCCAGACTCGGGAGGATATTTTACAGCTAGAAAAAGCTGGAGTAGACGCAGTTTTGATTGGAGAAGCATTGATGAAAAGCGAGGACAAAAAAGCCATGCTAGACTATTTAAAAGGCTATAAATAAGATGCCTGTTACAAAGTTGAAGCAATTTTTAGGAGGGGTAAAGATGCCCAAGATCAAGATATGTGGTTTAATGCGGAGACAGGACATAGAGGCAGTAAACATGGCTCTTCCCGATTACATTGGCTTTGTATTTGCGAAAAGCAAAAGACAGATTGATGAAGCCAAGGCAAAGGCTCTGAGAGTTTCTTTAAATCCATCTATAAAAGTAGTAGGAGTATTTGTCAATGAGGATATTAGAAGGATCATTAAGTTTTGCAAATCTAACATAATTGATATAATCCAGCTTCATGGTGATGAAAATGAGGGTTATATAAAGAGCCTAAGAAATTGTGTATCAAATAAGATTATCAAGGCTATTAGAGTAAAAGATCCGGAAGATATAGAAAAAGGAATGGAATTTTCCTGTGACTATCTATTATTTGATACCTACCATACGGGAAAATACGGAGGAACTGGTCAATCCTTTGATTGGTCCATTATTCCAAATATAAAAAAACCATATTTTCTAGCAGGAGGTATTAATTCAGATAATATTAGACGGGCAATTCAACATAATCCTTACTGCATTGATGTTAGTAGCGGGGTGGAGACCAATGGTTATAAAGATCCAGAGAAGATAGTGAAAATCGTAGCTATGGCAAAAAAGTTAAGTGATGAACTGGACGTATGTTATACCAGCATTATTAAAGCTAAGCGCTAAGCACTTGACGAATATACATGTGATGGAAAAAGGAGGAATAGGGAATGTCAAAAGGAAGGTTTGGAATCTATGGCGGGCAGTATATTCCAGAAACTTTGATGAGTGCCGTTACAGAGCTAGAAGAGGCTTATAACCATTTTAAAAATGATCCCAAGTTCAAAGCAGAGCTTAACAGTCTTCTTAAGAATTATGCAGGCAGGCCTTCCATGCTATACTTTGCTGAAAACATGACCAAGGACCTAGGAGGAGCTAAAATTTATTTGAAAAGGGAAGATCTTAACCATACTGGTTCCCATAAAATAAATAATGTACTAGGACAGGTGCTTCTTGCTAAATACATGGGAAAAACTCGGGTAATAGCTGAGACAGGAGCCGGGCAGCATGGAGTTGCTACAGCAACAGCAGCTGCCCTTTTGGGATTAAAATGCGAAATATTTATGGGCAAAGAGGACACTCAACGTCAGGCCCTTAATGTTTTCCGTATGAGATTGCTGGGTGCAAAAGTTAATGTAGTAGATAGCGGTACTCAGACACTTAAAGATGCTGTTAATGAAACCTTAAGAGAATGGAGTAGGCGTGTAAAGGATACACATTATGTATTAGGATCTGTAATGGGACCTCATCCCTTTCCGACAATTGTTCGGGATTTTCAAAATGTTATTGGTCAGGAAGTGAAAGAACAAATATTAGAAATTGAAGGAAGACTTCCTGATGTATTAATTGCTTGTATTGGGGGAGGTAGCAATGCAATAGGTCTTTTTTATGAATTTATCCAAGAACCAAATGTTCGCCTTATTGGCTGTGAGGCAGCAGGTCACGGTGTTCATACAAAGAAAACTGCTGCAACCTTAGCAATAGGCAAATTAGGCATTTTTCACGGCATGAAATCCTATTTTTGCCAGGATGAGTATGGTCAGATTGCTCCAGTTTATTCTATATCAGCAGGTCTGGATTATCCAGGTGTAGGACCAGAGCACGCTTACCTGCATGAAATTGGCAGGGCAGAATATGTAGCAGTAACTGACAATGAAGCTGTAGAAGCATTTGAATACTTGTCTTGTGTAGAAGGAATTATACCTGCTATTGAAAGTGCTCATGCTGTTGCTTACGCTATGAAGCTGGCACCAAAAATGGAGAAGGATCAAATAATAGTGATAGGACTCTCAGGAAGAGGGGATAAAGATGTGGCTTCAATAGCTCGCTATATGGGGGTGGAAATCTATGAATAAGTTACACAAGGCTTTTGCTAAAGGGAAGGCTTTTATTCCTTTTATAACTGCAGGCGATCCTTCGTTAGAAACAACTAGAGAATTAGTGTTGCAGATGGCAGAGGCTGGTGCAGATTTAATTGAGCTAGGCATACCCTTTTCTGATCCTGTTGCCGAAGGTAAAGTGATTCAATCTGCTTCTATCCGTGCTCTGTCCCATGGGATAACAGTGGATCATATATTTAGTATGCTCAGAGACATTCGAAAGACCTGTAGTATTCCTATAGCACTTATGACATATATAAATCCAATATTCGCTTATGGTGTCCATAGATTTTTGAATAATTGTAAAGATGCCGGAGTTGATGCTTTAATTGTTCCTGATCTTCCATTTGAAGAAAAAGATGAACTTATGCCTTTTTGTTTGAAATGTGGAGTTTATTTAATCTCAATGATTGCTCCCACTTCCGACAAGCGCATACATATGATTGCCAGGGAAGCACAGGGCTTTATCTATTGTGTATCATCCATGGGAGTGACAGGTGTGCGGAAAAATATAAGCAGTGATGCAGAGCAAATGGTAAGGCTTGTGAAGGAAGTAAATGATATACCATGTGCTGTAGGTTTTGGCATTTCAACACCTGAACAAGCAGCAAGAATAGCTAAGTTTGCTGATGGCGTAATTGTAGGAAGTGCAATTGTAAAAATCATAGAACAATACGGCTCCAAATGCATACCCCATGTGATTGAATATGTGCGCACCATGAAAAAAGCAGTAAAAAAGGGTTAATAGGATTATTAGCTATACCTTTATTGAACCATATAATAGATTACTGTGTTATAATGGTTTGAGTATTTTAGATTATTTTGCATATATAAGGTGTAGCCTTATTTCAAACTATTTTTGTAAAATTGAGGTAATAAATGCATCATTTTGTTATGGCAGGAGGTATAGCAGTGGAAAAAGTTAAGAAATTCGTTCGCTTTCCCAGTTCCACCTGCAGCAGGTAGAACAAATGAACCAAGAACAATTCCACCAGTTCACACAATGGGCCATGAACGAAGGTCTGAGGTCAGTTATGCCTTTTGATCATGGTGGTTATGTACAGGGGCCAGGATTTAATCCGTCAGATACTATGGCTTATCAAAGTATGGAAATGCATAACCATATGGACCATATGAACTCTAATATGGACAATATGAATACAGGTATGGATCATATGAGTTCAGGAATGGATTCCTTCCATCATGGATTTTAGAGAGAGTTATGAGCTAATAGTAAAATAATATGTAGCCAACATATATGGAAGATACTATATATGTTGGCTGAAGGATATAATTTATTATAAAATAAGGTGATACTGAGATGAATGGGTTTAAAAATCTATCGCCTCTTTTGTAATAATAGACCAGCTAAATGTTTTGCTTACTTCAGAATGGTCCT